>CAUPYF010000193.1:0-2501 GCA_963515435.1 uncultured Tannerella sp. | reverse complement strand
ATGAGGAGGTCTACCTCGCGGATGTCGTAGGGGAGACGGGGCAGGGCGTCGTGGACGGCTTGGAGGCCCATCGTGTTGATGTTTTCGTCGGCGCTGGCGCGGGAACGTGTTTTGATGCCGGTGCGCTGCACGATCCAGTCATCGCTCATACCGGTCTTTTCCGTGTAATACGAGTTAGGGATCCGTTGTTCGGGAACGTAAAACCCAGTCGAGTTAATATACATTGTGGTTGACTTTGATGCCATTGAAGATGATGTTCATTACGTTCTGCCGCTCGATGGTTCGGCTCTTTCCCCAGCGGTTGATGTGGCCGCGGATGTAGGGCACTTCGAGGCCTTTGAGGGCGTGGTGCAGGATGTTGGCTGTCATGTCGACTTCGGTGATGGAGAAGAGGCCTTCGTTGACGCCGTCTCTGAGGATGTCACGGAGGATTTCGGTCTCTCGGAGGTCGAATTTTTTGCGTGCTTTCTCCACGCGCCAGATGTCGCGGAAGAAGGAGGCGCGGAGGGTGCCGTTGCGGAAGACGATGGCTTTGACGGCGTGGAGGCGCATGTAGATGTAGGTGATGAGCTTTTTGTCGGCTGGCAGTCGGCGTGCGGCCACCTCGAGGAGGGAGTCCACGAGCGTGTCGAGCTCGGCCTCGACGACAGCGGTAAACACGTCGTCTTTATTCTTGAAATAGGTGTAAAGTGTGCGCCGACCCTTTTTCGAGGCTTGAGCGATATCGTTCATCGTGGTGTTATGAAAGCCCATGCGGGCAAAGAGTTGACGGGCTACGTCAACCAAGACATCACGCGTTTTCGAGATGGGTACCGACATGGACACTGCACACTTTCGTTTGATTTGTGCGCAAAAGTAGACAAAAAGCGAGCGATTAGCTAAGTCAGAGAAAGAATTCGCATGTAGTTCGCCCCCCATCTTCCGGATCCGATATAGGTAATATTCAACCGATTGCAAGAGGTGGTACCATGCCTTGACGGAACGTGAGTTCGACGTAGGAATAAGGATCCCCATTCCTACGTCGAACTCATATTTGCTAAAAAGAGGGCTCGGAACCGAATGAAGTGTCCCTCCATCGGTCCCGAGCCATCGGTTGTTTATGACGTCTGTGCTAACGCGTGTACCCTAATCGGCGAAGCGGAACGTCACCTTGTCATAATAGAGCGGCTCGTAAGCGTCCAACTGATACGCGCTGCCGTCCGTGAAGCAGACGATGAGGCTCACAGTGGCGTTCTCGCCCACGTAGCGCAAGGCGGACTCCACGCCGGGGCTGAGGTAATATCCGGCTGAGTTGAAGTTTACCTGCCTGCCGATCTGGTATCGCCCTTGCGAAGAGACGTAATGTGCCGTGCCGTAGATAAAAGCAATGGGCTCATCGACATTGACGAAGGTGTCGAACTTCAGAGCGGTGTCGCGCTTGAAGAAGAGCTCGCCGCTGCAACGCATTAGCACTTCGGTACGCCCCTTCACGGCACGGTTGCCGTTGCCGGAGTCCACCACGTGTAGGTAGACGCGCCCCTCGTTCTCTCCATCGTTGATCAGGTAGTACTGGTTTTTGCCGAAGACACCGTTCGAGGGGTACCGATAGAGCACCTCTATGCCGTGGTCGTTGATGAACTTATCGACGGCCTTCCGCTCGGCCTTCTGCCGCGAGGCGAACGACTCATTCTTGCCGCAGGACGTCAGCACGGCCGCCGTCAGCAAAGCCATGCCCATGAAAATCTTCAATCTCATTGTCTTCATTATCTATTTATACGGGTTTTTATACGGGCGGCAAATGTAGACGTCGACAGTTTATTCCGCCGGCGCCAGCTCAACGGTGAAGTGGCGCATGATGGGGTGCTCCTTAGTGATGCGGTAGCCGCGGGTGATCTGTTCGCGGCGGTCGAAGACGTTCTTCAGCGCGGCGGCCACGACATCCATATGGTTGTCCGTATACGTGCGGCGGGGGATGGCGAGGCGCAGCAGTTCGAGCTTCGGGTAACGATTCTCGCGCGTCTTCGGATCTCGGTCGGCCAGGATGGCGCCGATCTCCACGCCGCGGATGCCAGCCTCAAGGTAGAGCTCCACGCCGAGCGTCTGGGCGACGAACTCCTCCTTTGGCACATGCGTGAGGACGCGTTTGGCGTCGATGAAGACGGCGTGACCGCCGACGGGGCGCTGATAAGGGATGCCGTACTCGTCGAGGCGCTTGGCAAGGTGCTCCACCTGCCGGATGCGCGTCTCTAAGTAGTCGAACTCCGTGCCCTCGTCGAGGCCTACGGCCAAGGCGTTCATGTCGCGGCCACTCATGCCGCCGTAGGTGATGAAGCCTTCGTTCATGATGCAGAACATTTGACAGCGTCGCCAAAGTTCCTCGGATCGGAAGGCTACGAAGCCGCCCATGTTCACGATCGCGTCCTTCTTCGACGACATGGTCATGATATCGGCGTAGGAGAAGATCTCACGCACGATCTCCTTGATCGACTTGTCGGCGTAACCCTCCTCACGCGTCTTGATGA
>CAUPYF010000192.1:0-2524 GCA_963515435.1 uncultured Tannerella sp. | reverse complement strand
GTAGTAGGGGCACCCCTTATGGGCGCCCGGCCGAAGGTCGCTCAAGATCGAACGCTAAGCGTGGGCTACCGTCGCGGACGTGGATGATGCCACAGGGGCGGAAACCATAACGCGTGATGGCGCGCAGCATGGGGAGATTGTCGGCATGGGTATCGATGCGGAGGTAGTCCGTGCGGGCAGCGCAGTAGTCGAACGTGGCGCGGGCGATGCCGCGTGTGTGGCCGTCGGAGGCCATGCGGTGAATGGTGCCATAAGGTCGATCAGCGTGCCAACTGCCTTGCTCGATGGTGTGATATGTCGGCTCCTCGCCGAGGATGAAGGCGAACGTGCCGACGATAGCGCCGCTGTCTGCCAGCGTGCAGACGTAGCAGTTGCCGTGGCCGATGTCCGTCCGTACGATGTCCGCGTCCGGATAGCCTTCGATCCACTGTGACGGGTTGCCATTAGCGGTCATGAAGCGGCGCGCTGTGTCGAAGAGTAACAGGATGGCGTCCAAGTCACCGGCGTCGGCCGGGCGTATGATGAGAGGTGGGTTCATGGTGTATGAGTTTATTCCAAGATCAGACGGCGCACCTTCTCCTCAAAATTGTCTCGATCGATCCCGACTAATTTCTTGATGCACTTAAAAAAGTTTTCATCTCCACTGCCACACTTCAACAACTCGATGATACCGTCCGCACCTTTTTGTCTCTCCACCTCTCGACAGATAACGGCACTGATGACCCGTGCCACCTGCACAGGCTTCGGATAGCCGTAAGGCGCGAGCACGTCAGGATCCTTCTCGAAGAGGCCGAGCAGGCGGGCGTCCGGACTCGACTGCAAGTAACGTCTAAGTAAAGGCAGCAACTCTGTCAGCTCAGGCGCCTTACCCGTCGCCCCTGGGTAGTATGCATTCCCCCAATAGTATGCCAGCCCACATTCGGCTGAGCGGTTGCGGTTCTTCCCCCGAATTTTCGAGGCGTAGATATGCAATATATCATGCGAAAAATCCTCGTCGTTCATCACCGAGAAAAGCGTGTTCGGATCAATGATATCTCCGCTGTTGACCTTGCCGTTGCTCATCGATTCATAAAGGCAGCCTTGCAGGCGAAGCGCCTCCTGATAGTTTGCGCACATATAGACCACCCACTGCATGACGGGTAGCCTCAGTGTACGCGCCATCGAGTGGTTTTTCCGATCGAAGTTCTGCGCCCGATCCCTGTCGATGGTGTCTTGGAAATGGTAAGTCAGCGTGCCGACCGTTGTCGTCTTCCAATGCCGCGTGTTATACTTCAGCGGACAAGAAAACACGATGCTATGCCCGTCGTTGCGAGCAAGGAAGGTCAGGATACGCCCGATTTCGTCGTCGCGGACGCAGGCGAGGGTCAGCAGGTAGCGGTTGGGGGCGACGGCGTAGAGGCCTATCAGCTGCGGGCGGTAATACTTACGTATGGTGTCTTTTCCCTCGAAACCTCTCAGATAGCGGAAAAATGTGCGGTTCAGTTCGGCCTCTTCCTGATCGATGTACATCGTATCTGGCTCTCCGCGGTCGATGCTTGCCAGCAGATGATCGAACGATCCGACAATCCGTTCCCGCAACGTGTCCGGGAGCCTCGTCCGAAGGTTTTCAGACATCCGGAAATACGTCTGGGCCAAGCTGCATAATGGAAGGAGAAGGCAGATAATGGCGGTGTAGAGTTTGGTATTCATGGAGGGTATTCTTGTCTTTAAGCGCAGGCAAAGATAGAAGGGCAATGAAACCTTATGCAGCAGTGGGGGCAGCGCGTTCCCCGGGGTGCCACTCCACCTTCGGTGTCGCTCTGCCCCGGGCTATAATCCGGAGGCACTTCAGGGGCTGCCCTACAGCATGCGTTGCGCCACTCACGAAGCAGGAGCTGCGCTCCTACGTTTACTTTTGCTACCCCCGATTTCTGAGGTGCCCTTATTCGGGCGGGCACATAGGTACTACACCATTATATATGAAGCATATCATCATTCTGGGAGACGGCATGGCCGACGAGCCGATTGCCGAATTAGGCGGACGCACGCCTTTGCAATATGCTCCCACTCCCGCGATGGACAGGCTGGCCCGGCTCGGAGCTTCCGGCCGACTGCACACGGTGCCCGACGGATTCCTCCCCGGCAGCGAGGTGGCCAACCTTTCCATCCTGGGCTACGACCTGCCCACCGTCTACGAGGGGCGCGGCGTGCTTGAGGCCGCCGGTATGGGCGTCGATCTTCGGCCCGGCGAGCTGGCCCTGCGCTGCAACCTCGTCTGCATCGACGGCGACCGGATCAAGAACCACTCTGCGGGACACATCTCCACGGAGGAGTCCGACGTCCTCATCCGATACCTCAACGAGCAACTCGGGTCGGCCGACGCCACCTTCCACCACGGCGTCTCTTACCGCCACCTCTTGGTGCTCCGTGGCGGCGACCGACGCCTCGATTGCACACCTCCACACGACATCCTCCTGCATCCCTTCCGCCCGGCGCTCATCAAAGCGCACGTGCCCGAAGCCCAGCCCACGGCCGACCGCCTGAA
>CAUPYF010000191.1:0-2529 GCA_963515435.1 uncultured Tannerella sp. | reverse complement strand
ACGCGAACCCCGTGTTGCTACCCGATTGGAATACGAAACCAGTAAGAGCCATCCGTTACGGGGTGGCTCTTTTGCTGTTGGCTTACCTGCTGTGCCTGCCGCGTCGGCTCTTCGATGTGCCCTACACCACCGTCGTCACCGACCGCCACGGCGAGCTGCTCGGTGCCCGCATCGCCGACGATGGGCAATGGCGCTTTCCGCCTACGGACACGGCGCCCGACAAGTTCGCTCGCTGCCTCGTCGCCTTTGAGGATCGCTATTTCTATCTCCATAACGGCGTCAACCCCGTGGCCGTCCTGCGCGCCTTCGTGCAGAACATACGCGCGCGGCGCATTGTCAGCGGGGGCAGCACGATCACGATGCAGACCATCCGGCTCTCGCGCGGCGAACGGCGCACGGTGGGGGAGAAGCTGATCGAAATGATCTTGGCTGAACGGTTAGAATGTCGCTACAGCAAGCGGGAGATCTTGGCGCTTTATGCAGCGCATGCGCCCTTCGGGGGTAACGTGGTTGGGGTGGAGGCGGCGGCTTGGCGCTACTTCGGACACGCGTCAGCCGAGCTCTCGTGGGCCGAGGCGGCCACACTGGCTGTGTTGCCCAACGCGCCGTCAATGATCCATCTTTCACGCAACCGCGAGGCGCTGCTCCGGAAACGCAACCGCCTGCTGCGTGAGCTGCATCGCCGCGGCGTGATCGACGACACTGACTATGAGCTGGCGCTCAGCGAGACGCTGCCTGCTGAACCTTTGCCGCTGCCCCGTTTGGCGCCACACTTAGTGGCCGACTTCCAGCAGACGCGCCCCGGCGATCGCATTGTCTCTACGATTGACAAGGGGATGCAAACGCAGGTGGAGAGTGTGATGGCGCGGTGGCACGATGAGTTCATGCAGCAGGACATCCGCGACATGGCCGCTGTCGTTGTCGATGTCCGTACTGCCCGTGTACTGGCCTACTGCGGTAATGCACGCTTTGACGAGCGGCAGCCGGGCAGCCAGGTGGATATCATCCGCGCGCCGCGCAGCACGGGCAGCATCCTCAAGCCCCTGCTCTATTGCGCTGCCCTGCAAGACGGCGACATCCTGCCCCGCACCCTCCTGCCCGACATTCCCATCAACGTGAATGGCTTCGCACCGCAGAATTTCAACCTCCAATTCGAGGGCGCCGTGCCTGCTGAGGAAGTCATCGCCCGCTCGCTCAACGTGCCTTCCGTCGTCTTGCTCCGTAGCTATGGCGTCCCTAAGTTCTACGACTTTTTGCGCCGCGCCGGCCTCTCGACCCTTCTCCGCCCCGCCTCGCACTACGGCCTGTCGCTCATCCTCGGCGGTGCCGAAGCCACCCTCTGGGATGTCACCACGACCTACGTCGACATGGCGCGCTGCCTCGAGGGGCGCCCGCGCCTCCCCCTCATCCTCTCGGCCGACGAGCAGGTGGGCAAAGCCACGCCTTATGTCTTTACCCCCGGCGGCGTCTGGCTCACGTTTCAAGCTATCAAGGAGGTGAACCGGCCGGAGGATATCGATTGGCGCACGATTCCCTCCATGCAGACCATCGCGTGGAAGACGGGCACGAGCTACGGTTTCCGCGACGCGTGGGCCGTGGGCGTGACGCCACGTTATGCCGTAGGCGTATGGGTGGGCAATGCTTCGGGTGAAGGGCGGCCGGGGCTCGTCGGGGCACGCACGGCCGGGCCTGTCCTCTTCGACCTCTTCAATCTGCTGACCGCCTCGGCATGGTTCGAGTTGCCGGGTGACGGCGCCTTAGTCGACGCTGAAGTGTGCCGTCGGTCGGGCTGCCTCAAGGGGCGCTTCTGCGATGAGACGGATGTCATCGCCGTCTGCCCCAATGGCCTACGCACGGTGCCTTGTCCCTACCACGTCCGTGTGAACCTCACGCCTGACGGGCGTTTCCGCGTTTACGAAAACTGCCTGAGCGAGGGCAATGCCGTGCCCGCAGACTGGTTCGTATTGCCGCCTGCGTGGGAGTGGTATTATCGGCAGAAGCATCCCGAATACCGCGCGTTGCCGCCCTTCATGCCCGGCTGCGGAGACGACTCCGATCGGCCGATGCAGTTCATCTACCCCCAGAGCTCCTTTGCTCACATCACCCTGCCTCGCCAGTTAGACGGCACACCCGGCGTCGTCACCTTTGAACTGGCCCATAGCGACCCCGACGCGACGGTCTTTTGGCACATAGACGGCAACTACACCACCTCCACGCGCGACTTCCACAAGCTCTCCCTCCACCTCGATCCCGGCCTCCACACGCTCACCGTCGTTGATGATCGTGGCCACACGCTTTCGGCTACCGTCCGAGTGGAGTGATGCGTTTTTGACTGCTAGGCGCCGGCAGAACAAGCAGCGGATCGGGAGAGATAACACAACGTGAGTTCGACGAAAGAATAAGGAACCTCATTCCGTCGTCGAACTCACGTAATTATAGTCAATCGGAAATGTTTTGCAAAATAATTAGAGGCGTTTGGGTGTGGCCCCTCAGGCTACAGGGACACCTCCAATTTTTGTGGGGCCATTC
>CAUPYF010000190.1:0-2530 GCA_963515435.1 uncultured Tannerella sp. | reverse complement strand
GTGGTCAAGGACACGAAGGACGGCGCCGAATGGAGCCTGTAGCCATGCGAGTCGTCATCCTGCAACAAGACATTGCCTGGGCCGATCCGGCGGAGAACATGCGGCGGGCCGAGGCGGCCATCGACCGTCGGCCAGGCGCTGACCTCTACGTGCTGCCGGAGATGTTCGCGACTGGTTTTGCGACGCATCCCGAAGGCGTGGCCGAAAAGGCCGACAGCGAGACGCTCCGCTGGATGGTGCGTAAGGCGGCGGCATGCCGCGCGGCTGTGGCCGGATCGCTGGCCGTGGAAGATGGCGGTCGTTACTACAACCGCCTCTGCTTCGTCCACCCCGACGGCCGCGTGGAGACGTACGACAAGCGCCACCTCTTCACCTACAGCGGCGAGGACCGTCACTACACACGCGGCACGCGTCGCGTGGTCGTCAACTTCCGCGGCGTGCGCATCCTGCTGCAAGTCTGCTACGACCTGCGCTTCCCCGTCTGGAGTCGTAACCGCGGCGACTACGACGTGGTCCTCTACGTGGCCAGCTGGCCCGTCGGCCGCATCGAGGCCTGGAGTGCACTGCTGCGTGCGCGGGCCATCGAGAACCAGTGTTACGTCGTCGGCGTCAACCGCGTGGGGCGCGACCCGATGGCGGACTACAGCGGCGCCTCGGTCATCATCGATCCTTACGGCCGCACCGTCGCAGCGTGCGAGGACTGCGTCAGCACAGCCGAAGCCGAGCTCGACATGGAGCGCCTCACCGCGTTTCGCAAGAAGTTCCCCGTCTTGGAGGATGGGGATGCGTTCGAGAAACTGTTTTGAATTTATTGGATGAAGTATTGAGAGAAGCCTCCTCCAAGACATAAAAAACAGAGGGAAAAGGATCCTTGACGATGGTGGCTATCGAGGTCCGTTGGCAGAGAGTCTGTAAAAGAACTCAGATGAGACTATGAAGTTGTACTTCGCCCCCAAGAAACTGCTCGCAAGTTTGTGGGACTGCCACTCAGATGGATAGTGGAAAGGACGTTCTCTTGGACCTTGAAAATTACAGGAGAATGACCATCGATTACGAGCGAAGTAGTGAATCCGTAGAAGCCGTGTTGCACCTCTCTTTCTGCCAAATCCTCCTAAAAAAACTCCACCGATGAATTACAGCTTCTACGTCTTTTGGCTTCCAACGAGAGGTGGTTAAGTTTTTTGCACCAGAATTTCGGGCAAAAAAATCATGCATCCTCCGCTCAGGCGGAGGATGCATGAATGAAACCAATAAGTCTGCGCGGATGGCGCGTTTACTCGATTCTCTTGCTGTTGCGATTAAAGAAAATGTGCGCCACGTAGCCGCAAATGATCAATAAAAGCCCGGCGAGGAGCAGCGTGTTGCTGCCCATTTCGATTGTCGTGGTCGCCGCCAGCATCCCTACGCCGATGATGAGAATCAGAATACCTAAATACTTCAAAGCACCCATAGTTCGATCTATTACTGTTGATTAAATGTCAATTATCACGCAACAAAAGAAGGCATAAAAATCCGTTCGTAGGCGGCGGGCGGAGTAAAAAAATAGCCAGGCGAACGGAGCAACGGGCGTATCTTTGTCGCAGGAAAGGAGAGATAAGAACCGATGGCTAAACTACTTTATCCTGTATATTTTGTGTTGATTGCTGCGCCACTCTTCGCGGTGCTGACGGTACTGACGGCGCTCACGACGACAGTCGGGTGCTTGCTGGGGGGCGAGCGCATCTTTTCGTATTACCCGGGCATGATCTGGTCGCGGCTTGCGTGTCTCTTGGTGCTTTGCCCAGTGCGCGTGCGGGGGCGGGAACACCTGCGGCAAGGCCGTTCGTATGTGTTCGCGGCAAACCATCAGGGGGCCTTCGATATTTTCCTGATATACGGATTCATCGGCGTACCGATCAAGTGGATGATGAAGGCGGGGTTGGGGCGGATTCCGTTAGTGGGCTATGCGTGTCGGGCAGCAGGATTCATCTTCGTGGACAACAGCTCGCCACGGGCTGCGCGGCGCAGCATTGCCGAGGCTGAGCAACGGCTGAAGGACGGTTTTTCGCTGGCTGTCTTCCCCGAGGGGTCGCGGTCGAAGACGGGGCGGATGGGGCGCTTCAAGAAGGGGGCGTTTCAGGTGGCACTCGACCGGAGGCTGCCCGTCGTGCCGATCACGCTCAACGGGCCGTATCACGTGCTCCCGATCGGGTCGTGGCTGGCGCGTCCGCATCGGTTGGAGATGGTGATCCATCCGCCGATCGATTGCGGAGAGTTGGCTGCCACAGACGGTGGCGCGGAAGAATTTGTGCACATGCAGCAGATGTCCGACCGTACGCGAGAGGCGATCGCCTCGGCGCTCTGGGATGTGTTTCGGTAAGGCTTGCGGCCATTCGGGCCGCACCGGATACACATTCGTGGAACCATTTCTGCTTGACTATAAGAATCGAAAAACCCGAACTACACTGTAGTTTCTTCCTTACATAAATCGAAAGGCCCGAACTACACTGTAGTTTCCGGCCTAACATTTTCGTAAAACGCCATCGACAGT
>CAUPYF010000189.1:0-2532 GCA_963515435.1 uncultured Tannerella sp. | reverse complement strand
GGTCGTAGAAGATCGATTTGTTGCCGTGCTCAGTTCGTTCGCTCAGCTTCATGATTTCGGGGAGGATCTCGTCCTGCATGCGGTGGGCCACTTTCTCCGTTTCGCGCGTGAGGATGAAGCGGATGATGACGGCGGAGAGGCGACGGCGGAAGTCGGGCATCTCGGCTAAGGCTTCGAGGCCTGCGTGCACCTCGGGATAAAGCTCGAGGCGGGCGCTGTAGGTGTAGAGCGTGAGGCAGACAGCTACGAGCGCTTGCAGGCTGACTGTGTCGGAGTCGGAGAGGGAGGCGGCGTCAAGGAGCAGGCGCATCTTTTCGCGGTCGAAGGAGGCTTGCAAGCCTAAGAGCAGGGCGGAGATGAGCAGCGTCTTCACGTCCGCGGGGAAGGATGGGGCGTGCAGTGCTTCACGCACGGCGGCTGCGGTGTCAACATCGAGGATGGCGGTCGTCCAGAGGCGGTCGAAGAGGCGATTGGCGGCGGGTTCGCCGTGTTCGCGGTTGTTGGCCTCGGCGCAGAGAGCGACTTGGCGCAGCAGTGGCGCGATATGGAGGCCTTGATGGTCGGCTGTGCGGCGGACGGAGTAATAGATGGCGGGGGAGATGTCGCAGAGGGCTTCGTGGCGGACGGCGTCGGCCAATTCGTAGGCTTTGCGGCGGATGTCGGAGCGGATACGGTGGCGTTGCGGGTCGTCGGAGCCTTCGACGTAGTAGTGCAACATATATCTATATGTGTTTTGCAGTTCTTCGGCTTGGGACGAAAACTCTCGCAGCCCGGTGGCGGCGATGAGTTGGGTGAGCGTGTCGAAGGCGTCCTTCATGGCCACGCGATCGAGCTGGTCGACGATCTGTTCGTAGGCTGCGTGTATGTCTTTAATTGTCATAGAGAGGAGGGGGAGGGAGTTGTTAAGGAGTGGGGGGGGAGTCAGGGAAATAAAATGTTAGGACGTTTCACAAATGCTATGCCAAAAGGAGGACGTTTCTCTTGCTGATCAGTGTTCCTTCAGCGCGCCTCATCCGCCGCACATGTCTTTGCGACGGGAGGCAGAAACAGTCATGCCATTTTATAACCTCCATTTTCGCCTTTACCCATTCGGTCTACTTTTGCCGCGCGTCAGGGGAGGGATACACTGCCCCGACGAACGAATGTGGTTTACAAGAGATGGATCATCCCTAATTATTACAATAGATATGTACAACAAATTGAACGACACTATCACCAGGCTGATGGGGCTGCGCTACCGCTCGCATCCGTGGCACGGCATCGAGGTGGGTAAGGAGGCGCCACAGGTGGTCACGGCTTTTATTGAGATGGTGCCTACGGACACTGTGAAGTATGAGCTCGACAAGGTGAACGGTTTCCTCTGCATCGACCGCCCGCAGCGCTACTCCAACGTCGTCCCGGCGCTCTACGGCTTCATCCCGCAGAGCTACTGCGGAGAGATCTTCGCCCAACACTGCATGGATCAGCTCAAACGCGAGAATATCCTCGGCGATCATGACCCGTTAGATATCTGCATACTCACGGAGAAGGACATTGCACACGGCGACATCATCGCCTCCGTGCGGCCCATCGGCGGACTGCGCATGTTAGACGGGAGCGCGGCTGACGATAAGATCATCGCCGTGCTACAGAACGACGCTACTTACGATTCTTACAACGACATCGGCGACTTGCCCAAGCTCGTCCTTGAGCGCCTGAAGCATTACTTCCTTACCTACAAGGACATGCCGGGAGAGAAGAAAATGAACGTGGAAATCACCAATGAATACGGCCGCGAGGAGGCTTACGAGGTGATAGGCCATTGCTTAGAGGATTACAAGGTGTACTTGGATGAGATGCACGATATTTTACGATAAACTGACACGAACATGATCATACGTGATTTCACAGACAACGATCTGTACAAGTTCAGCGTCATGAACGCTATCCAGAAGAAGTTTCCCGACGCGGAGGTCGTCTATCGCTTCGTCAACCGCGGCGAGACGGACTTCCCCGAGGGCTTCGGCGAGGCGCTGCGCCGCGAGGTGGACGCCATGCGCACACTTTTCCTCACGGACACTGCCGAGTCCTTCATGCGCCGGCGCTGTTATTACTTCGATAACGTCTTTTTCGACCTTCTCAAGGGCTTCCGATTCAACCCCGCTGAGGTCATGATCGAGCAAGACGGCGGGCGGTTAGAGGTGGAAATCCGCGGGCTGTGGTATCGTACCGTGCTCTGGGAGGTGCCACTCATGGCCATGATCTCCGAATTATATTTCCGCATGACCGGCACCCGGCCGGCTGACGATGCCGACGAGCGCGCGCGCCGGAAAGCCCGCCGGTTTGTCGAGATCCATGCCGAATTGTCAGAGTTCGGCACGCGTCGCCGCTTCTCCTTCGATGTCCAGGACCGCGTCATCGGCATCCTCAAGGAGTGCATGCCGCGCGTCCTCAACGGCACGTCAAACGTCTACATGGCCATGCGCCACGACCTCATCCCCATGGGCACCCACCCCCACGAATGGTTCATGTATCACGGCGCCCACTACGGCT
>CAUPYF010000188.1:0-2542 GCA_963515435.1 uncultured Tannerella sp. | reverse complement strand
GGCTCGCAGTCGATCGTCATCCTTTATCACGAGATGCTGTGGGATGTCCTCGCGCGGTTAGAGCAGGCGGGCCTCATCAAGCGGCCGGCCATCTTCGCCGATCCGGAGCATGCCCGGCCGGAGGAGTTCGGGAAGGTGATTTTCCTGACAAGGAGCAAGGCGGAGAAGTGAGAAGCGGGTCGGGCATAACGCACTGCGAAAACAAAAGATCCCCCGGACTTTGGATCGCAGCCCTTCGTTCGGGGGGGGGGACTTTTTGTTCGCACCTCTCTGCGCTTGGGCCTTTTGAAACGCGCCTCGTTTCACCTCGACGTCTTGCATTAGCCGAAATGACTCTCATTTTAGGCAAAGACGTGTTGCACCGAACGAAACCTGCCGGATTTTGCACGAAACAGTTGCAGCGAAGTGCATGTAGGGGCGAAAAATCTTTCGCCCCTACTATAGCACACGCACATGCGTTGCTATATGAACTCAGAAGCTGTTTTGAATTTATTAGATGAAGTATTGAGAGAGGCCTCCTCCAAGACATAAAGGACAGAGGGCAAAGGATAGAATTTATCGGCCGGCCGATCGGAGATCTCTTCGTAACTTTATGGTTGACAACATAAAAGTGATGAGTGAATATCCAACTGAACTGACCGATAAACAGCGGTAATTTATATAAGATCAATTCGAACTTCGAGAAAGACGTCGAAAACATCCTCTCCCAAGGGATCGTGAATGCTCTGCCGTACATAGAAAACGAGGTGCTAAATGGCGAATGCTCCCCAAAGAGAATTCGCTCCGTGGCAATAGGCTTGCTTGTTTTTGCAACATAGGAAATACTTGCTTTCAGTTCGCAAACGTATTTATTCTCAAGTGGGCTCCGTTCCTCGCATTGCTATGATCTGCGCCTGAGCGGGACGTTACGACCTTCCTCCTGTTGGGGCCTTCACCTGCTCTATTTCACACCCGAAGGAATATCGCTCGCTATATTTCTAAGTACAAGGCTACAAAACGCTGCTTCGGATTTCTTTTCTTCCTCAAATTCTTGGTTCGATACTACATTTATAATAATGCGTAGAGGTAAGCAATCCAATGCCATCTGCCACACGCGGCCGGCATAGTCTTTCACTTTCAACAGCTCCGTGCCCGCCTCGACAACCTTATTGGCATCGAACCATGCTTCTGCCGATCCCTCGTATTTGGGCACCTCACTTTCCGCCTCCCGTTTTAGTGTGTCGAGGGATTCGCAGACACCCCATTCGCGCGGGATGATCTGCTCGAGAGTCTTGCTCGACATGTCCGGAAACTTATGGATATACATCTGATCAGCCGTAAACACCTCGGCTTCGTTCGCCCGATTGATGCCAAAGCCCTGCGCCTCGCATCGCTTCCATTCGTTAGAATCGAGGTATCCGTCACATTGAGCGCGCATCTCCTCCATATTTAAATCGGCCGCTTCGTGTGCCATTTTTGGAACGATGTAGCACCGGCAGTTCCACCCATTGGGTGGCATAATCTTTTGCCATCGGGGATCTTCTATTGGTAGAATTACCCCTTCCAGATCGCGATGCTCTTGCCTTACACGATTGTCTCCCACGGTGCGGTATTCCCAAAACGGGAATACGTTCGTTTATGCTATAAGGCGCCGGTAGGTGCTGGCTGATTCAGCCACAGACACGGCTGTGCCGTACTCCGTGCGCAGCCATTGCTCATTAAAGACGCTCGTCACGCCCTCCTTCACCTGGCCGGGGCTGAAGGGCCGGTGGCCCCTCTTGTTCAACGTCTTAACCTCGATATACGGCGACATCAAAGGCGGCTTTTGCGCCTACTCCAACGCCGTATCTGACGGCGTGCACTGCTACCACTCCTACGAGACGCCCAGCTTCCTAATCCCCGCCGACGTCTACGAGAAATACCCCGAATCGACGGCCGAGGGCGCAGGCGTGTTGGAGCCGGCATAGCCCGCCCCCTTAACCACGAAAGCGCCGTTAGCAGCCTATCTTATGCACCTCTGCATTATAAGGCAATGCGCCACTATATTATCAACCCATATTCCCCCTCAAACAATGGAAAGAGAAACACCAAACACAATGGAAACGAACACCCCCATGAAGCGCTGCGCGCATTGCGGCGCCGTCAAACCGGCAAGTGAGTTCTATCGCTGCACCAGTAATGCGGACAACCTACAGGGCACTTGCAAGGCGTGTTCCAAGGCGTCCAGTAAGGCTTATTATCGCCTTCGACGCGCCAAGGAACGCCGCCTCCGCGACAGCAAATGCCGCTTAGAAGACGCCCGCCAAGCCTTCGAGGATGCACTGGATGCAGCCTCTGCCGAACGCCTCGGCGTCGTCATGCAGCGCTCCGACGTGCCTCTCAATCCGGATCTGCAAGCCTTCACGCCCCGCCAGCTGATGCGAGAGCTGTATGCCCGCGGATACGAGGGCGAGCTCCGCATCACCCAGCGCGTCAACATCGCCACCTGCAAGCGGTGAAAGACAATGGGCAAAGACAGACTACAGCGCGCCGTATACCGGTTCATAGAAGATCTCCCGCTTTC
>CAUPYF010000187.1:0-2543 GCA_963515435.1 uncultured Tannerella sp. | reverse complement strand
CTGACGCCTTGATCTTCTTTTGCTTCTTTTCTTCCATCAAGGGAAGAAAAGAAGGAAAGGGAAGAAAAGAAGAGACGACGCCCCCAAAAAAGGATCAAGCGGATCAATAAAATCTATACCCAAACGACAGCGCCACGCTGTTTTGGTAGACCTGCGATTCAAAAGGCTGCTTCTGGCGCAACTTATCGATGAAGCCCGTGCGACCGTAGACAGAGAAAAAGACGCTGTGATACTCCACATAAAGCCCCGCGCCAGCCCCCACATCGAAGCGACGGAACTCGCGGCTGATCCACTCGTGGTGCTCACGTTCGCGTGTAGAGACAGAAGCGAAAGGCCCAGCCATGATGCCCATCTGCCAGTCGGCAAAGCGGATCTTGTAGACCATATTGACCGGCAGGCGGAGCGAGAGATAGCTGCTGCGGTGGCGTCCGGTGATCATCATATCGTCAAAGAGATAGAGATAGTTGTACGCGCCGCCCTCACTGGCGACGGCCAGCTCCGGGACGATCGAAAAGCGCTGTGACAGTGGGATGTCAAGCAGTCCCGCGGCCTCAAATCCGATGCGTCCGCCGTAGGTCACTTCCTCGTCGACGATCTGCGTGAGCTGGTTGTATGACAGCCCCAGGCGCACCCCAGGGATGATCTTAGCTTGTGCGGCGCAGGTCCAGAGCCCGGCCAGGAGAAGGAGGAGATACTTTTTCATCGTTGGTCTCTTGTTACTCGTTATTTATATACACAAAAGTAGACCTTTCGCGGCACGCGCGCTGCAAACGCCCCCGCAGCCCCCCGTTTCGCCTCAGCTCACCCCTGCACAGACCCCGTGGCGTTCTATTTCGCCTCAGCTCACCCGTGCGAAGGCCCCTACAGACATCTATTCCCCCTCAGCTTACCCCTGCGAAGGCCTCGCAGACATCTATTTCGCCTCAGCTTACCCCTGCAAAGGCCCCACGGAGCTCTATTTCGCCTCAGCTCGGCCCTGCGAAGATCTCGCGGAGGTGTGTTTTGTGGCTAAACTGACAGGGGAAGGCCCCACAGACTGCCATTTTGTCCTCGATCGGCTCCGCGCAGGCCTTACGGGCTGCATTTAGAGGTTTTCGGAACTTCCCGAAGGTATGCTACTCATAAATACAGATCCTTGGAACTCTCCGAAGATATAATACTCATAGATATAAGACTCCGGAACTTTCCGAAGATATAATGCTCATAGATACAAGGCTCCGGAACTTTCCGAAGTAATTAAATACGGGAATACAGGCTTTCGGAACTTTCCGATCAATATAAAATCAATAGATCAATTATTCGGAGTTCCCCGAAGGAATAGGATTCTAGATTTATTATTTTCGGAGATTCCCGAAAGGATTAGGATCATGTTCTCAATCTATCGGAATATTCCGAAGACTTGTAATGTAATGGATAGATGCTTCGGAACTTTCCGAAGATTAGGATAAGTATGTAGATACTTCTCGGAGATTTCCGAATAGGTGAAATAGTTAGATGGGATTTTTCGGAAAGTTCCGAGAGCCTCCAAACGTACCCCGTAAGGCCTGCGCGGAGCCGATCGGGGACAAAATGGCAGTCTGTGGGGCCTTCCCCTGTCAGTTTAGCCACAAAACGCACCTCCGCGAGATCTTCGCAGGGCCGAGCTGAGGCGAAATAGAACGCCGCGAGACCTGCGCGGGGCGTTTCTGGGACCTGACCGTACGACATGGGGCCCGCACGGGCCGTATCTTTGCCGTCAGAAAATGGATTAACAAGCGACTGTTGACAATGGATGATTTTGCGGCAATAGATTTTGAGACAGCCAACCCGTACCGGAGTAGCGTGTGCAGCGTGGGGGTGGTAGTGGTTCGTGCGGGGCGGGTGACGGATTCGCTCTATCGACTGATCCGCCCGGAGCCGAATTATTATATGTCATGGAATACGCGCGTGCATGGGCTCACGGCGGCGGACACGGACAGCGCGCCGACGTTTCCGGAGGTGTGGCAGGAGGTGGTGCCGCTGATCGGTGGACTGCCGTTGGTGGCGCACAACAGTCCGTTCGACGAGAGTTGCCTCCGGGCGGCTTTCAAGCGGTACGAGTTGGAGTATCCGGACTATCGGTTTTACTGCACCTGTCGGGCGGCACGGCGGGTGTTCAAACAGCTGCCGAACCATCGTCTGGAGACGGTGGCTGCGGCCTGTGGCTTCGACCTCACTCAGCATCATCACGCCTTGGCCGACGCGGAGGCTTGCGCGGAGATCGCAATCCGGATCTTGTAGGGGATTCTATTGGGGGGGACGTCGCCTCTATCTTCTTTTCTTGCCTTGATGCAAGAAAAGAAGCAAAAGAAAATCAAGGCCCCACCGGGGCCGGGGAAGTTTGGCCGGATACATGTTTGGGGGTCTCTCCGTCATGTATCCGGCTTTTTTCGTTAGAAAGAGAGATCCCCCGCCACACGGGGTGCGACGGGGGATCTGCTGGAAAAATGTAAGCTATGAGTAGCCTCTTATTGGGAGAGGATTTTCTTGACGGCGGCGGAGATGGCTCCGCCTTCGGCTCGTCC
>CAUPYF010000186.1:0-2550 GCA_963515435.1 uncultured Tannerella sp. | reverse complement strand
GTGGAGAGCAGCCCGGGCAGGCCGAAGCAGTGGTCGCCGTGGAGATGCGAGATGAAGATGTGCGTCAGGCGGTTGAAGCGGATGTGGCAGCGGCGCATTTGCAGCTGCGCGCCCTCGCCGCAATCCATGAGGAAGAGCTTGTCGTGGATGTCGACGACCTGCGCCGTGGCCTCGTGCCGCACCGTGGGCGTGGCCGATCCGCAGCCGAGGATGGTAATGTCGAATCGTGTCATAATATAATAGCAGGTATGATTTTCATTGATCCGGGGCAAAGGTAGGCAGAGCCAGCCCCTTTTGGCCTTTCTCGGCGCTGTTTGGCCCCGAAGGCAGGTCGTTTTGGGTATCCCCGCTTGGTTTGATCCCGAAGGCAGGTCGTTTTGGGCATCCTCAGCGCTGTTTGGCCCCAATAGCAATCGTTTATGGATGGCTTTTATATTGATCGTGTCCAATTTACGACGAAATTTGGATGCTCTTATATTGTTAGTATATAATTTACGGTGTAAATTGAATACTTTTATATTGATCGTCTATTATTTACGACGTAAATTAAGGTCTATTCTATTAGTTATCCTTAATCATCGGCGTAAGTATAGTTATTTTAGATTAAAAGCGTCAGATTTACGATATAAATAATATGCTTTTAGATTAAAAGCATCCAGATCACGTCGTAAATATGGAACGATCAATATAAAAGCATTCAATTTACACCGTAAATTATATACTAACAATATAAGAGCATCCAAATTTCGTCGTAAATTGGACACGATCAATATAAAAGCCATCCATAAACGATTGCTATTGGGGCCAAACAGCGCTGAGGATGCCCAAAACGACCTGCCTTCGGGATCAAACCAAGCGGGGGATACCCAAAGCGACCTGCCTTCGGGGCCAAACAGACTGGATGAAGGCTAAAACAACCTGCTTTCGGGGCGCGGACGGCCGGAGAGGGGGCGGACACCACGTGCCCCCCTGCCTTTCGCGCTATTTTTGCCCCTACATAAACGCACAGATATGCAGAAACAACAGTTACAACAAAGCCTGCAACAGCGCCTTTCGCCGCAACAAATCCAGCTCATTCGTATGCTCGAGCTGCCCGCCTTGGAGATGGAGGAGCGCATCAAGCAGGAGCTGGAGGAGAATCCTGCCTTGGAGGAGGGGCGCGACCCGGAGACGATCGACGAGGAGCCGGCGGAAACGACCGACGAGGACGCCTCCCTGACGGACCTGGGCGACTACCTGACGGACGACGACATCCCCGAATACCGCCTCCGAGCCATGAACAACGCTGAGGAGCGGCGCGAGGAGATCCCCTTCTCCGCAGGGCCTTCGATGCACGACTACTTGGAGGAGCAGCTCGGCCTGCGCAACCTCACGGAGCGGGAGCGCCTGATCGGACAATACATCATCGGGAACATCGACGACGACGGCTACCTCCGGCGCGAGCTCACGGCCGTGGCTGACGACCTGATGTTCAAGGCTGGCATCGAGGCGGACGAACGAGACGTGGAGGCCGTCCTGCGCGTCATCCAGGACTTCGAGCCCGCCGGCATCGGCGCCCGAGACCTCCGCGAGTGCCTCCGTCTGCAACTCGAAAAGAAAGCCCCCACGCCCGACACTGCCCTGGCCCTGCGCATCATCAAAGACCATTTCGACGCCTTCACCCACAAGCATTTCGAGAAGATCGGCCACGCGCTGGGCATCGACGAGGCGACGCTCAAGGCCGTCCTGCGCGAGATCACCCGCCTCAACCCTAAGCCGGGCAATGGCTGGAACGAGTCTGCGGACACGGCCATGAGCCGCATCACGCCCGACTTCATCGTGGACTGTCACAACGGTCAGCTCAGCCTCAGCATGAATCAGCGCGACGCCCCCGAGCTGCACGTGAACCGTGAATACGCCGACATGTTTCGCGACTATCTCGGCAACAAGTCCAACCGTAGCCCCGAAATGCGCAACGCCGTGCAGTTCGTCAAGCAGAAGCTCGACGCCGCCCGCTGGTTCATCGACGCCGTCCGCCAGCGCCGCGAGACGCTCCAACGCACCATGGAGGCCATCCTCGCCCTGCAGTCCGACTTCTTCCTCACCGGCGACGAGACGCGCCTCCACCCCATGATCCTCAAGGACGTGGCCGAGCACGCCGGCTACGATATCTCCACCGTCTCCCGCGTTAGCAACAGCAAATACGTCCAGACCAACTTCGGCATCTACCCCCTCAAATACTTCTTCTCCGAGGCCGCCCTCAACGACCGCGGCGAGGAGATCTCCACCCGCGAGATCAAGAAGATCATGCGCGAAACCATCGACGCCGAAGACAAGCGCTCCCCCGTGACTGACGAAGCCCTCTGCGCCCTGCTCCGTGCCAAAGGCTACACCCCCGCCCGCCGCACCGTGGCCAAATACCGCGAGCAGCTCGGCATCCCCGTGGCCCGGCTCAGGAAAGAGTTAGTGTAAGGATTCAATATATCTCACCCTACATTTGCCCGCGATAAAAGATTCATTAATCAAACCAATAACACCATCATGAACTTTCCATCAGAACTGAAGTACACG
>CAUPYF010000185.1:0-2581 GCA_963515435.1 uncultured Tannerella sp. | reverse complement strand
TCCCCGCCGACGCCCCGGAGCCTACCATCGTGGCCCACCTGATGAACCTGTACAAGGAGCTAACATCTAAAAACGAAAAGTGAGAACTGGCCGGCTACGCACTACCTCTGACTACCCTCTGACTACCGCGGCCAAAGGCCGCATAACTACCCAAACAATGACCCCCCAAGATCTCTATCCCCTCTTCCTCCGTCACCCGGCCGTCACGACCGACAGCCGACGCGTGACGCCCGGCAGCCTCTTCTTCGCGCTGAGGGGCGACACCTTCGACGGCAACGCTTTCGCCCTGCAAGCCCTCCGCGACGGCTGCGCTTACGCCATCGTCGACGACCCCGCGTTGCCCGACGATCCCCGACTCCTGCGCGTCGACAGCGTCCTTGAAACCTTGCAAGGCCTCGCCCGACTGCACCGCGAGACGCTCCGCACACCCATTATCGGCATCACCGGAACGAACGGCAAGACGACAACGAAGGAACTTGTCTCCGCCGTCCTTGCCCGACGCCTCCGCACGCTCTGCACGGAGGGCAACTTCAACAACCACATCGGCGTACCCCTCACGCTGCTCCGCCTCACGAAGGCGCACGAGGTAGCCGTTGTCGAAATGGGCGCGAACCACCCCGGCGAGATACGCGACCTCTGCGCTATCGCCCGACCGGACTGCGGCCTGATCACCAACGTCGGCCGTGCACACCTCGAAGGCTTCGGATCGTTCGAGGGTGTCGTCCGCACCAAAGGCGAGCTCTACGACTTTCTCCGCGCCACGGGCGGCCGCATCTTTATCGACGAGGACAATGAGCACCTCACAGCCATCGCAGGCGGAACGGACAGCGTAGGTTACGGCTGCGCCATGCGCCCCATGACACTCATTGCCGGCCGTACAGTGGAAGGCGCGCCGCCCTTCCTGACGTTCGACTGGCAGGAGTGCGGAGACGACCGACGGCACACGGTGAGGACGCGACTCGTAGGCGGTTATAACCTGAAGAACGCGCTGGCGGCCGTGACTGTCGGGCGCACATTCGGCATCCCGTCCGACGACATCTGCCGCGCCATCGCTGACTATACGCCCACGAACAACCGTTCGCAGTGGATGGAAACGAGTCGCAACCGCCTGCTTATCGACGCCTACAACGCCAACCCGAGCAGCATGCGCGTGGCCATCGATGGCTTCTCCACTTGGGCGGTCGCCCCGAAGGCCGTCATCCTTGGTGACATGTATGAGCTCGGCGACGAAAGCCCCACGCTACACGCCGAAGTGGTGCGTCAGCTCGAGGCCTGCCGCTTCGACCGCGTCATCCTCTGTGGCCCACGCTTCGCTGCCGTTGCCGCGTCGTCGTTCACGTGTTACCCCACCGTCGAGTCCCTCTCCGCCGCCCTTGCCGAAAGCCCCTTGAGCGGCTACCACATCCTCATCAAAGGCTCTCACGGCATGCACCTCGAACGGATCATCTCGGCGCTGTGATGGAGCTTTCGCATCGGTAACTATCCCCCAATAACCACAAGACAATGATCAAATACAGCTTAATCGCGAACGATCTAACCCCTGAGCCGAACGATTATCGGGCACAAACGCACGCGGCAGGGGTGTTCGACAAAGAAGCCGTCATCGAACACATGCTGCAGCGCGGCTCACTCGTGACACGCACAGATATTCTGGCCGTCTTCAACGACATGGAGGAAGCCGTGGTCGACCTGCACCGACAAGGCTACACCGTCAACCTGCCGCTTTTCGGCACGAGTTTCAGTATCAAGGGACGCTTCGATAGGCCAGACGAGACCTTCTCGACTGATCGGCACCGGCTCAATATCAATGTACATCGCGGCCGCCTGCTCACCCATTTGCAGCGAGATCTGCGGCCGGAGAAGACGGATCGTGCACCTGCACAGCCGACTATTCATCAGGTGACTGATCTCGTAAGCGGGGTACAGAATGAGCGTCTGACGCCGGGCGGAGTAGTGGAGATCGTCGGCCGAGCCATCAAAATTGTCGGCAACGACGCTTCGGTGGGACTGTGGTTCATGGCGGCAGACGGCAGCAAGACGCGCGCCACCATCACGGTGCATAACAAGCCCTCGACAGTCTTAGCCGTCATTCCCTCCCTCGCGCCCGGCACGTACAGCGTAAGGATCGTGACGCAGTATCTTATTGGGGGCGGATTGCTCAAGCATCCTAAGTTTCATGTCTTCGATAAAGCTTTGATAGTCGATTGACCTATGGCGGATGATCTATTCACTATTCGTATAGTTAGATCTTAATGGATTGAATAGTGAACTATTCACTATTAGAATAGTTAGATGCTAACGTATCAAATAGTAAGGAGTTCACTGTTATAATAGTTAAGTGTTCACGGATTAAATAGTGAGATGTATCTGATTATGTGGATAGCCTCTGAAGGTTGCCTTGGATAGCCTCCAATCACCCCATTTCACTGCATGCAAGCCACAAGTAGAGCGCTGACTGCGCGCCTTTTTCAATTCACTCGAAAGATTACTTTTGCGGCGATTTTCAAGAAGATAACAGATTAAGTAAGATATACGCAAGATGAAGAATCGATTTGCCGAGTATGATTCATTCGATTTGTCG
>CAUPYF010000184.1:0-2595 GCA_963515435.1 uncultured Tannerella sp. | reverse complement strand
CGCTCTTGCACTCCACCCGACTCTCGTCATCAAGGGCGAGGAAGCGAGCCGCCATCGTGTCGAGCAGTGGTTCGAGAGCTTTGCGTCCGGCTTTGCCTTTGCCCCAAAAGAGCGTGTTGAAGTGCTCTACCTCCTGCGGGGTGTAGATCCGGTAGCCCTCGATGGTAGCCAGCAGGTCGTTGAGCTTGTTCGGATCCGTCTCCCGGCTGAGGATGGTCGACTTATAGAAGGGTTGGAAGCTCTCTTCCACCTCGTCGTAGTCATTAACGAAGTCAAGTACGAAGGTGTCCTCCTTCCCCGAGCAGGTGCGGTTCAGGCGCGAGAGGGTTTGGACGGTTTGCAATCCGTGGAGGGGCTTGTCGACGTACATGGTGTGCAGTAGCGGCTCGTCGTAACCTGTTTGGAACTTGTCGGCCACGATGAGGAAGCGGTACGGATCTTGGCGGAAGGCCTTTTCGATCATAGCCGAAGCGAATCCGTTCAGGCGTGCCTCGTCCAGCTTCGCTCCGTGATAGTCAAACTCCCCGCTGAAGGCCACGATGGCTTTGTAGGGCGATTCCCGCTCGCCGAGCAGGCGGTTGATCGCGTGATAGTAATCGATGGCGCGCTCGATGCCGATGGTGCAGATCATGCAGCGGGCGCGGCCGCCGATGCGGTGGGCCACCGACTGGTGGAAGTGCTCCACCATGACGCGCGCTTTCTGCTCCACCGTCTCCGGCCGACTCTCCACGAAGCGGCGCAACTTCCGCATGGCTTGAGAGCGTTCGTATTCGGGGTCGTCAGCCACCTTTTTGCGGATCAAGTAATAGCTGCTGTAGGTGGTGTAACTACGAAGCACGTCAAGGATGAATCCCTCCTCGATGGCCTGCTTCATGGAGTAGACGTGGAAGGGGCGATGGCCCGTCTCGCCGTCGGGGCGGGGGAAGGGTTCGCCGAAGGTCTCGAGCGTCTTGTTCTTAGGCGTGGCCGTAAAGGCGTAGAAGTTGGCATTGGAGGCCATGCGCCGGCCGGCCATGTAGCGCTCGATGAGCGCTGTTTATTTCGTCCTCGTCGTCGGAAGTGTCGGGAGAGCCGCTGAGCACCCGGTTGGCGTTGGCGCTCATCTTACCGCTTTGGCTGGAATGGGCCTCATCGATGATGACGGCGAAGCGCTTATCGCTCAGCTCGCCGCCCACGTCGGAGAGGATGAAGGAGAATTTATGGATGGTGGTGATGATGATCTTCTTGCCGTTCTCGAGGTGTCGGCGCAGCTCGCCACTGGTGGTGGCCGCGCCTACGATGTGATCGCTGTGGGTGAAGGCGCGGAGGTTATTGCGCAGCTGCTTGTCGAGATTGACGCGGTCGGTGACGAGGAGGATGCTGTCGAAGAGCAGCCGGCCGTCGCGAATCAGCTCCACCAGCTGATAGGCCAGCCAGGTGATGCTGTTTGACTTGCCCGATCCGGCAGAGTGCTGGATGAGGAAGCGCCGGCCGACGGCTTCTTGGCTTGTCTGCCGGAGCAGCCGGCGGACAACTTCCAGCTGGTGCCAGCGGGGCCAGATGATGCGGCAGTGCTTGCGGCCGGTAGTGTCGTCTTTCTCTACGATCACTTGCGCATAGTGCTCGAGTATGTCGCTTAGGCTCTCTTTGCGCAGCACGTCCTCCCAGAGGTAGGCCGTCTTCAGGCCGTGGGGATTGATGGGATTGCCGGCGCCGCCGTCTACGCCCTTGTTGAAGGGCAGGAACCAGCTGTCGCGCCCGCAGAGCTTGGTGCACATGTAGACGGACTCCTCGTCGGCGGCGAAGTGCACGGCGCAGCGTTTGGGCGCGAGGATCAGTTCGCGGGCGTCGCGGCTGCGGTATTGGGCGATGGCGTCGGCGGTTTCTTGGTTGGTATATCGGTTTTTCAGCTCGAGAGTGATCACGGGCAGGCCGTTGATAAAGAGGGCTACGTCGAGCGAGAGGGTAGCGTTGGCGCGGGCATAGTGGAGTTGACGAATGACGCTGAAGCGGTTCTGTCGGTAGAGGGCCTCTCCGCGTTCGCTCAGGGCGGAGGGTAGGGGAGCGTAAAGGTCGAAGGTATTGCTGAGGTGCTTGACGCCGTTGCGCAAGACGTCCACCACGCCGCGCTTGGAAAGCTCGTCGTTGACCCGTTCGAGGAACTTGCGTCGGCCGGCGTCGGAGGCGAAGATGCGTGACTTCTCAACGGTGTCGGGCTGCGTGCTGCGGAGAAAGGCTTCGAGACGTGTGGGGTCGAAGCCATATTCGGGGGCATAATCTTTGGAGGTGCCGGATTCGTAGCCGTTTTGCTCGACGAGGTGAGCCACAAGGAGGTCTTCGAAAGATTTTTCATTCATCTGTGTAGGCATAATGCGGGGAGATAAGTGGGTGATGGGGTTGTTTTTTAATCGTGTGGAAGGACGTTGATGCGTCCGGTTACGGCGTCGCTGATCAGGCGTTGCTTGTAGGCTTTCATCAGCTCCGTCTGCTCGCGGCAGGCGTTGATCATTCGGTCTACGGTAGCCGTCTTCTTTTCAATATACGCTACAATGGCGCGCTGTTCAGAAAGGGGAGGGAGCAATAAAAAAGAGCGTTTTAATATCCCTCGATTTATGC
>CAUPYF010000183.1:0-2615 GCA_963515435.1 uncultured Tannerella sp. | reverse complement strand
CATGCGTCGCAAAGCCCAATACATGGCCTCCGATCACGAGGGCCGCGACGTCTACTTAGCCGATTCAGCCTACGTCCTCACCATGGCGCAGCAGGACTTCCCCGACGTGCGCTTCCACTTCACCTCCGAGTTCTGATCGGACTGCCGCCCGCTGCTTGCCGATAGGCAATAAAAAGAAGGTTTGCGTCTCACTCATCCGGACGCAAACCCTCTAACATGACAGCAGCGGAAAGAATTTCTTCTCCCGCTGCATTTTGATAACCACTTTTACAATCTCTACCCCTTATTCCTTTTGGGGGCTGTTATACTCAATTTCTACTGCTGTCTGTCAACTGCTCCTGCAATTTGCGGATCTGCGAATTCAAGTGTTGACTCATAAAACCGTTTCCGGCCAGACGATACTTTTCGGCCTGGTATTGCAGCATGGCCAATTCACGTAAGCTCTGCTTGTTTGCAATCATTCTCATTAACTCTTTCATTCAAATTTCGCCGCAAAGATAGACGCATCGCTCGAAGATGTGTTGTGTAACATGTTTTCGAGGGTGATTTTGGTCTGTTTTTAACAAAGTAAAAGAGAAAGGTCGGCATAGGATGTTCAAATGATTTCCCTGACACAGATGCTTCACCAATTTCATTATCCATATGATCATAACGTGAGGGCGGATAGAATTTAGGTATACGGGCGGGAACATAGGTTCGCCCCTACATTTGCGCCCCTACATAGAACTACCCTGTAACTACCGTGGGCGCAGCCCGCATAACTACTTCTTATACTTCTTATGACACTGATCAAATCCATATCCGGCATCCGCGGCACCATCGGCGGCGGGCCGAACGAGGGGCTGAACCCCCTCTCTATCGTGAAGTTTACGGCGGCTTACGCCACGTTCATCCGCAAACGCGCCGGAACGGCGGAGAGGCGGAAGATCGTCGTCGGGCGCGATGCCCGCATGTCTGGGCCGATGGTCAAACCGATCGTCGTGGGCACGCTGATGAGCATGGGTTTTGACGTGGTGGACATCGATCTGGCCACGACGCCCACCACTGAGCTGGCCGTCACGAACGAGCTGGCGTGCGGCGGCATCATCCTCACCGCGAGCCATAACCCGAAGCAATGGAACGCGCTGAAGCTGCTCAACGAGCGCGGCGAGTTCCTCAGCGCTGAAGACGGGCAGGAGGTGCTCCGACTGGCCGCGGAAGAGGCCTTCACCTTCGTGCCGGTCGAGGAGTTGGGGCACGTGATCGTGGATAATCGCTACAAGGAGCGGCATATCGGGCGTGTTTTAGCGCTCGATCTCGTCGACGTGGAGGCCATCCGTGCGGCCAACTTCCGCGTGGCTATCGACTGCGTGAACTCCGTCGGCGGCGTGATTATCCCTGACCTGCTTTATGCGCTCGGTGTGCGGGAGATCTTCAAGTTGCATTGCAACCCGCATGGCAATTTCTCGCATAACCCCGAGCCGCTGCCGGAGCATCTGCCGGAGATCTCCGCCCTGATGCGTCATGCGCGGGCCGATGTGGGTTTCGTGGTCGACCCGGACGTGGACAGGTTGGCCATCATCTGCGAGAATGGGGAGATGTTCGGCGAAGAGTACACGCTCGTGGCGGTGAGCGACTATGTGCTGTCGCACACGCCGGGCAACACGGTGAGCAACCTCAGCTCGACGCGGGCGCTGCGTGACGTGACGGAGCGGCACGGCGGACAGTATGCAGCGTCGGCCGTGGGCGAGGTGAACGTGGTGGAGAAGATGAAGGAGACGGACGCCGTGATCGGTGGCGAGGGCAACGGCGGTGTGATCTATCCCGCGCTGCACTACGGTCGCGACGCGCTCGTGGGCATCGCGCTTTTCCTGACGCTTTTGGCTAAAAAGAAGATGAAGGTGAGTGAGCTCAGGGCGACGTATCCGGCTTATTTCATCTCCAAGCAGCGCGTGGAGCTGACGCCGGGCATCGATGTGGATGCGATCTTGGATAATGTCAAGCGGCGCTTCGCTGGCGAGCGCGTGACGGACATCGACGGCGTGAAAATCGACTTCGCCGATCGGTGGGTGCACCTGCGCCGCAGTAACACGGAGCCCATCATCCGTGTCTATGCCGAGGCACCCACGCAGGCCGAGGCCGATGCGCTCGGTCGGGAGTTGATCGACATTATCCGAGCAAGCGAGGCGTGACGATGCGCAAGCTGAAGGTTACGGAGCTGGGCCGCCTGACGCCGGAGGAGTACCGCGCGAGCGAGAAGTTGCCCGTCGTGGTGGTGCTCGATGAGGTGCGGAGTCTGAACAACGTCGGGTCGGTGTTTCGTACGGCCGACGCGTTCCGTTTGGAGGGCGTCTGGTTGTGCGGCATCACGGCCACGCCGCCGCACGCGGAGATCCACAAGACGGCGCTTGGGGCGGAGGAGACGGTGGCGTGGACCTATTATAAGGATACGCTCGAGGCCGTGGAGACGCTGCGGCGGGATGGCTACGTGATCTGCGCCGTGGAGCAGGCTGAGGGCAGCGTTTCGTTAGCGGAGTTTCGTCCGGAGCGCGGGCGGAAGTACGCCGTCGTGGTGGGTCACGAGGTGAAAGGCGTCAGCCAGCGCGTCGTCGATCGTTCGGACGTATGCATAGAAA
>CAUPYF010000182.1:0-2631 GCA_963515435.1 uncultured Tannerella sp. | reverse complement strand
CCAAACACACCCGCGAATTGGGCCAAACCAGGTGGTTTGATGCCAAACACACCCGTGGATGGGGTCAAACCAGGTGGTTTGGAGTAAAACGCACCCGCGATTTGAGTCAATCCAGGTGGTTTGATCAAACCCTAAGATGATTTTATGTACAGAATAAGGAGTAACAACTTTTCTAAAACCAAGAGAATATGGAAGATTATATTGAGATTAACAAAGTCGGGCTGACTAAGCTCGATAACGGACTGCATTACGAGTATCACAACTACGTGTATGGCCTCCTAAGCGCGGTCGACGCTACGAAAATCGGCGTCCCCGCAGAGAAAATCACCGAGTACAAAGGCGGCCTTGATGTCGAAGGCGAAATCAACCTTGAGACGCAAGCCAGCCTGAACACACAGCGCATGCTGAAGAAAGACGCTGAGCGCGACCGGCTGCTCTCGTTCATCTTCAATGCCATTCGCGCTTACCAATTCTCGCCCGAAGCGGCCGAGGCCGCGGCAGCCGATGAGTTGGAGATCGTCGTAAGACCTTATTACCGTATTCAAAAGGCGGGCCTCGATAAGGAATCGGCCGCCATCGATGGTCTGCTGATCGACCTCAGGAAGGCGAAAAACACGCCCCATCTCACCACGCTGAGACTGGCCGCCGTGCTGCCAAAGCTGGAAACGGCCAACACGGAGTTTCGCCAAGTCTACGCCGACCGCTCCGCCGCGCGAGCTGAAGACAAAGAGATCCCCTCGGCTAAGGATGCCCGCGCCAAGACGGATGCCGTCTTTGATCGCATCGCTTTCATCCTGCAAGTGGCTTACTACTCCGGCGCGGCCCCTCTGGAGCGCCCCCTCATCGCGTCCATCGTCAAAAAGATGAACCAACGCATGGAGGAGACTTACGAGAAATACCGCTACAGCCTGGCTCAGAAGCGCGCCGCCGACAAGAAGAAGCCCAAGGATCCGAAAGATCCCAAACAGCCGAAGGACCCGAAAAAGCCGGCTGACCCGAAGGATCCCAAGAAACCGGACGAGAAACCGAAGGATCCGAAAAAACCGGCTGACCCGAAGGATCCTAAGCAACCGGACGAGAAGCCGAAGGATCCGAAAAAGCCCAAACCGGACGACGGCGACGACGATATCCACCTGCCGGAGGAATGAGAGCGCCCAGAGAGGGAGCGTACCCGAATGGGGTTCGCCCCCCCCACCGGGCACCCGGCAAACTTGGCCGGTGTCCCTGACGCCCCCGGGCAATCATTGACAATTGACACTTATATATAACATGTTTCACTATTAAAACCCTACTGAGATGAAAAGATTTTTTATGATGATGTTGATGGCTATGGTAGCCGTCACTTGTGTGATGACTTTCGCAGCATGCGAGAGAAACAATCCGGAACCCGCTCCGATCCCCAAGCCGGGGCCCAATCCGACGCCTAATCCGACGCCCAACCCGGGCGGCACCACGATCAAGGCGATCAAGCTCAACAAGACCTCGATCGAGCTGTCCGTCAACGGGCGCGAGACGCTCACCGCCACCGTAGAGCCGGCCAATACTTCGATGAGGCTCCTCACTTGGAGCAGCAGCAACGAGAAGGTGGCCAAGGTTTCGAGCACCGGTGAAGTGCACGGCGTAGCAGCCGGCAAGGCCATCATCACGGTTCGCGGCGGCAATGCCTCCGCCTCTTGCTCCGTCACTATCACCGGCCAGGAGGCCCCTATCGGCGATATTGAGGTCTCGATGTCCGGTTCGATCAACCACACGACCTATACGGACGGGGAGAGCGCTACTGTCACCTTCAGTCGCATCCCCAGGTCGATCGAGGAGTTCAAGAAGGTGCGCGAACAGATCGGTACCGAGCCGCACGGCGCCGTCGCCCTGCAACTGATGGCCTGCGAGATGTTCCACCGAGATCACAAGATCGGCAAGCAGGCGTTCGATTTGAACAATGTCTTGTCGAACGCTTTGCAGGTGGCTGATCGCATGAAGGACCTGTTCGACGGCGATCCCAAGTCTAATCGTCCGTATCTGGTAGCCGCTTTCCTCAAGGGAGCCACGCCCGAAAACGGTTACAATCCAGACAAGCCCTACACGGTGGAAATCGTTGTGGACAAGGGACGCAAGTATGGGTACATCAGGGACTACCAAGCGCCAGTACTCCACCTCATGGTGCTGACTCGTGGCGATAACGGCGGCAAGCGTCACATCAGTGTGGTGCGAACACTGAGCCCGCATGAGCCGGCGGCCGAGGGTGGCAAATACTTCATCGTCAACCAGAGCGACGGCTTCCACCTGCGGGTGAAAGAAAAATCACTTGCTGCCCCATACAAGGGTCTCGACTAAGCATCCAAACACCGGCCCAGCTCTTTTTCATTTTCATTGTCCCCTCTCTCCCGCAGATGCTTTCCTGGCAGGAATGCCAAGGCGCTTCGGGGAGAGGGGGTTTGTTTTGCGTCAGGGCATTGGGGCCTGAGAGGCGAGCGCTTCAAAAACAGCTTCTGCCATCCGCCATCTGCCATCCGTGCAGAGAGGCTGACGCGAACAACAAGGCCAGACCGGCCCCAGTAAAAAACAAGGAAATGCTTTCCCCCCAAACAAACATGTATCACACAACAAAAACCCCTACAGAAATGAGACGATTTA
>CAUPYF010000181.1:0-2704 GCA_963515435.1 uncultured Tannerella sp. | reverse complement strand
AAGTCTGGGTCTACGTTGTGTGCTTCGCAGACGGTCTTCACCGTGTCGTCGCCCACGCCGAGGCGTATGCCGAAGCGATTGATCACTGGCACGAGTGCGAGGTGGCTCTCTATCGCCTCGCTCATCTTCATATTGGCGTAGACTAAGGGCATGTCAATTACTAATTGTCAATTATCAATGAAAGAGCTGCGAGCCTCGGTTTCTCGCCAAGGGACTCTCAGCTCTCTCTCCTAAGAAACCGCTACGGCCGGGCTCATTCCTTGGCGTTACGCATGAATTCTTCCACTTTATCCACCATGTTGCGACTGCCGCAGAAGAAGGGCGTGCGTTGGTGCAGCTCTGTGGGTTCGATGTCGAGGATGCGGCGGAATCCGTCGGAGGCTTTGCCGCCAGCCTGTTCGGTGAGGAAGGCGATGGGGTTGCACTCGTAGAGCAGGCGGAGCTTGCCGCGGGGCGATTGCGAGGTGGAGGGGTAGATGTAGACGCCGCCTTTGATCATGTTGCGGTGATAGTCGGCCACGAGCGAGCCGATGTAGCGCGAGGTGTAGGGGCGGTTCTCCTCTTCCCGCTGGCAATACTTGATGTAGTCCTTCACGCCCTGAGGAAACTTGATGTAGTTGCCCTCGTTGATGGAGTAGATCTTTCCGTCGATGGGGAAGCGCATGTCGGGGTTGGAGAGGTAGTAGCTGCCCAGTGAGGGGTCGAGTGTGAAGCCATTCACGCCGTTTCCGGTGGTGTAGACCAGCATGGTGGAGGAGCCGTAGATGATGTATCCGGCGGCCACTTGGTTCGTCCCCTTTTGCAGGAAGTCTTCTAATTGCACGGGTGTGCCGTCAGGGGTGATGCGGCGATAGATGGAGAAGATCGTCCCCACGGAGACGTTCACGTCAATGTTTGACGATCCGTCTAACGGATCTATCAGCACGACGTACTTACTCAGCTCGGAGTTGGCGCCGCTCTTGATCTCGATAAAATCGTCGTTCTCCTCCGAAGCCACACCGCAGACCACCTCGCGCTGCGAGAGGGAATTAATGAAGACTTCGTTAGCGATGACGTCCAGCTTCTGCTGCTCCTCGCCCTGCACATTGCGGTTGCCCGCCTCACCCAGAACATTGGTGATGCCCGCTTTGTTGATGTATCGGTTCACCATTTTGGAAGCAATCTGGATACAACTGATCAGGCGTGAAAACTCGCCGGTGGAATACTTGAAATCTCTCTGTTTTTCAATGATGAACTCACCTAAGGTCGGTAAACTTTGCTCTTTCATTTCTGTGTTTTTTTTGATTGCAGGGCAAAGAACCGCCTTTTTTCTCCATTAACAACAGTCAGAGGCTTATTTGTTATATGGATTACGAAAAATGGGAGGTGCCTCAGAGCGTCTGGAAGGGCCGCTCCGGGGAGTCTGAGTTATTTGTGGAACCAGTTAAAGCGCCGACCTACACTGTAGATTCGGCATTTCAATCCTGAAAAACGCCGACCTACACTGTCATTTGGGCTTTTCGGACTTGAAAAGTGCCGATCTACACTGTCATTTGGGCCTTTCGGATCCGAAAAACGCAAAACTACACTGTCATTTGGGCTTTTCGGACTCGAAAAACGCCGATCTACACTGTCGATGGCGTTTTACGAAAATGTTAGGCCGGAAACTACAGTGTAGTTCGGGGCTTTCGATTCATGTAAAAGATTGTTGCAAACATTTTCAAAAACACTTTGCCAGTTGCGTGGCTTCCGTAGACACTACATTTCTGCCGGCTTTATTCTTACATCGAACACACGTTGGTTATGGCGGGGCGGGAGCATTCCGTCCACCCCCATTCCGATGCTCCGGACTATCATCCTGCGACCTTTCAGGCCATGCACAGCCGCTGAGCAAAACACACCCGTGTTTCAACATCGGCTGAAGCGATTAGCCCCCAGAACGGGTAGCCCGAAATCGGCGTCAAAACGGGCGCCTCGCAGAAACTCTCTACCTTTACCCCCGTCAAAAAGGAAATGTTCCACCGAATGATTCATTCTCTGAAATAAACATCGATACGGAACGCCTTCCTCCCCCACTCTCTCCGAGAAAACCGATGCCTGCCGAAAAAAAGACGTGGATGTCGGTTTTCCTTTTTGTATATGACAGAAAACAAAACCATATAGATAATGACACACAAATGGAACATTCGACCCCATACGAAAGAAGAGATCTGCAAACGAGACGCCTTGGCCGCCGCATTGGGGCTTAACCCAATCGTCAGCCTCCTGCTCGTGCAGCGAGGCATCACCACTCCTGACGAGGCCCAGCACTACTTCCGCCCCGACCTCCGCGACCTACACGACCCCTTCCTCATGCCGGACATGTTTAAGGCCGTCAAGCGGCTCAACAAAGCCCTCGGGAACAAGGAGCGGATCATGATTTACGGGGATTACGACGTGGACGGGACTACGGCCGTGGCGCTCGTCTACAAATTCCTCCGCGCCTACTCCTCGTTCATCGAATACTACATCCCCGACCGCTACGACGAGGGCTACGGCATCTCCTTCAAAAGCATCGACTACGCCGTCAGCCGCGGTATCACGCTCGTCATCTCCCTCGATTGCGGCATCAAGGCCATCGACAAGGTGGCCTACGCCAACGAACGCGGCGTGGACTTCATCATCTGCGATCACCACATGCCCGACGACGAGCTGCCAGCCGCCGTGGCCGTGCTTGACGCCAAAC
>CAUPYF010000180.1:0-2721 GCA_963515435.1 uncultured Tannerella sp. | reverse complement strand
AGAGCAAATGACTCTTAATCATTGGGTCGAGAGTTCGAGCCTCTCCGGGGTCACAGCTTACTATTTTTAAGTTGTCTTTGAAGGCTGTATCGGGTTAACCGGTGCAGCCTTTATTTTTTCCCTTTCCGCCATAATCCGCTGCCCCCTTACTTCTTTCGGCGCTCCCCTCCCCTGATCTTTTGACTCCCTCACAGGCATTTGCGAAACCGATTCATCCCACTTCGTGTCAGGCACACACGCCCCTCCGAAATACCCTAAATCCTATGGGGAAGGATGCAGAATATACCTCCTAAGTATATTAAATAACAATGTGATATATATTAAATAATCGTCTGATATGTATTTCGTGTAGTAACGAGGTCGGCACTCGGGTGCAAAAATCCCCGAGAAAAACCTCGATCGGTACCTCTCGGGGGTAAACAGAATCGTCCGGGCGGGGTTACAGACCTGCCGCCGAACGTCCTACTCTGGCTGTGTGGGGGGGAGAAGATTCAGTGAGGAGGGCCTCGTCGGTAGGCCTGCGCCCACCGCGATAATACTGCTTGAGGTCCTGATAGATGGAGGTGATGCCCGGCTCATTCTGCTTGGAGAGGAACTTGATGTAGCGATAGTATGTCCAGACGTCGCGGAGGTTGTCGAAGTCAAGCAATGTCTTCGTATCGCTGAGCTTTTCTTGTACGATCGCCAGCTCACGGAGCCTTTCTTCCGGGTGGGTGCGAGCCGTGTAATCGCGGTCGAACTCGTCCTTGTCGATCGTCTTCGGCAGGGTGTGAAGCTGCGTTTCCATGTAATGTTTGGACTTGTCCACCAGCACTTTGCTGCGATCCTTGACGCTCCTGATCTTGCGGTGATCTTCTGGTGTGAGGTTCACCGCCTTGCCCTCCAGTATGGCGTTGATGCGGGCCAGAGCCTCGTCCAAATCCTTTAATTCTTTTTCGGTGAAAGTCACCGACGGTGTATTATTCCATGCCATGATTTGACCTGTTTGTGAATGTCATTTTCGGAGCCAAAGGTAAAAAGGTAAGCGGTGGGATTTAGATATTTTTGGCGCCCCAAACCATACATTATATATACAGCAATGAGAAGCAACCTGAGCTCACAAATCACACTGACACGCGTGCCGGAGAGGTACTACAAACCGGAGAACGCCTACGAATACAGCCTCCTGACACGATTCGAGAAGGTCCAGACGCACATCTACGCCACCATGGAGGAGGGCGCCGGGACATTGGCCCGCGAACTGGCTACGGACATCCGCGAACGACAACGCGCGGGTAAACCCTTTGTACTGGCTGTGCCCGGCGGACGGTCGCCGTACCCCATCTTCCGGCAATTGATCCGCATGCACCGCGAGGAGGGCCTCAGCCTGCGCAACGTCGTCGTCTTCCTCATCTACGAATTCTATCCGCTTACGAACGAGGCTTACAGCAACATGCACCTGCTGCGCGAGGTCTTCCTTGACCATGTGGACGTCCCCCAGGGGAACGTCTACAGCCCCGACGGATTCATTGACAAGAACGACATCTACGACTTCTGCCGGCGCTACGAACAACGCATTCGCGAGTGTGGCGGCATCGACTGCATGCTGCTTGGCGTGGGGCAGGCGGGGACGATCGGGGTGAACAGTGCTGGCACATCGGTCAGCTCGCGCACGCACCTCGTGCTCATGGACGACACCTCGCGCAAGGAGTCGGCACAGCTCTTCCGCTCGATCGACAACGTGCCCGCGGGCGTGATCACGATGGGCCTCGGTACGCTCATGGAGGCGGCCAAAGTGGTGCTCGTGGCGTGGGGAGAAAACAAATCGCGCATCATCCGTGAGACGATCGAAGCCCCCGCGAGCGATGCCGTGCCGTCTACCTGCCTGCAACACCATCCGAACGCCAAGGTCGTGATCGACCTCTCGGCTGCGGGTCAACTGACACGCATCAGTCACCCGTGGCTCGTCACGCCGTGCGTGTGGGATAATAAGCTGATTCGCCGCGCCATCGTTTGGCTTTGCGCGCAGACCGATAAGCCGATCCTGAAGCTCACCAACAAGGATTACAGCGAGCACGGACTGGGCGAACTGCTGGCCCTCTACGGCTCGGCCTATAACGTGAACATCCGCATCTTCAACGACATTCAGCACACCATCACGGGTTGGCCGGGCGGTAAACCGAACGCCGACGACTCGAACCGTCCGGAGCGCGCTAAGCCGTATCCGAAGCGCGTCATCGTGTTCAGTCCACACCCGGACGACGACGTGATCTCGATGGGCGGCACACTGCGCCGGCTCTGCGATCAGCAGCATGAGGTGCACGTGGCCTACGAGACGTCTGGCAACATCGCCGTGGGCGACGAGGAGGTGATCCGTTACTGCGAATACCTGCGCGACGTCTGCGACCGCTACGAGCCGGGCGAGACACCCATCCGCGAGAAGGCCGAGGAGATCATCCGCTATCTGCGCTACGAAAAGAAGGAGGACGGACAGCCCGAACGCCCCGACGTGCTCTTTATGAAGGGTACGATCCGCCGTGAGGAGGCACGCCACGGCTGCCGCTATTCGGGCGTGAAGGACGAACGTGTGCACTTCCTCGACCTGCCCTTCTACGAGACAGGACTCGTGAAGAAGAATCCGCTGGGGCAGCGTGACGTGGATATTGTCAAGCAACTGCTGACGGAGATCAAGCCGCACCAGATGTTCGTGGCCGGTGACCTGGCCGATCCGCACGGCACGCA
>CAUPYF010000179.1:0-2729 GCA_963515435.1 uncultured Tannerella sp. | reverse complement strand
CCCCCTTGCCACATTTGCTCCCCCCATCTACCCCATCCCCCCCCCCCCAATGAATTTCATAGAAGCTGACGACATCGTCAAACAATACGCCAACCATCGCGCCCTCGACGGCGTGAACCTCCGTGTGCCTGAAGGGCGGATCTTCGGGTTGCTCGGGCCCAATGGCGCCGGCAAAACCACCCTGATCCGCATCATCAACCGCATCACCGCCCCAGATAGCGGCACCATTCGCTTTGACGGACACCCCTCACACCCGGACGACGTCCGCCACATTGGTTACCTTCCCGAGGAGCGCGGCCTTTATAAGAAGATGAAGGTCGGGGAGCAGGCGCTCTACTTCGCCCGCCTCAAGGGCATGAGCGCCACCGATGCCCGGCGCAGTCTCACGGAATGGTTCGAGCGATTCGACATTATGTCCTGGTGGGGGCGGCGATTAGAGGAGCTATCGAAGGGCATGCAGCAGAAGGTGCAGTTCATCATCACCGTCGTCCACCGCCCCGCGCTGCTCATCTTCGACGAGCCCTTCAGCGGCTTCGACCCCATCAATGCCGAGCAACTCAAGCATGAGATGCTCCGCCTGCGCGAGGCCGGCCACACGCTCATCTTCTCCACCCACAACATGCCCTCTGTCGAGGAGGTCTGCGACGAGATCGCCCTCATCGACCATGCCCGCGTCGTCCTCTCGGGTAATGTACATGAGGTGCGCGAACGATTCAAGGAGCATCTTTTCGAGGTGGAATATGCCGGCGCCGTCACCCTCCAGCCTGACGCGAGGCATTACACCTTGATCAGCGCCGCATCCTCACGCGGCGGCACCTCCCTCCGCCTGCGTAAAACAGCAAGCAGCAGCAACTCCGAACTTCTCGCCACCCTCACGGCACAAGGCGAAGTGCGGGCCTTCCGCGAGGTGTTGCCCTCGATGAACGAGATCTTTATCCGTACAGTTAATCCGAATAACACTCCCTTATGAACCGTAACCTCTTCCTTATCATCCGCCGCGAGTATCTCTTTCGCGTACGCAAGAAATCCTTCCTGCTGCTGACGCTGCTCACGCCGCTGCTGATGATCGGTATGGTCTTCGTGCCGCTCTGGCTCGCCTCATTTAAGACTGACGACGTGCGCACCGTGGCCCTCATCGATCACACCGATCGCTACGCCCCCCTCTTCACGGACGCCGACGGCTATCGCTTCGTCACTACCCCCACTAACGATCCCTTCGCCACACTCGAGATCACGAACGACCTGCTGCGCGACCCGCGCGCCGCCACGCTCTACTCCCGCCAACAGATCCCCACCGACCTGGAGCGCTTGGTCAACGAGACGCTCCGCCAACGCATGGAGCACGACAAGATGGCTGCCTATGGCATCCCCAACCTCGAGCAGATCATCCGCAATAGCCACGTGGACTACCAGATCCGCACCGTCAAGCTCAACGACGACGGCTCGGAAAGCACCTCCTCCACCCAGCTGGCCTACATCATCGGCATCGTCTTCACGCTCGCCGTCTACATGTTTATCACCCTCTACGGCTCAATGGTCATGCAGGGCGTTTCGGAGGAGAAGACGAACCGCATTGTGGAGCTCATGGTCTCTTCCGTCCGCCCCTTCGACTTGATGGCGGGAAAGATCATCGGCATCGGACTCGTCGGGCTCACCCAACTCATCCTTTGGGCGCTGCTGACCATGATTGGCGTAGGCGCCATCTCGGCCCTCACCGCTACGACACCGGATGCCGTCCAAACCCTTGAGTGGATGGCGGCCCTCAGCTCCTTCAACCTACCCCTGCTGCTCCTCTCCTTCGCCGCGTTCTTCGTCGGCGGCTACCTGCTCTACGCAGCCCTCTTCGCCGCCATCGGCTCCGTCATCGATCACCCCGAAGACGCCCAACAATTCATGATGCCCGTCATGTTGGTGCTCGTCTTTGCCCTCTACGCCGGCATCTACAGCCTCGACAACCCCGACGGCCCGCTGGCCTTCTGGTGCTCGCTCATCCCGTTCACCTCGCCCGTGGTGATGATGATGCGCCTCCCCTTCGATGTCCCCCTCTGGCAGCCCCTCCTCTCCATCGCGTTGCTCTACGCCATCGCCATCGGCGTCACATGGCTTTCCGGCCGCATCTATCGCGTCGGCATCCTGCTCTATGGCAAGAAACCGAACCTGAAAGAGATGGTGCGGTGGATCACGTATAAATAACCCCCCCCCACACACACATTGCATCATGCACCTCCACTTATCGCTTCAACCCCTGCGACGCCGTACCTTCCTGTTGCTCCTCTGCCTGGCCGTCACCCTCGCCGCTCATGCTCAGATGCTCTTCTCCGAAAACCTCACTATGAAGATCGACAGCAGCAAGCCCATCCAAGGCTTGCTCTCCACGATGGTCAACTACAAGACCGAGCATGAGGAGCTCTTTGAGTTCAAGCTCCACTCCAACCTCAACATCCTGCTCGGACAGAAAAGCGTGATTAACCTCATGGGCCGCTTTGAGTTTACTACCTACGGCAGCAAAACGACGGTCAACGAGGGCGACTTGCACCTCGAGTATCGCTACTTGTTGCATCCTGCCTTCGAGGTCTACCCCTACGTCGAAGCCCAGTGGGCCGGCACGCGCGGCCTGCTCCGCAAGGTCTCCACCGGCCTGCAAGCCCGCTATCGCCCCCTCTACACACCCCAGAGCACCATGTTCCTCACCACCTCACTCTATTACGAGGCGGAGGACTGGAAGAACC
>CAUPYF010000178.1:0-2780 GCA_963515435.1 uncultured Tannerella sp. | reverse complement strand
CACGTGCCACAGCACAGGGCGATCGAGGATCCACTTGACGGAGAAGCTATGCAGCGCCTGGTACGTCCACTTGCGAGCGCGGGTGTTGGCGTTGAAGTAACGCACCTCGGCCGTCGCGGGGTCGATGTAGAACGAACTGCGGTCGGGGTCGTCGGCCGTCAGACGATAGACGGGCAGGGGGAGCTGCATGCGCTTATGGATGTAGTAATCGTCGTAGTCGCGGAGCAGCGTGGCCTGCACGCGGCTATCGGGCAACAAGTCGCGGACGAAGGACATGACTTCGCTGTCAGTGAGGCGCAGCGGACGGACGTCGGGCGTGGTGGCGTCAACGCAAAGCGCACTATCCCCGACCACGACGCGGTAATAGGGCCGGCGGCCGAAGCCACACCATTCGATCTTCTGCACGCGCCCGTTGTGAGCCTCGAGTAGCTGCCGGTAGTCGAGCGGGTAGTCGGCAGGGGCGAGGGGCAGCGAGCGGTCGGAGGCGGCGGTGGCGAGTTCGGGGGCGTGGGTGCGGATGAGCCATTGGGGGACCTTCTGGAGCGACATCATGCCGCTAAAAGCGAAGGTGAAGACGAAGAGGCCGAAGAAGAGTCCGGCTACGTGGTGCCAGCGGTAGAGCGGCTTGCGATAGGGGCTGCCGAGGCGACGCCGCTGGCGGTATTGCCGCACGATCATGCGCACGCCGACGATGAGTCCGAAGAGGCACATCAGCGCGCCGATGCCGGAGAGGATGATGACCACGTTGCGCCAAAGGCCGGTGTAGTGTCGCAGGTTGAAGAGGTAAATCCAGTGCGGGATAGCGCCGACCCAGGCCCAGAAGCGATCCGCGCGGGTGCTGTGCTGCACGCCCTCGCCGGTGCGGGAGGAGACGTAGAGCTCGGAGGCGTCGGCGTAGTGGAAGCGGTAGGCGGGCAGATCGTCGAGGTTGCGGTCGTAGGTGAGCCACCGGTCAAGGTGGCGAACGGTGTCGACGCGCACGATGGGCGAGGGGTTCAGTCGGGTGGCATAGCGGAGGATCTCGTCGTAGGCCACGCGCCCGTCGGCCGTGGTGTGGGCGCCGATGGTGTGCGTCTGGCCGTCCGAGGTGTAAGTCAGGCGTACGCCACCGCGTCCGTCGGTTGTGAGGGCCAGGGCGGAGAGGCGTCCCGTGGGCAGGAGGCGCAACAGGCTGTCGGCCGTGGCGCAGGCGGAGGTGTCGGCCGTGGCGAGTCCGTGGTAGCGTTCGCTCTCGGTGATGCGCGGGAAGTTGTGATAGATCATCACGAATCCCGAGAGGAACCATAAGACAAACAAGACGCTGAGCACCTGGCCCAGCGTCCTGTGTAAGCGGTGAAACCACTTCATGATTTACCTCAAATTATAAGACAACGCGATGGTGTAGTTACGTCCGATGCTGGGGACGATCTGCCGGCCGAAGGTGTTGGTGGCGTACTCCACATCGAAGACGTTGTTGAGGTTGAAGGATACCGAGACGCCTTTGCCGAGGCGGTAGGTGGCGCCGACGTCGGTGATGAAATGCGAGGGCAGCTCCACATCTTGGCTCAGGTTGTTGTACATCTTGTCGGTGTACGAGAGGGTGAAGTTCACGGCCAAGCCGTTGAGCGCAGAACGCTGAGCGAAGGTGTAGGTGCCGGCGGCGAAGAACATGTTCTTGGGTACATAAGCCAGCGGCCGACCCTCGTCGCCGTCGATGTTCAGGTAGTCGTTCTTGGCGATCTCGCTGACGCGGGCGTTGGTGTAGGTGTAACCGGCGGCGAGGGCGAGTTCGGGCAGGGGATTGAATCCGACCTCCAGCTCGCAGCCCTCGGAGATCGTCGTACCCACCTGACCGACGACCGTTTTGCTTTCGCCGCCTTCCTCTACGGTGGCCAGCGTCTTGCGCTCGTTTTTGCGATTGATGTGGTAGACGGCGCCGGAGACATAGAAGAGGTCGCCGTGGGTGTACTTTACGCCCAGTTCAGCCTGATCGCCCGTCTGCGGCTTGAAGATCTGCGCCGTGTGCTCGGCGTCGAAGCGCTTGCCTTCGGAGTTGACATAGATGAGCTTCGGGGAATAATACTCGCGGTAAGGCTGGAAGAAGTTGGCATAGGAGCCGTAGATGGAGAGCTGCTTAATAGGCAGGTAGACGAGCCCAGCGCGGTAGGTGAAGGCCGAGTTGTCGACAGCAACAAAGGGATCGGTGCGCTTAAACGACCACGAGTCGTCCGTGACGGGCATGTTCTTCAGCGTGCGTTGATACCTGACATGATCGTAGCGCCCGGCCAGCATCACCTTGAAGTGATCCGAGAGCTCGAGGATGTTTTGCAGGTAGAGGGCATGTACGAAGAGCTGTGCAGGATTGGCCGTCTTGATACGCGTAGCGATGTAGCCCATGCTGTGCGGGTCGTGCGCGTCGATGACGGAGTAGAGGCCGGGGCCGTAGACGCCGTAGGTGTTGTTGAACCGATCGTTGCGAGGCGCACGGGTGGAGCTGAGAGAGTTGCGTATGTAGCCGACGAAGGAATATCCGGCGAGGTATTCATACTTCATGCCGCTACCCAAGCGGAAGCGTCCGTTAGCCTCCAGCTGGTTATGGTAGAGATAAGCCTGGTTGGCGAACTTCAGCGGGCCGCTTAGCTCGAGGGAGTCGAGGGAGATGTAGGTGCGTGTTGTCTTACCGCCAGCGGTACGCTCGAAGTAGTGCTTATAAATAGGATTAGACGAGGTGAGATACGTCAGCGGCTCGGTGCTGAAGTAGTCGTTCATGTCGTAAGTGAAAGTGAAGGCCTCGTTCAGGC
>CAUPYF010000177.1:0-2850 GCA_963515435.1 uncultured Tannerella sp. | reverse complement strand
ACGTACAGGACATCATCGAAAAATTCAAGTTCAAACAGCAGGATGACAACCTCACCGACGCCGGCCGGCTGGGTGCCATCATCGAAAAATTCACCGATAAAGAGATCAACCTCGGCATCCATCCCACCCGTGACAAGGAGGGGCAAGAGCTCCTACCCGGCGTCGACAACCACACCATGGGCACCCTCTTCGAGCAGCTGTTGCGCAAGTTCAACGAGGAAAACAGCGTCACCGAGGCCGGGGAGCACTTCACGCCTCGCGACTACGTAGCCCTCATTGCCGACATCGCCATCATACCCGTGGCAGATAAGATCCAGTCCATGCCCTACAGCATCTACGACGGTGCCTGCGGCACAGGCGGCATCCTCTCCATCGCTGAGCAACGCATTCGCGAGGTAGCCCGGGAGCGTGGTAAGCAGGTCAAGATCAACCTCTACGGGCAGGAAATGCAGCCCGAGACCTACGCCACCTGCAAGGCCGACCTACTGCTCTCCACACCCGGAACTGGCGAGGAGGAAACGGACGGAAAAAAAAGGAAGAAGAGCGACCTTCCCTCCTTCACCTACGTCGCTCCTGGCGGCATCATTCGCGAACGATTCTTCTGCGGATCCACCATCAGCAACGATGGACACCCAGGCATGACCTTCGACTTCTGCCTCTCCAATCCCCCCTTCGGCACACCTTGGAAAGAGGATCTCCGCGCCTGGGGATTCGGCGAAAAGGAGAAGGACCGCATCGCCGACCCCCGCTTTGTCGGCGACGGAGGATATGACAAGAAGAGTCCCCGCAACTTCGTCCCCGACGTGGGCGACCCCCAGATGCTCTTCCTGGCCAACAACCTCTCCCGCATGAAGGACAGCGAGTTGGGCACGCGCATCGTGGAGGTGCACAACGGCTCGAGCCTCTTCACCGGAAACGCTGGCGGCGGAGAGAGTAACTTGCGCCGATACATCATCGAGAACGACCTCCTGGAAGCCATCATTGCCATGCCCGAAAAGGACTTCTATAACACCGGTATCGGTACCTTCATATGGGTCGTCACCAACCGCAAGGAGTCCCGACGTCGCGGCCTGGTGCAACTCATCGACGCCACCGCCATCAAGACGCCCCTGCGCAAAAACCTCGGCGAGAAAAACTGCGAAACCAACGCCGACGACCGCCAACGTATCCTCCACTTGCTCATGGACTTCCGGGAGACACCCGAGAGCAAGATCTTCCCCAACGAAGAGTTTGGCTATTGGCAGATCAAGGTGGACCGCCCCCTGCGCCTACGAGTCGTCCCCGACGCCAACCTCAACGCCGGCGACCTCAACGAGAAGCAAATCGCCGAGTGCCGACACGCCATCGCAGCCGTACCCGCAGACACGCCCCTCGACGACTGGGACGCCTATGCCCGCGCCTTGGGCAAGATCAAAAAGACGCTGCTCAAGAAGCTCCGCCTCCTCATCACCCACACCGACCCCACCTGCCGCCCCGTGGCCGGAGAGGCCGATAAGAGCCTGCGTGACACCGAGCAGGTGCCCCTCAGTTACCCCGGAGGCATCGAGGCCTTTATGCAACGCGAAGTCCTGCCCTACGCTCCCGACGCTTACGTGGTAGAGGAGGAAACGACAGTGGGCTACGAACTCTCTTTCACCAAATACTTCTACAAGCCTGTCGCCCTCCGCCCCCTGAGCGACATCATGGCCGACCTACGCGCCATAGAAGCCGATACGGACGGCTTGCTAGAGGAAATACTATCCGGCGACTAATCCCCCCCGCTCTCAGCACAATGAAACGATACGATGCATACAAATCCACTGGCATCCCTTGGATCCCCGAGGTGCCGGAGCACTGGGAGGTGAGGAAGATCAAATATGTATTTACCGAACGTACAGAGAAAGGTTATCCCGAAGAGCCAATCTTGTGTGCTACGCAGAAATATGGTGTCATACCTCAAAACATGTACGAGAACCGCGTTGTCGTGGTCAATAAAGGGCTTGAGAATTTAAAGCTTGTGCGACAAGGCAATTTCGTTATTAGCCTCCGTTCCTTCCAAGGAGGTATTGAATATGCGCACTATCAAGGCATCATCAGTGCAGCATACACTGTCCTTCAACTCAATAGAAATATCGAGGCAGAGTACATCAAGCACTTAGTGAAATCGCATGACTTTATTTTATTGCTTCAAACATGTGTGACAGGCCTTCGTGAAGGACAAAATATCAATTATGAGTTGCTGCGCAAGAGTTTTCTCCCACTCCCGCCCCTATCCGAGCAGCGCGCCATTGTGACGTATATCGAGCGGAAGGTGCGGCAGATCGACGCCTATATCGCTCGTCAGGCCGAGCAGATAGAGTGCCTCAAAGAGCTGCGGCAGACCATTATCTCCCATGCTGTCACACGCGGCATCCATCCCTACACCCGCTTCCGCCCCACCGGCATCCCCTGGATCCCCGAGGTACCGGAGCACTGGGAGGTGGTTCCTTTTGGACGTCATTTTACTTATGGGAAGGGGCTTCCTATAACAAAAGCTGATCTTTTGTTAGAAGGTGTAGCCGTTATTAGTTACGGGCAAATTCATTCGAAAGACAATACAGGAACTTCTATCTCTGAAGGAATGGTGCGCAGAGTTTCTCCTTCTTACATAACGACCAATCCTCAGAGTCTTTTGGAGAAAGATGATTTTGTCTTTGCAGATACTTCTGAGGATCTTGAAGGAGTAGGTAACTGTGCATTCAATGATTATAGAGAAACCCTGTTTGCCGGGTATCACACCATTATAGCTCGTCCAATTAATCTCGCTTACCCTATATATTACGCTTACCTCTTTCGTTCCAACTATTGGAAAAACTCAGTGCAAGCAATAGT
>CAUPYF010000176.1:0-2912 GCA_963515435.1 uncultured Tannerella sp. | reverse complement strand
GGCGGCCCTACAGGCCGCACCGGGTACATTAATCCGGGCTGTAGGCCCGGGGGATCATAGCCCAGGGCGGAACCCTGGGCGGAGCAGACCACCGAGCACGTTGCTGTTCGGTGGTCTTGTTGTATGCGCGCTAATGCACCCATTAGCTCAGGTGGGTGCCAGCCACATGGATTAGGTGGGTCGAGCCGCGTAGCTCAGGTGGGTGCCAGCCACATGGGTTAGTGGGTGTGTATGGCAGCTTGCTACCCTTGACTTTGCATCGAGGCTGAAGCACGAACGCGCAACCTGTGGTGCGGCCGGATGATAGCGTAGGGCGTGATGAATGATGTGTATAATTGAGAAGGAGGTAAATGTTACTTGTAAGTAGCGTTTACCTCCTTCTCAATGCCCCGCCGGTAATCGCTTCTCACCTCAGTTCCACGCCACTGAAGGTGGCCGAGCCGCGGATGATGACGACATGATCCGGCGCGGTGCCGCCCGGGGGATAGGGTCGCTTGTCCTCGATACCGCCAAAGGTGGCGTTGACGCGCGAATCGATGCGCCAGGCGGAGGGAAGGCGCAGGGTGATGCCGCTGAAGGTGCAGTCGATGTCGATAAACACTTCGGAGGATGCGAGGCGGGCGTTGCGCAGGTCGAGGTCGATGCCGCCGAAGGTGCAACTGAGATGGGCGCCGCGGAAGATGGGTTCGGCCGGTACGACCTTAGACCCGCTAAACAAGTTATTGATGTGGATAAATCCATCGGCATCGGATGGGATGGCGGTAGGCGTGTTTGGCATACCCGTGCGATGATGCTTCCCGAAGGTTTCTTTGCGGCGAAAAAGCAGTATGAAGCCAATGACAATGAGGATGACGGGCCAGAAGACACGCATGGCGTCATAATGGATGATGTCGAGGCGGGGCAGCATGAATACACTGCCGAGGAAGAGCAGGATGAAGCCGCTGACATAGGAGCGGTCGATGAGCTGCACAATGCCGATGGCGATAAGTAACATCGGCCAAGAGAAGAGCAATTGATAGATGTCGAGATCAATCAGCCCGAGATTCTTCATTAAAAAGAGGATGCCGACGGCGATAAGCACCAGCGGCCATCCGATTTTTCTTCTTTCCATAAATAAAATAGAGGGTAGAGGGGAGGGGCGAAACAGGTTTGTCCGCCCCCCCTGATTCATTTACGATGGATCGACCCAGGCGCCGGCGCGGGTGCAGACGAACGCGGCATGATCGACGGCTATGCGGTGTGCCTCCGCGAGTGGGTGGCCGGTCAAGATGGAGGCGATGAAGGTGCCGGTGAAGGAGTCGCCTGCGCCGACGGTGTCGACCACCTCTACGCGGGGCGTGTCAATGAACGACTCCTCATCGATGGTGAAGACGGCGCTGTAGTTGGCACCGGCGGTGAGGATGAGGTAACGCAGGTTGTAGAGCTTCACGAAGCGGCGGCAGAAGTCGTGCACCGTGTCGCTCTCCAAGCCGAAGATGCCGCGGAGGAGGTCTAACTCCTCGTCGTTTATCTTGAAGACGTTGCTGTGGCGCAGCGAGGCCACGATTAGCTCGCGGCTGTAGTAATGCTGGCGCAGGTTGATGTCGTAGACGCGCAGGGCCTCCTCGGGCACATGTGAGAGGAGCCTCTGGATGGTGATGCGCGACTCCTCGGAGCGTTGGGCCAGTGTGCCGAAGCAGACGGCATCGGCGCGTTCGGCCAGTTGCTTCATCTCTTCCGTGAGGGGGATGTGATCCCAAGCCACGCCCTCGATGATGGTGTAGTTGGGGATGCCATCGCGGAGCTCCACGATGACCGTGCCCGTGGGATAATTCACGCGCTCCACGATGTAGGGGATGTGGATGCGGTCGATCTCCCTGAGGATTTCGTTGCCTAACGGATCGTTACCGATAGCACTGATGGCGTAGGCTTCGGCGCCGAAGCGCGAAGCATGATAGGCGAAGTTGACGGGTGCGCCGCCTGCTTTCTTGCCCGTGGGCAGGACGTCCCACAGCAGTTCGCCGATGCCGATGATGAGCGGTTTCTTGTTCATGTCTTTTTGGGGGAGTAATGAGGGGGTTGGACGAAAAAGCCGCCCGCCATGCAGCATGGCACGGACGAGCGGCTAAAAAAGAGCTTGGCTGACTTATTTCCTTAGTTATAACCCGAAGGCTGCCTTCACCTTGTCCACATAGTCGAGCTTCTCCCAAGTGAAGAGCTCCACACGGCAGACCGTCGGCTCGCTGTTGTAACGCGAGTGGAAGACTTTCTCCACAGTCTGAGGCGTGCGGCCCATGTGGCCGTAGGAGGCCGTCTCTAAGTAGATCGGGTTGCGCAGCTTGAGGCGCTCCTCGATGGCCTTCGGGCGCATGTCGAAGAGGTCCCAAATCTTCCGAGCGATCTCGCCATCACTCATCTTCACCTTCGAGCGGCCGAAGGTGTTGACGAAGATGTTCATGGGCTGCGCCACACCGATGGCGTAAGAGACTTGCACGAGCATCTCGTCGGCCACACCGGCGGCTACGAGGTTCTTGGCAATGTGACGCGCAGCATACGCGGCCGAGCGATCCACCTTCGAGGGGTCCTTGCCGGAGAAGGCTCCGCCGCCGTGTGCGCCTTTGCCGCCGTAGGTGTCGACGATGATCTTACGCCCGGTGAGACCCGTGTCGCCGTGGGGGCCACCGATGACGAATTTGCCCGTGGGGTTGACGAAGTATTTGATCTGATCATTGAAGAGCGCCTGCACGTGGGCGGGGTATTGCGCTTTGACGCGGGGCACGAGGATCGCGCGCACGTCGTCAGCGATCCGCTGCTGCATGGCGGCGTCGGCCTGTTCCTGCGTGAGGCCATCACCGGCTTGGATAAAGTCGTCGTGCTGGGTGGAGATGACGATCGTATCGATGCGCAGCGGGCGACCGTTGTCGTCATACTCG
>CAUPYF010000175.1:0-2949 GCA_963515435.1 uncultured Tannerella sp. | reverse complement strand
CGTATGCGTAAAATCGACCCATGATCTCTTCGTTAAATCGTCGGCAAAGATAGAACCGCATTCTTTCTAAACAAGGTTAGGGGCGGCTTCGGAGGCGCTTGCGGGAAGCATGGAAGGATTATTTCTCATTCCTTTTCCCCGCATTGACAAATGTGGAAATGATTCCCGCAACGGCTGCAAAACCGAATATGCCGGCGAACCACGGTTTGTCTAAATAAAGTGCATAGGCAGCCAGTGCGACGAAAGTCAGCAAGGCGAGAAAAGCAAAGAACATGCCCCACCAATTCATTCGCCCAGTCCTCCGTTCTGATTTTTGAATGATCGCTAATTTTCCAGCTTCCATTTCGTGTCGATGATTTTGTTCCTTGGCTGAAGATGTGAGCAAATAGTCCACGATGCGTGGATCGATCTTTTGATACTCGGATAGGTCTTGAGGTGAAGGAAGCGTGTTGTCTTCTACTGAAATGTATTGCTCTAAACTATTTCCAACCGCATTACCCGAGGTAAACTGGGTCTCTTTCTGCTGGAGAGCTGTTTTTTTACCCATTATCTAAAATCAGTTCATTGAAACTCTTACGTACGTCATGACCTACGCGCCGCCGATCTTCGCGCAGGTTAGCCGTGTCTTGACGGAATGATGAAGCCTCCATGAGTTCTTGCTTCAGTTCCTTAACGGATTCCGATTCTTCATTGTATCGCCCAGCAGATGCGGAACGGAAAACCTTCACTCCGTTTGTAACAAATCGATGCATGTTTTTTACGATACACATGACATGTTGCTCCTTTCTTTCCTGTTTACGATTTGGGGTGATTCCCGTTTTTTGTTGTGCAAAGATAGTATCACATTCGCTTATTTCTCCCTGTCCCTCTGCATCGCCGCCTCCCGCCCCCACCTTCTTGCTGTACCTTTGCCCGCGTATTATTAAAGCATATATCACACGAAGAAATCATGATTATAGTTAGTGGTTTGGACATCCGATTCGGAAAGCGGATCCTCTTTCAAGACGTCAATCTCAAGTTTTTGCCCGGCAACTGTTATGGCATTATCGGTGCTAACGGTGCCGGTAAATCCACCTTCCTGCGCGCCATCAGTGGCGACCTCGACCCGACGCGTGGCACGATCAGCATGGGCCCCGGCGAACGACTCTCGGTCTTGGCGCAGGATCACTTTGCCTTCGACGATTACACGGTACTCGACACCGTCCTCATGGGCCACACGCAGCTCTGGGCTGTGATGAGCGAAAAGAATGCGCTCTATACCAAGGAGGACTTTACCGACGCGGACGGCATTCGCGCCTCGGAACTGGAGGAGAAGTTCGCCGAGATGGAGGGGTGGAACGCCGAGAGCGACGCGGCGGCACTGCTCAGTGGGCTGGGCATTGAGGAGGCGCTGCATGCGAAGATGATGCGTGACCTGAGCGGTAAGCAGAAAGTGCGTGTGCTGTTGGCCAGAGCGCTCTTCGGTAAGCCGGACAACTTGCTACTCGATGAGCCTACGAACGACCTCGACCTGGAGACCGTCTCCTGGCTCGAGAACTACTTGGCCAACTTCGAGCACACGGTGCTTGTCGTCAGCCACGACCGCCACTTCCTCGACGCTGTCTGCACCCACACCGTGGACATCGACTTTGGCAAACTCAAACTCTTCGCCGGCAACTACAGCTTCTGGTACGAGTCGAGCCAATTGGCCCTCCGCCAGCAACAACAGCAGAACAAGAAGGCCGAGGAGAAGAAGAAGGAGCTGGAGGAGTTTATCCGCCGATTTAGCGCCAACGTGGCCAAGTCGAAGCAGACCACAAGCCGCAAGAAGATGCTCGAGAAGCTCAACATTGAGGCGATCCAACCCTCGTCGCGCCGTTACCCGGGCATCCTTTTCAACCCCGCTCGCGAGCCGGGCAACCAAATCCTGGAAGTCAGCGGTCTGACGAAAACGATCGACGGGCACACGCTCTTCCGTGACCTGAATTTCAATGTAGAGAAGGACGACAAGATCGTCTTCATCAGTCGTGACCCGCGCGCCATGACGGCCCTTTTCCAGATCATCAACGGCGAGGAGGAACCCGACGCAGGCACCTTCCGCTGGGGGCAGACGATCACCACGGCCTACCTGCCGCTCGACAATGCGCGCTATTTCAACTCCGACTACAACCTCCTGGAGTGGCTCGGGCAGTTCGCCAAGGACACGAACGAGGTCTTCCTCAAAGGCTTCCTCGGCCGCATGCTCTTCACCGGCGAGGAGCTCCAGAAGAAGGTGAGCGTCCTCTCCGGCGGCGAGAAGATGCGCTGTATGATCTCGCGCATGATGCTCCGCGACGCCAACACGCTCATCCTCGACACGCCCACAAACCACCTTGACCTCGAGTCGATCCAGGCCTTTAACAACACGCTGGTGAACTACAAAGGCAACGTCCTCTTCGCCAGTCACGACCACGAGTTCATCCAGACCGTCGCCAACCGCGTCATCGAGCTTACCCCGAACGGCAACATCGACAAGATGATCGAGTACGACGATTACATCTCCGACCCCAAGATCGCCGAGCTCCGCGAACACCTCTACGCGGGGAAGTGATCGTAAAGCCCACTGTTTTTCAGGCCCAGAACTGCCTGAGACGTTCTGAACCTCTCGCGACACGTCTAGAACCTCTCGCGAGAGGTTTTTTATGTGTCGCGAGAGGTAAAAAACGTCTCCCGAGAGGTTGCGGACCTCTCCTGAGAGGTTCTAGACGTGTCGTGAGAGGTGAAAAATGTCTCGCGAGAGGTTGCGGACCTCTCCCGAGAGGTTCTAGACGTCTCCGGACAGGTTTTTTACCTCTCAGGCCCCATACGCAGCTGGAGGCGAAAAACTTCACCCTACCGAAGCTCCCCGCTGCGTCTATATTTGCGCCGCTGACTCCCCCCACGCGGGGTGACAGCCCGTTTTTAGTTTCTCATTTTTCACTGATTATGGAT
>CAUPYF010000174.1:0-2951 GCA_963515435.1 uncultured Tannerella sp. | reverse complement strand
TCATAACGGATCGGGGCTACAATCAACGGGGGCAAAGGTAGCCCCGAAGTGTAAAGAAAGGTGTAACAATAATTACAGATACTACACCAAGCCGCCCTACTTTTGCCGTGCATCAAGGAACAACTACACCATGAATGAGATCCCCCTAACCGAGCCGCTGCGGCAGACATTATTTCAGACCCCCCTCTTCGATGGGGCGCCGACGAGCCTCCTTGCCTCGCTCACGGAGCGGCTTGACGCCCGGCTGTATGTCTTGGAAAAGAACGACGTGATAGCCCGACAAGGTGCCGCCTGCCGCGCGCTCTACGTGTTGCTCAAGGGGCGTGTGCGGGTCGACATCATCGACGCCTGGGGCAACCGAGTGATGATCGAGGCGATCGTTGCGCCGCGCTCCTTCGCCACGCCCCACCTCTTCAGCCGCGACCAGACGCTGCCAGCCACCTTCACCGCCACCATGCCCTCCACACTGCTCACGGCTCCGCGCGAGTCCCTCTTCCGGCTCATCAGCGAGGAGCCTTACCTGCTGAAGAACTTCCTGCACGTCTCGGGCAACTGCAATCACTGCACCTCCAGCCGCCTACGCATCCTCACGCAGCGGACCGTCCGCAACCGCTTCGTGGCCTACCTGCTGGAGCACCGCCCGAGCGCGGACAGCTGGATAGCAGCCGAACACAACACCTCGCAACTGGCGCACTACCTCTGCGTCACACGCCCAGCGCTCTCGAAAGAGATCGGCAAGATGGTGCGCGAGGGGCTCATCGCTGTCGATGGTCGCCGCTTCCGCCTCCTGGCCGAACAGCAGCTCCGGCAGGAGATGGGGTGAGGGGGGGGCGTAAAACGAAAGGCGGACAACGCCTGGTTGTAGAGGCAGAAAGGCATGCGCAGCCAAACTTTCCCCCACCGATTTGCCCGCCTCGCAGAGCTGACCTACTTTCGACGGCGTTAACAACACATTATAAACCCCTAAACAAATACACCTATGGTTGAATACAGCTTAACAGAGAACGTCCTTACGGCCGCCAAAGGCGACTATCGGGCACAAATCACCGACACCATCACCTATGACAAGGAAGCGCTCATCAGCCGAATCCTGCAACGCGGCACACTGCTCACCCGTACCGACATCCTGGCCGTCATCAACGCCATGGAAGAGACCGTCGTCGACATCCACAAAGAGGGCGGCACGGTGACACTGCCGCTCTTCAGCACCGGATTCAGCATCTCAGGCGTCTTCCACGGCACGGATGACTCCTTCGACGGCACCCGCCACCGCCTCAACATCACCGTGCAAAAGGGCAAACTGCTCAAGCTGGCACAACAGGAGATCCGCCCGCAGAAGGTCGATTTCAACCCCGCGCAGGCACGCATCTATCGCGTGACAGACGTGGTCAGCGGCCAGGACAACGAGAAGCTCACCCCCGGTGGCGTAGTGAAGATCTTCGGCACGCGGCTGAAGATCTCCGGCAAGGACACCAAAGTCGGTCTCTGGTTCGTAGCCGCGAACGGCACCGAGACAAAGGCCGATCACCTCGTCCGCAACATGCCCTCCGAACTCACCGCCATCATCCCCACCCTCACCCCGGGCAAGTATCACATCAAGCTCGTAACGCAGTACTCCGGCGGCACGAAGGAGCTGAAAACAACCAAGAGCCTAACCTACGACAAGGAACTGACCGTCTCCTGACTCTTCGGATATGGCGCTTCGATCTCGAATCTATGAACGGCTTGCTCATACTCATGACGCAAGCCGTCCGTATATAAGTCCAAAGTGATCCGCATTATAAGCCCAAAACGATTGGGGCTATACGCCCAAACAGGTCGGGTTTATAGACCCAAAAAGATTGGGGCTATAAGTCCAAACAGATTGGGCGCATAGGCCCAAGCAGATTCAAACTAATTCATTCAACATAAAAGACAATCATGCGAACGACAACAACTACCTTCATTCATTCCCTCGAAACCATAAGCCGACGGCTCCTTCTGATACTGGCTCTTACCCCCGCCTTACTCCACGCACAAGAGTCGGCCACGGCGGACACCTCGTCAAGCGACTTCCCCTTCAGTTTCACCTTCATTTTAGGCAAGACCCAGTCAGCACCCGCTGAGATCGGTAGCAAGGTAAACGACAGCTCCTCTTACAGGCTATTTGAAGGCCCGACCGCCTATTTGGCGCCCAACACATTCATCCTTATCAGTAAGCGCCTGCGTAGGCCTAAGACCTTAACGTATTTCGACGAATCGAAAACGTATTACGAGGCCTACCTCTACGGAATCCGATTCTATATCGATAGCGCCAAAGTATCGCTCTATGATGATGCCATTCATGCGCGGCTGGACACTTTAGATCAGTGTACAGAAGACGTGCAAGAGCGGTTTTCACTGTTCACACAAAACCTCTCTCTGGGAAGTTTCCAAGAAAGCGACTACCCTCGCTTTACCAAGATCTTCTCGCAGTACAAGACCCACGGAATAGCCATACCAGACTGGTCTTGGGGTAGTGAAGAATATGTTGAGGAGTCGAAGTCTGTGAGTTTCACCTTCTACAATCCGACGAAAAAGACGATCAAGTACATCTATGTCACCGTCACCGGCTACAACCCCGTCGATGATCGCGTGGGTACAAAAACCCTGACCTGCGTCGGCCCGATCCTCCCGGACGAATCTGGCAGCTATAGCTTTAAGCACGTATTTTACAGCTCCACCATGTCCTCTGCAAAAATTACCGGCCTCAGGGTGCAATACATGGACAAAAGCATCAAAGTCGTAGCCCAGCCCTGGCAATGCGTTTTTAGCGATGAAGACACCCAATTCATTGAAGAAGTAACAAAAAACTTGACTGCCCTTGAGGCGCTCAAGTCTGAATAATATTATTAAGTATCTCAATCCACACCCAGAAATGAAAACAGCCCTCCTTTTAGTCGACATCCAAAACGACTTCATCACCGGCAGCC
>CAUPYF010000173.1:0-2973 GCA_963515435.1 uncultured Tannerella sp. | reverse complement strand
AATAGTGGGCAGCAAGAGCGGCAAATTCTATTCAACAGAGATCATGATGCCCGATGTCATCCCTTCGGAGAGTGGCGGAAAAGCTAGAGCCTACATCGTACATATCGGTTCGTCGGTCTATGCCGGTGAGGTATGGAAAGTGAAATTAGACATCCTCAACGCCCAGCCGGGCGAGACGTTCACCTACCACTGGCAGTCGGGCTTTCCGCAGGACAATACATGGTATCACCTTGGCGACAACGCCGTGTATAGCGGTACACGCACGCCGGAGTTTGGGTTTAAGACCAAGGTAGGAGCTACGAAAGGCTTTCCAATACCCTTCCGCTGTAAAATAGTGGGCAGCAAGAGCGGCAAATTCTATTCAACAGAGATCATGATGCCCGATCCCATCCCCGATAAAGATCATCCCACGTCAGGGAAATACAAAGAAGACTATCCCAAGTACATAGGCAATGGAGTGATCGAAGTGAAATGGTGGCCCGGCGAAGACAACGCGACCCAACAAAAAGACTTGAGGTACTTGGTTACATGGAGGAAAAAACCGGGTAATACATGGTATGAAAGCAAGATCTACGAAAACATCACATCCTATAAGATTACGAATGTCGATCCGGATGCGAAGTATGAAGTGTTAGTCATTGTATCAGACAAAACAGGGAACAGAAAATTTTACCCCTATAAAACCGTCAGCACCTTCTCTGCTCCCACGGCAGGTAAATACGTAGCGGGTTATCCCAAAGCCATCAGCCCCTACGGCATTAAGCTGCAATGGGAGCCCGCCACCGATGGAACGACGGTGAAGCCCCTGAAGTATCAGGTGCAGTGGATGAAAGCGTCGGAGAGCTACTGGAGCATGGGGTACCGTAGTGAAGAAAAAGCAGGGATGACGAAGTATATCATCGGCGGACTGATGGAAAACACCGAATATCTCATGAGGGTAAGAGTCGTCAACGCGAACGGTGCTGAAGCTTTCTACCGTCACGCTGTCGTTAAGACCCCATCGGTGGCATACTTCGAACAGCCGAAGTTTAAAGACAAGCGCATCAGCGTCGTTGAGAAGAGGGACCGCGCGGTCACACTGCAATGGAAGCCCGCCCAAGCCGGCTGGAAACCGAAGTCGGAGCTCCGGTATAAGGTCTTCGAAAAGAACGTGTGGGAGCTGAGGTGGATATTCTTGGGAGAAGTCGTCGGTAAGACGGAATACACCGTGACGGGACTGGTTCCTGATACATATTATCGGATGTTTGCCACAGTCGTCAATGAGGAAGGCCGGTCAACGGATCAGACCAATTATGCGGAGTTCCGTACCGAGAAAAAGCGTGATGAGATTCGACCCACATTTGATGAAGGCGCCCAAGTGACGGTGGACGAAGTGACTGAAACGTCCATCACCCTCTCCTGGCCGCAGGGTAAGGACAATGAAACGAAGGATGAGAAGATGAGATACACGATCATGGTCAATAAGCGGGGATATGCCAATCCGGAAGGGCGCACCTATACGTTTACAGACCTCGAACCGGGATCGACGCATAAGTATTGGGTTTACGCTCTCGATGAAAGAGGCAATAGGAGCAAGCCGCTCTTTGTGACTGTCACGACCAAGACACCTGCTCCCCCCGACCTCTATCCGCCTTCCGTCTCCGAGTCTGGAGCGTTTGGCGCGACCTTCAAGCAGCCTACCTTGCAGTCAGGCGGTGGCTTAAAGCAAGTCTCCGTCACGCCCGCGGAGAACGCGCTGAAGCTCTCGTGGCCAGCCGCCGTTGACGATGTCACCCCCGTGCCCGAGCTGTTCTATGAGGTCTTCGTCAAGAAGTCGGCCGAAGCGGTTTGGCCGGCAAAGCCTTTAGGCACGAACAAGCTGACGCACACCCTGACCGGACTGACGCCCGGCACCGAGTATGACGTCTGCGTCACCGTCTATGACAAGACAGGCAAGCACACCGACTATCCCTGGGTGCTTAAAGCCAAGACGAAGCCGTCCGTCGTCATCCCACACCCCGCATCTGTAGACATCGCGCCCGGTGTGCTCGACCTGCAAGTAAGCGCTTCGGCACGCCTCACGGCCACCGTGCTACCTGAAAATGTAGCCGACAAGAGTGTCACGTGGTCGTCCAACCTTCCGGATATCGCTGCGGTAAACCCTACAACGGGCGAAGTCACAGCCCTCGCAGTCGGTAAAGCCGAAATCACCGCCACGGCCAACGACAAGGCTGGCGGGACGAAGAAGAAGACGATCGGAGTGAACGTCTATGAGGGAGCGATGACGCAGCGGCTCGTCACCGAAGTGCGCATCATGCCGGCCGACTTGACGCTGTATGAAGGCGAAGAGATGGACTACACCGAAGACGTGCAGCCCGCCGAAGCGGACGATAAGGAGCTGACCTGGACAAGCAGCGACCCGACGGTAGCCACCATCGCCGCCGGCGGACACGTGAAGGCCCTGAAAGCAGGCACGACGACGATCACCGCCACGGCCGACGATGGCAGCGGCGCGTACGGGCAAGCTCGCATCACGGTAAGGCCCAAGGCCGCGGCTGCCGAGCACAAGGCCACGGGCATCGTCGTGGATCAGAAGAAGTGCATACTGAAGGAGAAGGCTACGGCCACGCTCACGGCACGCGTGCTGCCGGTCACGGCTGCGGATAAAGGCTTCCGCTGGTCGTCGAGCGATCCGCGGGTGGCAAGCGTCAACAGCGATGGTGTCGTGACGGCTCACCTGCCCGGCGGCACTGCACTGATCCGGGCTACGGCCGACGATGGCGGCTGGACGGACTACTGCGTCATCAAGGTCGAGGGCACCTCCGTGCAGCTGACTCCGAACGTCTTCACGTTAGAGCCGGGCGAGAGCCTCGAGCTCCAGGCAACGACGCAGCCGTGGGATTCGCCCATGACGAAGAGCTTCAGCTCGAATAACCTGAGCGTGGCCGAGGTGGACAAGGACGGCGTGGTGAAAGCCAAAGCCGTGGGCGATGC
>CAUPYF010000172.1:0-2976 GCA_963515435.1 uncultured Tannerella sp. | reverse complement strand
AAACAAAACACTGAAAAGACTTATGACTGATAAGATAATTGTGACGGGCGGCACGGGCTACATCGGATCACACACTGCCGTGGAGCTGATCGAGGCGGGCGATGATGTGATCATCATCGATAACCTTTCTAACTCCACACGCGAGGTCTTAGAGGGCATCGCACGCATCACCGGGCGGCGCCCCACCTTCTACGAGGCTGACTGCAACGATCGCGAGGCGATGGATCGCATCTTCACACAGCACGCACCCGTCAGTGGCATCATCCACTTTGCAGCCAGCAAAGCCGTGGGCGAATCCGTGCACGAGCCGCTGAAGTATTACCGCAACAACATCGTTTCCCTGCTCAACTTGCTTGAGCTCATGCCTGTGCACGGCGTGCGGGGCTTCGTCTTCTCCTCCTCCTGCACCGTCTATGGACAGCCCGACGCGGCCGACCTGCCCGTCACCGAGGAGGCGCCCATCCGGCCTGCCACCTCGCCCTACGGCAACACGAAGCAGATCAACGAGGAGATCATCCGCGACACGATCCATGCCGGTGCCCCCTTCCGCGCTATCCTCTTGCGCTACTTCAACCCCATCGGTGCGCACCCCTCGGCTGAGATCGGCGAACGCCCCGCGGGTACGCCGCAAAACCTCGTGCCCTACCTCACGCAGACGGCCGCCGGGATCAGACCCGAGCTGCGCGTCTTTGGCGATGATTATGACACACCCGACGGTTCTTGCATCCGTGACTATATCGACATCGTGGACTTGGCGCGGGCGCATGTGACGGCTGTCCGTCGGCTTATCGAGGGGCAGGCGGCGGAACCTTTAGAGGTGTTCAATCTTGGGACGGGGCGCGGGGTGTCTGTCTTGGAGCTGATCCGCACCTTCGAGGAGGCTACGGGCGTCTCCGTGCCTTATCGCATTGTGGGCCGGCGCGAGGGCGACATCGAACAAGTCTGGGCCGACCCCTCGCGTGCCAACCGTGTACTTGGTTGGACGGCGCGTACGCCGCTGGCCGAGACGCTGCGTAACGCTTGGGCTTGGCAGCAAACGTAAGTTCGATGTGGGGCAATTCATTCGCTGATATAGGGATGAACTCCCTTGCACGCGGGCTGCAAGCTCCCTTGCACGGGGTCTGCAAGCCACCTTACACGGGGTCTGCAAGCCACCTTGCACGATGCCTGCAAGCATGCTTTGCATCACTCACAACGCAGGCTTTGTCTGTGAGCCATTGAGAAGGGTGTCTTCCTCGGTGCGGGGAGATGGATTTCTTACGTCGAACTCACGTCACTTACGATCCAGCGGCCCCGTCATGCGACATGCCAGCGGCACTTTTGATCCAGCGGCCTCGGCATGCGACATGCCAGCGTCACTTTTGACCCAGCGGCTCCGTCATGCGACATGCCAGCTCACTTTCGACCCAGCGACCTCGGCATGCGACATGCCAGCGAATAAAAAAACGAAGATCCCTTACGTCGAACTCACATTTTATTTAGATAAACAGATATGAAAACAACACTCACACTCATCGCATCCGCACTCCTGCTCATCGGTAACGGGAGCGCGCTCCGGGCACAGACCGATGTGCCCCCCGAAGGCGCACGCTATGGCGTCCGCTCAGCCATCATCAAGAAGACTGTCTCTAACGAGATGGGCAAAGGCATAGGAGAGTTCACCATCTACATCGACGACTACGGTGCCAAAGAGGCTATTGAGACCCGTATGGACGAATACGGCATATCCGAGCATACGATCACCATCCGCTATCCAGAGAGAGACCTGTTGCTCATTGTCGAGCCAGAAGAACGCACCGCCACATGGATTGAATGGAAATCAGATACTCCCTATGATTATCGCCACCTCACGCCCAAGAAATTACGCAACTACGGCCTGATAGAAGAGGGCTCAGAGGATGTGCAGGGCAAGACCTGCCGCGTGTTCAAACAGACGTACAACGATCAAACCGTTGTTACTATCTACGCTTGGGAAGGCATCGAACTGAAAAAAGACATCAAGACGAAAAAGGCCGAATTGAATACCTCGGAGAACATCGAGTCAATCGAAGTGAATGTCCCCATCCCGCAGGAGAAATTTGAGGTACCCAAAGGCTACAAAATCTTGCGCCGAAGAGGAGGAGAGTAAACACCGTTATCCCAATGAAAACAACACTCACACTCATCGCGTCGCTCCTGCTGCTGCCGGGGTGTATGCAGGCGACACAGCAGAAAACGTCGCAGGAAGACACGGCCGAACAATCCGAAGTGCAACCACAAGACAAGACCCCCGAAGCTGCACGCTATGGCGTCCGCTCGGCCATCATCAAGAAGTCCATCAGCTACCCAGCCGGAGACGGGCATGCCACCATCTACATCGATGACTACGGCAAAAAGGAAGCCGTCGAAACGTTCATTGACGGGGCGCTACACATGCTGACCATCCGCGATCCGAGCGGAAAGACGGAGGTCAGCGTAGACCTTGACAACCACACAGCACAACGCCAACGGGTGAAGGAAGGCCCAGCCGACTATCGCCACCTTACGCCCGAAGAGATGAAGCGCTTCAAGATCACCGAAGCAGGCACGAAGACCGTGGCCGGCAAGACCTGCAAGGTGTATAAGCAGATCGTTTACGAAGCGCAGGGAGTGCAGACCGTGGCCACGCTATACGTCTGGGAGGGCATTGTGTTGGCGAATTTCATCGAGCCTGGGCAACCGGGAGACATGGACTCCGATGAGCAGGTCGAATCGATCGAAATCGGCGTCCCCGTGCCGCAGGAGAAGTTCCGCGTGCCCGCCGGCATAGCGGTCGCGGACGATTACTGAAAAACGAACACCTAACAACTGCCCCGGGTACATGTGTGGCATGACAGACCGCATGTACCCGGCTTCGTTTTTAGCTTTTCACTTTTAGCTCTTCATTTGCCACCCCTATACATTTAATTATATCACAACATGAAGACAACCCTTTTCATCCTCGCGTCGCTCCTGCTT
>CAUPYF010000171.1:0-3069 GCA_963515435.1 uncultured Tannerella sp. | reverse complement strand
CGACGGGCAGAACCGCATCATGTACGGCCGACTCGAGCCGGGTGCTTCGATCGGCCTACATACGCACGAGACGAGCAGTGAGATCATGTATTTCCTCGAAGGCTGTGGCAAGGTGCTGCTGACGAACGGTGAAGAGCGCGTAGCCGCCGGGCAGTGCCACTACTGCCCCAAGGGCTGCACGCATAGCCTCGTCAACGACAGCGACAGCGATCTGGTCTTCTTTGCCGTCGTGCCGGAGCAATGAGTTACAAGTGACCGGTTACGAGTTACAAGAGATTCGTTACACATAATGATCTTCCAAAGCATAGGGGCGCTTCCCAAAAGAGAGGCGTCTTTCTTTTGTCGGCGTACTCGGCAAACTTGATGGCGATCAACCGGGCGGGCACATAGGTCCGCCCCCTACAATCAAACGAAATATGAAACATCCCTTTCCTCTATTGGCAACCTCCCTTCTCTGCTTCGCCTTCGCCGCTTGCATCAAGGATGAGCTGCCCAACTCGGAATGCGACATCGAGGCGGTGAGCATCAGCGTGAGCAACCCGGAGGCCGTCTTCTTTCGCGCGGCCGACACAGCGCAGGCTGTCCCTTCGGACATCACGGAGATCGTCTTTCGCCTGCGCCCCACCGTCAAGCGCCTGACCTTCGCCCCCACTTTCCGACTTACTCCGGGTGCCACGATCCAACCGGCCAATGGTTCGCAGCATGACTTTGCCCAAGGCCCCGTCACCTACACCGTCACCTCCGAGAATGGGCGCTACCACCGCACCTACCGCATCAGCTTCCGCCGCACATCGCCCACGGACGCCGATGAGGTGCGTTTCGACTTTGAACACTTTGCCTTAGACAGCCTCGGCGTAGGTACGGCCAAGTACTATGTCTGGCGCGACCCGACGGACGATCCCGCCGCGGGCGGTTGGGCCACGGGCAACGCGGGCTTTTCCATGACGGCCTGGGGGCAACCGGCAGACTCCTTCCCGAGTGTGCCCCTCGCTGTCGGATATGACGGGTATGCCGTCCGGCTCACCACGCGCAGCACGGGCAGTTTAGGTCGGATGGCGCGCATGCCCATCGCCGCAGGCAACCTCTTCTACGGCACCTTCGACGTCCGCAGCGCCATGCAGGACGCCCTATCCGCCACCCGCTTCGGCCACCCCTTCGACCGCCGGCCCATTGCCTTCACCGGTTATTACACCTACCGACCCGCCTCTCCCGTTGCTGACCGCGATAGCCGCGTGCTCTCCGGCGCCCGCGACAGCGCCGCCATCTACGCCATCCTCTACCGCAACCGCGACGCCAACGGCCGCCCTGTCACACTCGATGGCACCAACATTCGCACCTCTCCACAGATCGTCGCCACGGCCGACATGGGCTTCGTGCCTTCCACGGACGTTTGGACACCCTTCCGCCTCACCTTCCGCTACACCGCCGACCTCGACCGCCAGCTGCTTGCCGTCCGCGGCTACAGCTTAGCCATCGTCTTCTCCTCCAGCCGCCGCGGCGATCGCTTCGTGGGGGCTGTGGGCTCCACTTTATGTATCGACAAAATCCGCATCGTATGCGAAAAAGAATGATCGCCTGCACGGCACTCTTGTCCCTCCTGACCGCCCTGACTGCATGGGCGCAATCGGGCCGTGGCCTACTGGATGGCCTGACTTATAACCTCCGCCTCGGCTACTCCGTCGGGGGAACAATGCCCACCACGATGCCCGCCGAGATCCGCGCCGTAACGGACTACACGCCGTGCCCCAACCTGCAAGTGGGCATCGATGCCGAGAGACGCCTCACGGATTGCTTGGGCCTCGTCGTTGGGTTACGCTTTGAAAACAAGGGGATGCAGACGGACGCCCGTGTGAAGGATTATGGCATGACCATCGTGCAGGGCACGCAGCAGCTGTCGGGGCGCTTCACGGGGGGCGTCGTGACATGCGTCAGCGAGTGGATGCTGACCGTCCCTGCGACGGCCTCGCTCCACCTCAGCCGCGACTTGCGCCTGCGCTTCGGGCCCTACGCCTCATGCCTCGTCGCACGCAGCTTCACGGGTTACGCCCACGATGGCTACCTGCGCGTCGGCGATCCCACGGGGGCCAAGGTGGACATCGGTCGGGGTGAAGGCCGCCGCGGCGATTACGACTTCAGCCATGAGATGCGCCACCTGCAAGCCGGTCTACTTCTTGGCCTCGATTGGCATTTCGCCCCACGCCTCGGTGCCTACCTCGAACTGACGCGCGGCCTCAGCGGCGTTCATCGCAGCGGCTTTTCGACCATCGAGCAGCCGCTCTACCCCGTCTTCGGCACCGTCGGAGTGATGGTGAGGTAGTGTGTGCATGCTTGCAACGTGGTTGCAAGCCACCTTGCACGATGTCTGCAAGCGCCCTTGCACGATGACTGCAAGCATGCTTAGCATCACCTCTTAAGCCTGCTTTGTCTGTGAGCTATTGGGAAAGGTGCTTCCCCCGGTGCAGGTAAAGGGTTTCCCCCGGTGCGGGGAAGGTGTCTCCCCTACTGTGGCCTGAAGGGTCGTAACGGATATACACCCAATTTTTTACAATCCTTTTCCGTTTGGCTATAAAACACGTTTCGCATCCCATTTCCTATTGGCAATGGGTGATCTATTAATATTTTAAGAAATAACCCGCTGACAACTGTCAGAGATATCTAAAACGCGTTTCAAGACCCATTGACAACTCGGTATAAAAAACGCATTTCGCATGCCATTGACAACAGTCAGAGGTATGTAAAACGCGTTTTTAAGTCCATTGACAGCTGCCAACGGGGATGGGGTACGTTCTCTCGCGGGCTACACTTTGATCGCATCGAAGCCCTCGCCGTAGACGCCGTGCACAATGCTTTGAGAGATGAAGGCCTGGCTGTCGATCGATTTGATGAGGCGGAAGATGTTCGTCCGTTCACGGTTGCGGGCTACGAGCACGATCACTTTGATCGGCTTATGCGAATAGCCGCCCTCGCCGTCGAGGATGGTGCAGCCGCGTTGCAGGCGGTGGATGATGGCGTCGGCGATCTCGTCGTATTTGCGCGAGAAGATCATGAACTGCACCGACTGTGTGTTGG
>CAUPYF010000170.1:0-3072 GCA_963515435.1 uncultured Tannerella sp. | reverse complement strand
CGCCGAGGATTGCGCCAAAAACCGATTTGAAGCCCCAAACCCGCCGAGGATTGCGTCAAAAACCGTTTTGAAGCCCAAAACCCGCCGAGGATTGCACCAAAAACCAATTTGAAGCCCAAAACGAGCCTCGGATTGGGCCAAAAACGGAATTTAAGCCTGCGGCGAGGGTCATTTTGGGCTAAAAATCGATTTGAAGCCCGCGGCGAGGGTCATTTTGGGCTAAAAATCGATTTGAAGCCTGCGGCGAGGGTCATTTCACGCCAAAAACAGGATTTAAGCCTGCGGCGACCCTCATTTCACCCCCAACGCATAAACATCTCAACAACTCAACGGGCCTTCAGGCGCTCAACGCATAAACAGATAAACAAATCAACGGGCCGTTAGGCCCCAACACCTAAACAAAAATGGAAACCAGCCCCGCCGCACCCATGACCACCCTCGAACTATCCCACGAGCTCAAGATGGCAAACGCCAACGTGGCCGACACGATCAATAAGGCGCTGGAGCGCTACAACGCAGGTCTGTCGGATCAGCGCGAGCACATCGTCTTGCATCGCACGGCGACGCCGTCCCACCTGCTTCGGGCCGTCTACGAGCTGCCCGACCCTGTGATGCGCATGCTCTACACCTACAAGGCCACGAGCGGGCGGTTCTGGCGACGCATCTACGAGCTGCACCCCGAATGGGTGCCCGACGATCGCACACGGGCCGAACTGACGCCCGCCAGCATGCGCCTCGAACGCGAGGAGCTGCTCGAAGCCCGGCGCCGCCTTCACGGGGCCTATACTCCCCAGAGGCTCATCGAGGCCCGTCTGTACGGCTTCGAACGCGCCGCCCGGAAGCTCCGTTTTGCCGATGGGTACGCGCTCCGAGCGTGGCTCCGCGACCTGCGACTGCTCAGTCGCCGCTATACGCTTTGGGTGCTCCTCCCGCCCTACGACGCCCGAGGGTACACCCAGACGGTGACGATGGCCGCCGGCCGTAAGGGCGAGGAGAAGACCCCGATCGAGGTCACCGTCTGGACGGAGCGTGGCCTCCAGTTCCTCGCCCGACTCAAACGCAAACATCCACCCCAAAACGCACCCGATTCCTATGGCACAAATCCCCTTCCAACACGGTGAGCAATACGTCTACACCAACGGCCCGATGGGCCCAGAGTACGTGACCTTCGTGTATCCCGGGATCAATCACTACAACTTCATGGACGCCGACGGCCGCACGATCCGGCTCAGCCATTCCGAGGCCGTGTCCTTTATCCAACCCATTCAATAAACCCCAAACAAAATGAACGTAACAGAGCAAATCACCCGTGGCACGATCGAGGTGCCCGCAGCCGGCGGCAATGTGACCGTCGAGATCAGTGTAGAACGCAATCCAGAAGGCGCGCCTGTTGAACTCACGGCCAGCTTTCGGCGCACCGCCGAAGACGGCAGTACGCAGTATTTCGGCAGCGCACAGGCCGGGCCAGACGGATCCGTGGGCCTCTATTTGAGCGCTACCAGTACCCCGTTGCCCGACGGCCTAAAGGGTTCCCTGCTGGCCGCCGTACTGAAAGAGGCCGCCGCCGTTTTCCAACCCGAAACGAAGGAAGCGGCCGAATGACCAACCACGGTGAGGGGCGGCTGGGCCACATGTCCACCGCCCCACCCAAACCTCTCAACACCTCAACAAATAAACGGGCCTTCAGGCCCCAACACATCCCCCCCCCAACACACAAACAGAAATGGAAACCACCCACACCGCCCCGGCCATGCAGCCGCAGGGCACAGCAACGACAGAAGAGCGAGGCATCACCCGCTACACCGTGAACGGCGAAGAGATTGCCCTGAGCGAGAAGATCGTCACCGACTTCCTCACCCGCGGCAGCAACGTCCCCCGGGCAGACATTGTGCAATTCATCGCCATCTGCAAGTACAACCGCCTGAACCCCTTCTTGAATGAGGCCTACCTCGTCAAGTACGGCGACAAGCCAGCACAGATGATCGTCTCGAAAGAGGCGCTGCTGAAGCGTGCCGAAAGCTGCCCCGAGTTCGACGGGCTGCAGGCCGGCCTGATCGTCAAGCGCGGCAGCGACATCGTCGAGGAAGAGGGCGCACTGCTCCTCCCCGAGGATCAGCTGCTCGGCGGCTGGGCGCGCGTCTACAGGACGGATCGCAAGTACCCCTCCACGGCGCGCGTATCGCTCGCAGAGTACGACCGCAAGCAGTCCACCTGGAATGCCATGCGCGCCACCATGATCCGCAAGACCGCCGTCTCACAAGCTCTGCGTGAAGCCTTTCCCACGCAGCTCGGCGCCATGTACACCGCCGAAGAGCGCGGCATCCCCGAAGACGCCACCTACGAAGACGTCACTCAGCGCCTCGAGCGCGAAAAGGCCGCCGAGGCCAACCGCACCCCGCTCAGTATCGATAACGTACCACCCGCCACTGGCCCAGCTTCGCCGGCGCCCGCAGCCGCCCCGGGATTCTGATATGGAAACAATGGAAACGAACGACACGCTTCGCGCCGCATGGAACGAGACCTGCCTCCGGGCGGGCCTCCCCTCCATCAGCCGCGACACCTCAGCCCGGATCATGGCCGTGCTGCACGTAGAGAGCGGCTGCACCACGGCAGTAACACATTCGCCCAAGCTGCGCGCCGATCTGAAGTACATACAGCGGCGATTCGGCTTCGAGGGCGGCGCCACACCAGACGCGGCATTTGTGCAAACCTTTCGCCGCTATGTCCGCGAGATCGAGGCGCACCAAAAGCTCAACCGCGGCAACACGTCGCTCTCGAAGGAGGAGCAGGCGTGGCCCACGTGGGCGCGCCGCCTCTACCGGGATTCGTACAACGTCAACCTCACAGCTGTATTCGTATGACCTACGGCTACATCCGCGTAAGCAGCGACAAGCAGACGGTCGAGAACCAGCGCTTCGAGATTAAGAACTTCTGCAAACGGCAAAACATGAAGGTGGACGGCTGGATTGAGGAGACGATCAGCGGCACAAAGAACTACAGCAAGCGCCGCTTAGGCATGCTCCTGAAGAAGGTCACCAAGGGCGACATGATCATCTGCAGCGAGCTCTCCCG
>CAUPYF010000169.1:0-3075 GCA_963515435.1 uncultured Tannerella sp. | reverse complement strand
CCGAGGCCTCGGAAAGCTCAAAAACGCGCCGCTGAACGTTTCCGAGGCCTCGGAAAGCTCAAAAACGCGCCGCTGAACGTTTCCGAGGCCTCGGAAGGCTCAAAACACGCCGCTGAAGGTTTCCGAGGCCTCGGGGCGTTTTTCACGAACAGAATCAAGAACTATCACTCTTAATCCCAGATTTTATGGAAGATTACATTGAGATCAACAGAGCCGGGCTAACCAAGCTCGACAACGGCAGGCATTACGAGTATCACAACAATGTGTACGACCTGCTGCACGAGGTTGACGCCACGAAAATTGGTGTCCCCGTAGAGAAAATCACCCAGTACAAGGGCGGCATTGACGTCGAAGGTCAGATCAACCGCGAGAGCCAAGCCAGCCTCGACACCCAGCGGATGCAGAAGGCCGACGAGGCGCGCGACCGTCTCCTCTCGTACCTCTTCGGCATGATCCGCACCAACCGCTTCTCGCCCGAAGCGGCCGAGGCTGCGGCAGCCGACGAGCTGGAGATCGTCATCAGACCCTATTACGGCATTCAAAAGATCGACGTAGATCAAGAGTCAGCCGCCATCGACGGCCTTTTGATCGACCTCCGAGAGGCGAAAAACACGCCCTTCCTCACCACGCTACGCCTCACCGCCATCCTGCCCAAGCTGGAGGCGGCCAACGCCGACTTTCGCAAGATCTACAAGACGCGCACCTCCGCCCGGGCCGACGACAAAGAGCTGCCCTCGGCCAAGGCAGCCCGCGCCAAGACCGACGCCGTCTTTGACCGCATCGTCTTCATCCTGCAAGCCGCCTACTACTCCGGCGCCTCGCCCATCGAGCGCACACTCATCGCCTCCATCGTCAAGCAGATCAACCAACGCACCCAGGAGATCTTCGACAAATACAACCAGAGCCTCGCCAAGAAGAAGGCCGCCAAAAAGCCCAAGGATCCCACCGATCCCAAGCAGCCCAAGCAGCCCAAGGAACCCAAGGAACCCAAGGAACCTAAGCAGCCGAAGGAACCGAAGGAACCGAAGAAGCCCGATGGCGAGAAGCCGAAAGATCCCAAGAAGCCGGACGAGGGCGGTAAGAAACCCGAAAAGCCCGGTGGCGGCGACGGCGATCCCGACATCCATCTGCCGGAAGAATAGGCGTCTGCAGGCAACGAATGCACGTACCCGGCCGGGCTGTAGGCCCGGTGGACCATAGCCCGGGGCGAAACCCCGGGGCGTATTGAATATGCCCCCCCAACCGGGGCCGCAAGGCCCGAATGGGACGTACCCGGAGCGCCCAGGGTTTCGCCCTGGGCTATGATCCGGCGCCCCTACAGGGCGCACGGGTACCCGGGGCGGCCCGACGGGCCCACCTCAACAAACCAACGGGCCGCAAGGCCCCAACATCTCAACACCTCAACGGGCCTTTAGGCCCCAACATCTCAACAACATCAACCGGGCCGCAAGGCCCCCAACACTTTCAGAATTATGGACTCAAAAACGAATTACAAGAACATGCTCCTCGTCCTGCTGCTCGTCGTAGCGGGGCTGGCAGGAGCCATCGCGCCGCAGACAGCGGCGGCGAAGAAGTCGAAGTTCACCTTCACGCCTAATACACTGTATGTACCCGCAGAGGGAGGCGTGTATGAGGTGTCTATCTCCATAAATGAGAAAGACACACGGTTTCAGGTTCGGGATATAATTACGCCGAGTTGGATTCAACTTTTGGGGCCGGTACCTTATTTACACCAAAGAGAGTTTACGCTTTCATTCTTCTTCAGACCAAACACCGAAGGCTCACGTAAGGGCGTGATCACCTTCAAAACGACTAAGGGCGAAGTCAAGTTCCAAATGATACAGTTGGGTGGCGCTAAACCAGAACCCGAGAAGCCCACCTTCACCCTCAAGCCCAAGGAGCTGGATGTGAGTAAGCATGCTCAAGAAGTATATTTCACGCTCAGCTGCGACATACCCTATAGCATCGAACATGATAGTGATATTGATGCACCGGATTGGCTGGAAGTAAGTGCATACAGCGTCGGCTTCCAATATAGGACCTCTCATGAGATGAAGATCTTCTTCAGCACAAACACCGGCGACAAGCGCGAGGGTGTGATCACCTTCAAAACCACTGAAGCCTTCAAAAAATCCCAAAACGTAGTCAAGCTCAAGGTGACGCAGGCGGGCAGCGCGAAGCCCGAGCCGAAGCCCGAGCCGAAGCCCGAAGCCAAGCTCACCCTCGATCCCAAAGAGCTAAAGGTGGAAGCCGAGGGTGGAGAGCATAAGGTGTCACTCACCAGCAAACAAGATTTTGACCTCAACAAGGTGACGCTGCCAAATTGGATAAATCAGGGACAATCAAGTAGCGGCCCGGGATCCTATGACTTTACGCTCGAGGTTAAACCCAACACGGGCCCCGAGCGCGAGGGCGTGATCATCTTCAAAACCACTAAAGGCAACGTCGTGCTTATGGTGACGCAGGCGGCCGCAAAGCCCGAGCTTACCCTCGATCCGAAGGAGTTGAAGGTGGATGCGAAGGGTGGAGCGCATAAGGTGGCACTTGGCAGCAAACAAGATTTCAAGCTCAACAAAGTGACGCTGCCGAGTTGGATAAGTGAGGGACAATCAAGTAGCGGCCCGGGTATCTATGGCGTTACGCTCGAGTTCCAGCCCAACACCGGCCCCGAACGGACGGCCGACGTCGTCTTCAAAACCAGCGCAGGTGACATCACGCTCAAGGTGACGCAGGCGGCGGGCAGCACAAAGCCGGAGCCGGAGAAGGCTGTCTTCACCCTTGAGCCGAAAGAGCTGAAGATGTCGGCCGACGGAGGCAAGAAGGAGGTAAAACTCAGCTGTAACCAAAAATTCGAACTGAACAATGTGACGGTGCCGAGCTGGATGGAGCGGGTACCTTCCTCCGCCACATCCGACGAAAAGAGCCGCGTCTGTGCCTTCAACATCAAACCCAACACGGGTGCCGAACGTAAAGGGGAAATCATCTTCCATACCGATAAAGGCGACATCACGCTCAAGGTAACGCAGGCGGGCAAGAAGGAGAAGCCCGAGCCGACGCTGACGCTCAGCCCCGATA
>CAUPYF010000168.1:0-3189 GCA_963515435.1 uncultured Tannerella sp. | reverse complement strand
GGTAAAGATTCTTGTACCGATAGACGGTAGCGACGTCTATACCCAAACTTTGGGCGACCAGATCAGGACTATAGTCAAACAGCTTCTGAGACGCTTTCCTTTTTTGTAAATCATTTCTGATTGGTTATAAATAACGTGAGTTAGACGTAGGAATAAGGAACCTCATTCCTACGTCGAACTCACGTTATCAAGGGTGTCATGTAGGGTGCGGTAAGAGTATCCTACATCTTGTAAGCAGATTGCTTACCTCAACCCTACGTTCAATACAGGAGGAAATGAGGACATGAGCAAGGTAAAAGGGAGACCGACGAATGGCGAAAGCGCACATATCGAAAAAGAATGTGCAAGAAAAGAATGTTTCACAGTGCTTGATTCTCTGCGAGTTGCTTGGAATTGCAAAGTTTACCTTGCAAAATATCAACGGAAATGAAGTTCATACAGGTTTTTGACTCTACTTTTGCCCGCGGATGACAGAAAACGGGTGTTCAACCGCCCCGAGATGTCACCCGAAACATATCATCAACAATAAAAATTCATCATAATGAAGCAAGAATGGAATGGGTTTCAAGGAACCAAGTGGACGGATGACGTAGATGTTCGCGCCTTTATTCAAGACAATTACACGGCTTACGAAGGCGACGAGTCGTTCCTCGCTGGTCCGACGGAGGCCACGGAGAAGTTGTGGGGCATCTTGCAGGGCCTGCAGAAGGAGGAGCGCGCTAAGGGCGGCGTGTTGGACATGGAGACGGAGATCGTCTCCGGCCTGACGGCCTACGGGGCGGCTTACATCGCCGAGGGGACGAAGGATCTGGAGCGCGTCGTAGGCCTACAGACGGACAAGCCGCTCAAGCGGGCGTTCATGCCTTACGGCGGAATCAAGACGGCAGAGGAGGCCTGCACGACGTATGGCTACAAGCCGTCGGAGAAGCTGCACGAGATCTTCACGGAGTATCACAAGACGCACAACGACGGCGTGTTTGATGCCTACACGAAGCAGATGAAGTCCGCGCGACACAACCACATCCTCACCGGTCTGCCGGATACCTACGGCCGCGGACGCATCGTGGGCGACTACCGCCGCGTGGCGCTTTACGGCGTGGATTTCCTGATCGAAAAGAAGAAGCAAGACCTAGCGCTGCATGACGGCGGCGGCGTGATGACGGACGACGTGATCCGTCTGCGCGAGGAGATCTCGATGCAGATCAAGTCGCTCCAAGGGCTCAAGAAGATGGCGGCCATCTATGGCTATGACATCTCGGCACCGGCGAAGAATGCTCGCGAGGCTGTGCAGTGGCTCTACTTCGGCTACCTCGGCGCCATCAAGACGCAGAACGGTGCCGCGATGTCGGTGGGCCGTATCTCGACCTTCCTCGACATTTATATCCAGCGCGATCTGGAGGCTGGCACGCTGACGGAGTCGGAAGCGCAGGAGCTGATCGACCATCTGGTGATGAAGTTCCGCATGGTGAAGTTCGCGCGCATCCCGTCGTACAACCAGCTCTTCTCTGGCGATCCGATCTGGGCTACGCTCGAGATGGCTGGTCTCGGTATGGACGGCCGCTCGATGGTGACGAAGAACGACTTCCGCTTCCTCCACACGTTGGAGAACATGGGCCCCTCGCCCGAGCCGAACTTGACGGTGCTGTATTCCTCTCGTCTGCCGGAAGGTTTCAAGCGTTACGCATCGAAGATCTCGGTGACGACCAGCTCTATCCAGTACGAAAACGACGACGTGATGCGGCCGATCTGGGGCGACGATTACTCGATCTGCTGCTGTGTGTCGGCCACGCAGACGGGCAAGGAGATGCAGTTCTTCGGCGCGCGAGCTAACCTGGCTAAGTGTCTTACGTACGCCATCAGTGGCGGTGTGGACTCGAAGACACGCGAGCAGTGCGGCCCGGCTTACCGTCCGATCGAGGGCGACGTGGTGAAGTACGACGAGTTTATGCCGCGCTTCATGGATATGATGGAGTGGCTGGCTGGCGTGTATGTGAACACGTTGAATGTGATCCACTACATGCACGACAAGTATTTCTACGAGGCCGCTGAGTTGGCACTGATCGACACCGACGTGCGTCGCACGTTCGCTACGGGTATCGCAGGCTTTAGCCATGTGGTAGACTCCATCAGCGCCATCAAGTACGCCAAGGTGAACATCATCCGCGACGAAACGGGCTTCCCGCTCAGCTTCAAGACCGAAGGTGATTTCCCGCGCTATGGCAACGATGACGACCGCGCCGACGAGATCGCCGTATGGCTGCTGAAGACGTTTATGAACATGATCCGCCGCCACCACACCTACCGCAACTCGGAGCCGACGACGAGCATCCTGACCATCACCTCGAACGTGGTCTACGGTAAGTTCACGAGCAACATGCCCGACGGACGTCCGGCCGGCGCACCGCTCGCTCCGGGTGCCAACCCCTCGTATGGTGCAGAGAAGAACGGCCTCTTAGCGTCGCTGAACTCGGTGGCCAAGCTGCCTTATGAGTACGCGTTGGACGGCATCTCGAACACGCAAACAATCAGCCCCTCGACGCTTGGCCATACGCAGGACGAGCAGGTGGAGACGCTCGTTCGCGTGATGGACGGCTACTTCGATCGCGGGGCACACCACCTGAACGTGAACGTCTTCGGCGTGGACAAGTTGATCGATGCAATGGAGCACCCCGAGAAGGAGGAGTACGCCAACTTCACGATCCGCGTCAGTGGTTACGCCGTCAAGTTCATCGACCTGACCCGCGAGCAGCAGCTTGACGTAATCGCACGACATGCGCACGAGAAGATGTAATTCAACTTATAACTAAAAGCGAAAAAAATGGAGGGACGGGCGATGAGTGTCCTCCCTCCATTTTCGTTTTTCACTTCATGGAAACTTCCCCCCTCACAGGCCGTGTGCATTCAGTCGAGACGTTCGGTTCGGTAGACGGGCCGGGCATTCGCTTCCTTATCTTCCTAAAAGGTTGCAGCATGCGCTGCCGCTACTGCCATAACCCGGACACGTGGGATCCTGCGACGAACGACCTGCGTACCGCGGACGAGCTGTTGGCACAGGCCGTGCGTTACCGCAGCTATTGGGGGCGCGAGGGCGGCATCACCGTCAGCGGCGGCGAGGCGTTGCTGCAGATCGACTTCCTGACGGAACTGTTCCGCAAGGCCAAGGCGATGGGCATCAACACCTGCTTGGAC
>CAUPYF010000167.1:0-3205 GCA_963515435.1 uncultured Tannerella sp. | reverse complement strand
ATCAAGAACCAAAGAGTGGTCAGAGATCTTTGACGGCTCAGAAAGAACCATTTTTTTATCCCTTTTCTTACCTCGAACTCACGTAAAAAAGGGCACCCCCACACCTTGGGGATGCCCTTTTATGCATGGCCGACCGCCTAAACAGGGCGGTGACAGGGAATCATTAATAGTGCCCTCTTTACTCCACAGCGACCTTCTTAGTCAGGCTACCGACACGGACGATGTAGATGCCCGATGGGAGAGCAACAGACCTGTCGCCGGCGGGGGCAATGAAGGTGCGGACGAGCGCGCCGGATACATTATATATATGTACTTCCTGCGGCGTGGAGAGGGTCAGATACAACCGGCCCGCGGTGGCGTAGATTTTCGTGTCAGCCAAGGTGGCGTTGGCGGAGCCAGAGAGGACATCGACGACGCAGGTGGCCTTCACGCCACTGCCATCGGCGGCGGTCACGGTGATTGTCACCTTACCCTTCTTCTTGCCGATTGTCACGAGACCATTGGCGTCGACTGTGGCAATGGATGTGTCGCTGCTGGCCCATGTCACGTTCTTGTTCGTGGCGTTTTCCGGGAAGACGGTCACGGAGAGCTGCACGTTCTTCTCACCGTTGACGGTGACGGACGTCTTGTTGAGCTTCAGGCCGGTCACCGGCGTTACGGCGGCGTGCGGCGTCATCTTGCCATCCACATTGAACTGCTTCACGGTGATGGTATCGAGGGTCATGCCGTCCGTAGTCTTGAGGATGATCCTTGCCTCGCGTGAGATCTTTGTCGTGTTGGGTTTGACATTGATCTTTATCATGCCATCGTTGCGGGTGCCGTTTTCGCGTTCGTAGGTCAGGCTGAGCCATGTGAGCGTGGTGTCTACATCCGTCATTTTGGCGCGGAGATGACCTGACTTGGTGGCGGGGATTTCAACGACGCTGGGCTTCCAGGGCTTCTCGCTCTTGACCGCCACGGTGCGCTCGGCGCCATTCTCAGAAACCTTCTCGAACTGGTCCTTGTCATAGGTCATGGAGAAGGTGCCATCCTGTGTGATGGTAATCACCTGTTTGCCTTTGCCCATCTTCGTGTTGAAGGTGACGGTGGCAGTGCGAGCTGTGAGACTCGTGTTCTTGCTCTTGGCGCGGAAGGTGATCAGTGTGTCGTTGATGGCTGTGCCGGGCACCTTCTTATCCACCGTCAGCCAGTCGCCCGCAATGTGCATTTCCCAGCGCGAGGGGGAGGACACTTTGACCTCTTTCGTACCGCCGCCTACGGGGATGTTGCCTTGCTTGACAATCTGTACGGTGAGGTTGTTTCCCGTCTGGGTGATCTTACGTGCCTCAACGAGGACACCGTTACTATAGACGCGCAGCTCGGCGGCGCGGATGCCGCCGTCGTTGCCTTTGATGCGGAGGGTGCAGACGCGCTTGCCGCCGGTGGTGAAGCCGATGGAGTCTTTCTCTGCTTTGGTGTCGTCGAGAACCTTCATCCAGTCGGCGCCGCGAACGGAAATGGCGTAGCCCATGCTACTGTTGAGGGTTATCGGAGCTTCGAGGCCAGCAGCGTCCACGGGGTCGGGCAGGTTGGCGATCGAGTAGCTGAAGCCGGAGGCTTCCTGGCTCACGGTGATTGTCTTCGTGACGTTGGTACCGGTGGTTTGGGTGGTCTTAAACGTGAGTGTTGCCTTGCGGGGAGCGTTGGTGTTGTTAGGTTTCACGCGGACGGTCACGTTCTGGTCGTTGCCGCCCGGGCGTATGGATTGTTCCTTGCCTTGGGTGTCGAGGAAGACGAGCCAGTCTGCGCTGGTGCTAATTGTCCACGGGCCGTTGCTTTTCACCTGCACCACTTTATCTCCACCAGCGAAGGGCATGTTGTTCAGCGCGGCGGTGTCTCCGCCCAGTGCGAGCGTCGGGCCGGTGGCGGCTTGGTTGATGGTGATGGTCACGGTCGTATCGTTTGTGCCGGAGGTGGTTTCAAATTTCACGTTGGCCGTGCGGGCTGCGCCGGTGTTGGTGGCGATGGTGAGCTTCACATTGCCATTGCCGTTGCCTGTTGCGGGAGCGCTCGTAACCCAATCCTTGTCGCTTGTCACCTTCCAGTTTGCGTTCGAAGAGAAGGTGACATCGACGTTGCTGGTCATGGCCGGCTGGCTGAGGATCGTCTCGGTGGGGGCGGTGATCTTAAGCGTGGGCTTCGTGGCGGCCTTGACGTGCACATCACACGTAGCCGTCTTGTTTTGGTCATCCGTCTTTACGGTAATCGTGGCATCGCCCGGGGCTGCGCCCATCACGGTAACAGAAAGGCCGGTGGAGCCAGCGGGCACGGTAACAGCCGGGCCGCTTGATGTCCATGTCACAGTCTTTGTCGTGGCATCGGAGGGGGTGATGGTCGCGTTGAGTGTCAATGTGCCTCCTACGACGATCGTATCCTTCGCTTTGCTAAGCGTCACGCCCGTGACGTTTTTCACGGCCGATGCCAGCTGCTTGATCGTTACCATTTGCTTCACTGCTGCATCGGCGGTAGTGACCGTAATGGTAGCCGTACGCTCTGCGCCGGAGTTCGCGGCGAGGGTCACTGTTACAGTTCCGTTTTTATTTCCTGTTCCGGGTGCGGTTACAACAGCCCATGGCTTATCGCTTGTTGCCGTCCACGTAGTGTCAGAATGGATGGTGACAGTAACCGGGCCGCCTGCGGCAGGCTGGTCGGGAACGGGATCGATGGTAGGCGTCGCCGGTGCGGAAGCGGGAGCGGCCCAGGGAGCGGGCGCGAGGTGCATTTCGTTGGCGGCTCGTAGTGTTCCGCTGATCATGACGAGGCATGCCGTCGCCAGAATCCATGTTGTCTTTCTTTTCATAGTCATGATTGTTATTATTTATGGTAATACGCGTTTCTTGATGGAGCAGGCAGGTGATACGCTGCTTCTATTCGTCCCTCTATTAAGAATTTATAAGAAGCTGTTTCCTGGCAGATCTGCTCTTTTCTATTTCGGGTTTATCCATGTACCCGGTGTTTTTCGCTCAGCTGATCAGTTGCCGATAACGGATGCGCTTCGGTTCCGTGTAGCCCTCCTTCTTCCGCTTGTATTCCTCGTAATCGGAGTAACTGCCTTCGTAAAAGACGACTTCGGAGTTGCCCTCGAAGGAGAGGATGTGGGTGCAGATGCGGTCGAGGAACCAGCGGTCGTGCGAGACGACGACGGCGCATCCGGCGAAGGCTTCGA
>CAUPYF010000166.1:0-3215 GCA_963515435.1 uncultured Tannerella sp. | reverse complement strand
TTCGTAGACAGTAAGACGGCGCCGCAAAAGGTGGTTGGTGTGTATCCAGAGTTTACCGGTGGGCGGGTACGAGTTCAAGCCGCTGGCCTTTTCTTGAAACACATGACGATGGGCGTTAAGGCCATCACCTCGCGCCGCGACCCGTCGCAGTATCGCTATTGGGAGATGGCGGACTTCACGTCCGACGGGCTGGCGGCGGATAAGGTCTACAGGCTCTACGCCCGTGTGCCCGTAAGCGGTGACAGTGGCACGTTTGTGCTGCACGACACGTTCAAGGGCATGAACGATGAGGCGGGCTTCTACCTGCTTCTGATGGGCTACATCGGGGCCGAGCGAGAGGGCAACCGTTCGTGGGGGCGCACGTATGGCTTCACGGAGATCCTTCCGGGGCAAATCACCACGGAGCTGATTCAAGACCCCAACGCGCAGCTTGTGATCGACCTCGCTAATGGTCGCATTACGGGCCCGCTGACCATCACCGCCGGCTCGGTGGGCTACAACAACCTGACCGACAAACCCGACTTGACGGGCTACCTGACAAAGTCAGAGTTCAAAGTCACAGCCGATCAGATCCGCGCGGAGGTAGGCCGTGCCAACCAAACGGCGGGCGGCACGAAGGCGCAGCTGGACGCCTTCCAGCAACAGACGCAGCAGAACGTGAACAACCTCCTGAGCCGCCAAGCCACGGCTGACGATAAGATCTACCGTCTGCAGACGGCGGGCTTCATCTCGAGGGCCGAGGGCAATGCCCTTTACGCCTCCGCGCAGCTGGCTAATGGTGACACCATTGCCTCGTACATCACCCAAAGCCCCAGCGCGATCAACCTCATATCGCAGAACATCTCCCTCACCGGCCGCGCGGAGTTCAAGAGCCTGCAATCGCAGCTCAATACGCAAAGTGACAAGCTGAGCAACCAGCAATCGCAGATCAACAATCAGCAGAACCAAATCAGTTACGGCGATATCGATATCAACCGCGTAAAGAGGAACGGAACCACCATCATCGAAGGCGGCTATATCAAGACGGAGCTGATCAATACGAGAGCACTCCAGATCGGAGCAGGGGCGAAAGTGGCCGGCTTTTCTATAACGGAAAGCTCTCTCGTTGGGTCAAAGGTCGTCCCCGTAGAGTGGTTGGGATGGAGAACGAGATCAGAGCTGTCATCTGAGGGCTGGCTTGATCTTATCGGAGATTCCGGAAAATCCTATTTGGGAGGAGGAGCTTTGACTGTTAGCGGATTCCAAAGTCAAAAGGCGTACATCAACTATGATAAACTTGGAATGGAGAAGGGCGGAAATGAGTTCTCTGCCACCATTGCCCATATCGATAACGACCCCGATTGGAAATCTTACGTGCAGCTCAAAGTGAAACCGCTTCCTCATAAGAATCATATCGCCTATATGCCCGGCAGCCACGATTTCAAGCGCGTGGTTATAGACATCAATACCGGCCTGATGTGCTGGGAATAGCCACCCGCCCCTCGGGGCTCAAACACATAACCCATAAACCCTATTAGAAATGAGAGAAATCAGTATGAACAAAGAGCGTGAAAAGCAGTACATCTCCGAAGCATTCACGCCTAAGAAGGCAGCCATAACGCTGCGAGTTGAGTTTGAAGTAGCCACGCAGGGAAATAGCCTTGTGTTGGAGCGTTCGATTACAGGCAAAGACTGGGTACCCGCCCAAGTGGTTACCGGATTTGGATTCGATGGTAGCGCCGTGGAGTTTGGTGTCGATGGTATCACGTCAGGGCAGCAGCTCAGACTGGTAGCCGGCGCACCCGGCAAGGCTATGTATATCGAGTAAGGAGGGCCTAAGCCATGCAAACCATTCATTTGATGGAATACCACCTCGGAGGCGCACCACAAGGCGGCGCAGCCTCCGAGGCTCCGACCCTTCCGGACGCCGGGAGGCCGCATGTCTATTCGTGCGACATCGATCCGACGACGCTCAAGGTGGTTGTCAAGGCCTGCGTCGACCGCGCCGGGGAGGTCAAAGACCCCGACGGCGAGCTGGAGTATTTCGACGTAGAGATCCCTGAGAAATACACCGGCATCATTTACAAATACATAATCACGAACAATTCGGGCCGCGACGCTACGGTAGACCTTGGAGGTGCCGGAAAGTCGGTTACCGTAGACGGGTTCATGGAGGCCACAGGCGGTATACTCAATAAGGGCATCACGGCCTCGGTCTATTCCCCGGCTGGACGATTTGGAGACAGCAAGGATTTCGGAAACGGCACCTTCCGGATCAAAGGCTCGGACAGCAAACCCATAGCCGCCGCCTTCGGCCCGGATATGAAGTACCGCCGTACGGAAGAAGGCTACTTGCTTATCGAACGCCGCGTGGAATTGGTGCCATAATCCACCCCTCAACCAACAACTAACAACAAACAATGGAAGTACTCTTTGAAGGCACCGGGGCCATGTTTCCCGTGGCCACCGCGTGTTTCTTATTCGTCTTAACCGCTATCGTGGTCGACCTCATTAGCGGCATACGCAAGGCCAAAGAGAGCGGCCAAAAGATCCGCTCGAAACCGCTCAGCCGCACTGCGACCAAATTCGTCACCTACGAGGGTGCCGTAATCATTGCGGCCATGATTGATTACATGCTGCACTTCTCGCACCTCTTTGTGCTGATGAAGCTACACCCCATCGTCGGCTTCCCCGTCATTACTTGCCTGATGAGTGTCTTTCTCTGCATCATCGAGATCCTCAGCGTGCGCGAGACGGCAGACGAAAAGACCCGCCGCCGCTCTGAGGCTATCGTGCAAGCCGTGATTAAAGCCCTCGGGAATGACAACCTCGCCGAGATTCTACGGGATAAGGTAGAGGACACCCTGCACGGCCACCAGCCACCCCCTCAACAACCCAACAAATAAACGATTCAACAACAATGAACATCCCAACCCAAACCACCATCCCGCCGGAGTTTACCCCGGCTTATGCCCCCTACACGTACAAGGGGCAACCCGTCAAAGGCGCCTTTGGGCCCAACACTCGGCCGGACTTTGTCAAGGCCAGCGACCGCGCCTATTTCGAGGCCGACAACACGCTCAGCAATGCTATGCGCCAGCTGATGATCTCGATGGACGTGCTGGACACCGGCGCAGGCATGAAGCCCGTCGGCGACTTCAATTACTGCAACATCAAGGCCCGCCGTGGGCAAGACGGACGCTTTGGAAAAGACGAGGTAGAGGGCAGCCTCGACC
>CAUPYF010000165.1:0-3218 GCA_963515435.1 uncultured Tannerella sp. | reverse complement strand
ATCACGCCCTCGCTACTCTTCCCGATGTCGTTAAACATCATCTCTATAGCGTCGCTTAGGTTGGAGATCTTACCAGCGATGGTCTTGGATTGCTCTTCCATGAGGTTGTAGAACTTTCCACCCTCGTTGGTGAGCGATTCGAGGGCCTTCTGCACCTCCGGGAAGCCCACCTTGCCTGCCTCTACGAGTCCCTGCACCTGGTCTTTGGTTACGCCGAACTGCTTAGCTAACTCATCGGCAATGGGGATACCGCGGCCCATGAACTGCCGAAGATCCTGTGTGAAAAGGCGCCCCTGGGTCATAGTGGTACCATAGAGGTATACGAGATCGTTCAAGGGAATAGAAAGCCCGGAGGCTATGTTCCCGAGGCGTACAAGGGTGTCATTCACTTCGTTTGCAGCCACACCGTATGCAAGCAGCTGTTTGGCGCCGCCTGCGACCTCCTGCATACCAAAAGGCGTCGTGGCGGCTGTACGGGTAAGTTGCTGCATCAGACGGTCGGCTGCCTCCTTGTTCCCGAGCATGCTCTTGAAGGCTGCTTCAAGTTTTTGGAACTCTCCACGGACGGTGGCCACCTTGACGGCGAAATCTTTGGCGGCGTCCAGAGTAAAGGCCACTCCCATCATTTGCCCGACTTTTTTGGCTGCATTCCCGAGGCTTTCAATGATTCTTTCTGCCTCACTTGCGTCGCGGCGGAGGCCACTGTTGTCTATGCCGGTGGCCAGATAGAGGGCACCGTTGTAATTGATTACTCCCATTGTTGTTGAATTGTTAAGTTGTTGACGTTGTTGAGGTGATTACCGGCGCGTTCCGCCTTGGTGGGCCACGCGGCGAATAGAGCGGCCGGTATAGTTGCCATCCAGCGAGGCGTAGAGCTCGGCCAGTATGGTCAGGGCGTCCGGGGCATCGTCGTGGCGGTTGCTGCCTTCCTTCTTGTACCCGGTGAGGTTGTCCATGAAGCGGCCGTACTCCGAGGCGCGGGTGTACTCGCTCTGATCGAGGAAGTGAACATGCTGCTTGATCCATCCGGATTTCATCAGCATACGCGTCTCCTTGTTCTGCGTCGTACGGCGGGGCTCGATCGTGCAACGGCTACGCGGGGCGGCCAGCTTGACCAGACGGGCCACCTCGAGGGCAAAGGCGCGTCCGCCATTGTTGGACTCGATGCGCACCATATCCACGGCCCGTTCGATCAGCTGCGCGGCCAGTCGAGGGGCGGTCACCTCGATGCCATCGCGGGTAAAGAGCGCGTCGACAAGGTAGAGCTCCGTGCCAAAGACGAGAGCGAAGGGGGCGGCAAAGAAGTCCTCACCGAGGTCGGCCGTATCCACGGCGGCGATCACACCGTCCGGGGTGCGCCCGGCGATGTCAGCCCGCTTGAAGCGCTTCAATTCGGAGGGCGGGAAAAGCAGCCCGCGGGCCTCGTAGGGCTCTTGCATGTATTCGGCGGCCCAGATGGATTCGTCGAGCTCAGCGCGCAGCTGGCGGTAATAGTCCGTGGTGTGGACGTCAGGACAGAAGGACTCTCCGCGCTCGTCGAGGGCGGGTATGCGCACGATCTCGTCGTATAGGCCGGCCTCCTCCATACGCCCAAGCACATCGTGTGCGCTCCAACGGGTGCCTATATCGATGGAGCAACAATGGCGCTCGATACGGCTGTCGTGCGTGCCCTGCTTCCAGCTCCAGGTCTTCTCGTTGACGGTCTCCGAGAGGGCATCCTCGAGCGACTTGTAGAGGTCGTCTGTGACGGCCAGCATCGAAGCGCCGAAACCGATCACGGTGCCTCCTACGCCACCGCCGAAATAGCTCACCTGCCGGGTGCCATCGATTTTCCAACCGCCGACGTTCTGCGCGTTGCGGCGGAGGCGCACGTCGGGAAAGACCTCTGCGAATCGGCGGCTGCGAAGGATGTCCAGCGTGTCGTAAGAGAGCTTTTCATACAGGGGGCCGGAGCAGGTGTTTCGCATCACGCTTTCCAGCGGGTGGCGCCCAAGCATCCAAGTGATAAAGACCGTGGTGAGGTACGATTTGCCCGCACGGGGTGGAAGGCTGACGGCCAATCGGCGGAGGCGCCCCTCGTCGTAGGCCCGGGCAACGCGCTCGAAGGCCTCGGCCACGGTTTTTAGCACCGGGCGTCGACTAAAGAAATCCCCATCCAAATAGAGGCAGTAAGCCCAAAGCTCCACCCGAGCGGCGCGTCGTTGAAGCACCAAGGCAGCCTCGGCACGGAGCATCAGGCGGTCGCGGTCTACGCTATTCATCCGCGTCCTCCACTGCCTCGGCGGCTTTGGCACGGGCCCTCTCGGCGGCTACCCCCTTGGCATCGTTGATAATCTTCAGCAGTTCGTCGTTGCTGAGCAGCTCCAAGGGCGACCGGTTTGTGGTGATCTCGGTCGGTTGATTGGGCATGCCATAGAGCCGGTTGAGCAACGTCTCGAGGTTACGCATCTGCTTGTTCTGATAATCTCCATAGATGGACTTAGCCACCACGAGAAGAGCCAGCGGGATGTCGCTCCGCTTCATAAACCCTTTCAGGTCGGGGATACTCATGCCCACGATATAGGCGGCGGAACGCTTGAAGTCCTCCAGCGACAAGGCCTCGCCGTGCTCCTTCAATATGGCTAAGGCTATCTTGAAGGCGGAGGGTTTTCGGCCTGCGTTTTCGGGGCGAGTCTTGAAGATCTTCTCCGGGTTGCCAGAATGGCCCTTCTTGAAGCGTCCATGCTGGTCTCTTGCTCCGGTATCAGGAGTTTTCGGTTCGTCTATCATGTTGTATTTGTTTACGTTGATGGCTGCAAAGGTAAAGGGTATACGGCCGCAGGGCAGGGGCGTGTACTCCTTGACTCTTACGGTAGCCCCCCTGGCGATAAAGTCAAGGAGTAAAGTCAAGGAGTACGCCCCACGCGGCGCGGTCAAGGGCCCAGCCGTATGGGCAGCCCGGCGTGCACCCAGGCCAGGAGGGCGGCGTCGCGCATGTCCTGCGAGGTGCGCCGGGTGTAGCCCGTGAACTGGGCCAGCTCGGCGGCGGTGATCTTGCCGTCCGGGCCCCGCCAGCATTTCTGCAAGGGCCGCTGCTCGACGACCTCGATGCCCATGTGGCGGGCCATCTCGACGATCTTACGGCCCACCTCGTGGTTGCGTCCGGCCGCACGTCCGATGGCGGCGGCCTTGCGGCGACTGTCTCCGGCCTGTACGTGCCAGTTGGAGCGGTTGAGCCA
>CAUPYF010000164.1:0-3268 GCA_963515435.1 uncultured Tannerella sp. | reverse complement strand
TCGACGAGCACGTGTTTGAGTCGACCAAGGCCGTGATCCACACACGCATGAAGCCACAAGGCATCGAGGTGGTGACGGGCGACTTCAAGACGTTTGAGTTCACCGGAAAGGAGTTTGCGGCCATCGTGCAGTACCCCAACGGCGATGGCGAGATTGAGGACTATTGCGCGTTTGTGGAGGCGGCGCATGCGAAGGATGTGCGCGTGGCTGTGGCCGCTGATCTGATGAGCCTCGTGCTGCTGACGCCTCCGGGCGAATGGGGCGCAGACGTGGTGTTCGGTAGCAGCCAACGCTTCGGTATCCCCATGTTTTACGGCGGTCCGTCAGCGGGCTATTTCGCCACGAAAGACGAGTACAAGCGCACCATCCCCGGCCGCATCATTGGCATCTCAATCGATGCTTACGAGCACCCCGCTTATCGCTTGGCGCTTCAGACGCGTGAGCAACATATCAAGCGTGAGAAGGCGACGTCGAACATCTGCACGGCGCAGGCACTGCTGGCTACGATGGCCGGATTCTATGCCGTTTATCACGGTCCCGACGGACTGCGCGACATCGCCTCACGTATTCACGCTTACGCCGGATTCTTAGCCGAAGAACTTGAGAAGCTGGGCTATAAGCAGGTGAACAAAAACTTCTTCGATACGCTCAAGATCGCACTGCCGGAGGGCGTAGAGGTTAAGACGCTGCGCGAGATCGCACTGGAGTGCAACATCAACTTGCGCTACTTCGAGGACGGTCACGTGGGCATCAGCCTTGACGAGACGACGCAACCCAAGTCGCTGGCTGTGCTGCTGCAAATGTTTGCCGGTGTGGCAGGCAAGACGTATGCCGCCAACGTGGACGACATCAACCGCGGTCGCTACTTCGATGAGAAGTTCGTGCGCACCTCCAAGTTCATGGAGCAGGAACTCTTCGCCAAGTATCACACCGAGACCGAGCTGATGCGTTACATCAAGCGCCTTGAGCGTCGCGACATCTCGCTGGCTCACTCCATGATTCCGCTGGGTTCGTGCACGATGAAGCTCAATGCTGCTTCTGAAATGCTGCCGCTCAGTCGGCCGGAGTTCCAGAACATCCACCCCTATGCCCCCGTGGATCAGGCGGCCGGATACATTGAGATGATCGAGAACCTCTCCGCGGCATTGATCGAGATCACTGGTCTGAAGGGCGTCACACTGCAACCGAACTCCGGCGCTGCGGGCGAGTACACCGGTCTGCGCATCATCCGCTCTTACCTCGAAAGCATCGGACAGGGACACCGCAACGTGGTGCTGCTGCCGGCTTCGGCTCACGGTACGAACCCCGCCAGCGCCATCCAGTGTGGCTTCACGACCGTCACCGTACGCTGCGACGAGAAAGGAAACGTCGACCTGGCTGACTTCCGTGCCAAGGCCGAGGAGAACCGCGACAACCTGGCCGCGAGCATGATCACCTACCCCTCGACGCACGGCATCTTCGAGACGGACATCAAGGAAATGTGCGACATCGTGCATGCCTGCGGCGGACAGCTCTACATGGACGGCGCCAACATGAACGCTCAGGTCGGTCTGACGAACCCCGGAACGATCGGCGCTGACGTCTGCCACCTGAACCTCCACAAGACCTTTGCTTCGCCTCACGGCGGCGGTGGCCCCGGTGTAGGTCCCGTTTGTGTGGCCGAACACCTGTTGCCCTTCCTCCCCTCCCACCCCGTGGCCTTCGGCAACAACCTGAACACCGTGGCCTCCGCGCCCTACGGTAGCGCAGGCATCTTGGCCATCACCTACGGCTACATCTGCATGATGGGCGCCGAGGGGCTGACGGAAGCGACACGCATCGCCATCCTTAACGCCAACTATTTGGCCGCCAAACTTGAGAAGGACTACGGCATCGTCTACAACGGTGCGCGCGGACGCGTCGGGCACGAGCTCATCCTCGAATGCCGCACCATCAAGGAGCACTCCGGCATCGACGAGAGCGACATCGCCAAGCGCCTCATGGACTTCGGCTACCACGCCCCCACCCTCTCCTTCCCCGTCCACGGCACGCTGATGATCGAGCCGACCGAGAGCGAGAGCAAGTACGAGTTGGATCGCTTTGTGGAAGTCATGCAGTGCATCCGCCAGGAGATTGACGAGGTGGAGAAGGGCACGGCTGACAAGGAGGACAACGTGCTCAAGAACGCACCGCACCCCGAATATGAGGTGACGGCCGACGCGTGGAGCCACCCCTATCCACGCTCCAAGGCGGCCTTCCCGCTGCCGTGGTTGCACGACGCCAAGTTCTGGGTCAACGTCGCCCGCGTCAACAATGCATATGGCGACCGCAACTTGGTGCCCACCATCTGCAGCTGCCAAGGCTGATTGCACGTATATATAATGTACGCATACATATAATGTAACAGGTAAGCCCGGCCCGGCCCACCCCAAGCGGCCGGGCTTATTGCATACCCCCACCCTATGATGAAGTATTTCCAAGAAGCCGACATCGCCGTCACCATCTGCGACCGCGATGGGCGCATCATCGACATGAACGACCAATCGCGCGAGGTGAACCTCAAGCCCGGGCAGGAACTGATCGGCAGCAATGTGCTCGACTGCCACCCGGAGCCCACACGCACGATGCTGGAAGACATGATGCGCCGCGAACGCAAACACGTCTACACCATTGAAAAGAACGGCCGCAAGAAGCTCATCTACCAGATCCCTTGGTACGAGGACGGCCGCTACATGGGGTTCATGGAGCTATCCATGGTCATCCCCTTCGAGATGGAACACAAAATCCGCAAACCCAAGCTGTAGGGGTGAAAGATTTTTCGCCCCTACTCCTCCAACTACTTGAACTTATGCAACCTATCACAATGATCACCGGCGCCACCTCCGGCATCGGTCGGGCTACGGCCCGCGTATTGGCCTCGGAAGGCCACCAACTCATCCTCACCGGACGGCGCCGTGAACGCCTTGACGCCCTCCGCGACGAACTCTCTCTCGCTTATCCCAAAGGCCGTTTCCTCACGCTCGCCTTCGATGTCCGCAATCGCGACGCCGTCAACCAAGCTATTGGCAGCCTGCCGCCAGAATGGCAAGCCATCGGCACGCTCATCAACAACGCCGGCCTGGCCGTCGGCCTCGAACCCCTCCACGAGGGCGACCCCGACGACTGGGAGCGCATGATCGACACCAATATCAAAGGCCTGCTCTACGTCACCCGCGCCGTCGCCCCCGGCATGGCCGCCCGCCGCGCTGGCCACATCGTCAACCTCGGCTCCATCGCCGGCCGCGAGGTC
>CAUPYF010000163.1:0-3278 GCA_963515435.1 uncultured Tannerella sp. | reverse complement strand
GCCCGAGGTCGAGGTCCGTCTCGTGCCCATCGACGGTGACGAAGCACTCGCCGTGCTCGTAGGGGTTGAGCGTCCCTGGGTCTACGTTAATATAAGGGTCGAACTTTTGGATCGTCACCCGGTAGCCGCGCGCTTGCAGCAGCTTGCCAAGCGAGGCCGAAACGATGCCTTTGCCGAGGGAGGAAACGACACCGCCTGTCACAAAAATGTACTTCGTATTTGCCACAATGTTTTGGTTCTTTTTTAACGGCGGACAAAGATAGACGATCATTCCAAGGCGGACACGGCGATGATTTTTCCACGGCCATGAGAAGGTGTAAGCCCCGGCGGGAATCGGGCACTTTTGGAAAAAGCAAAGCAAAACCTGGTGCGTCTTGGGCTGCTTTTCCGAAAGTAACCTGAGCAGCCCGCGGGAAAGCGATCTTATAGTCGAATGAAATTGGTTTGCGAAGGTGTACCCGGAGCGGCCTGTAGGGCCGCCGGACCATAGCCCGGGCTGCGGACGCCGGCGAATTTGGCCAGATACACATTCGCAAACCATTTCTGCTTGACTATAAGCCACAGAAAGTCATCGGAGGCGCCCCAGCACGGCCTCAGCCTGTTTTTTTTCTCTCTCTATCCTTTTCTTATGCTGTAATCGGTGAGCATCGGCTGGTATTCGCGGCAGAAGTAGCGGATGTCCGGCTCGGAGATGGCCTCGGGGTAGGTCATGACGAGCAGGGGGACGGGGGCGGTGCTCTTTTCGTAGGCCGGCTGCAGGTAGGGGTGATCGTTGAGGATGAAGCCGGCGCGGCGATAGAAGTTGATGCGTCGCCGTTTAAGCCCGTCTTCCGGGAACTCGACTTCGAGCCAGACGGGGAGGTCAGACTCGGCGAGGAAGCGCCTGAGGATGCGCCCGCCGTGCCGCATGCCGCGCAGGGCGGGGATGACGGCGAAGTGCTCCACATAGCGCACGTTCTCAAACTCCCACCAGAGGAGGATGCCGATGAAGGTGTCGCGCTCCACGATGATGTCGAAGTGATAGATCGACCGCAGGAGGATGTGGCGTTGGGAGGAAAGGCGGCGACGCTCGTCGATGGGGAAGGTGCCTTTGTAGAGGCGCCATGCGCGGGCAAAGTTCGGATCGTTGAGGTCAGTCAGTCGGATGCGTTTCATTGTCTGTAGGGGTGTTGTTTGTCTTTTTATGACGGTTTACGATTGGGGGCTGGCGCTGCGGGGCTGGTAGGTCTGCTCGATGTATTGGATAAAGGCGCAGTTAACAAGGCGGGTGCCTCCAGGGGTGGGATAATCGCCGGAGAAATACCCGTCGCCGGGGTGGCGGGGGCAGGCGTGGTGTAGGCCGTCGAGGGGCTGGAAGACGATGCCGATATCGGCGTGGACGTCAGGGCCGGTGAGCATACGGGCCATGTGGTCGGAGATTTCCTCATCAGTGAAGGGCGCGTAAATGGCTTTGACGCAATTGATGCGGGACTCGTCTGGGGTGCCCTTCTGACGGCGGGCGCGCTCGTAGGCGTCTGTGATGATGTGCTCCATGCCGCGGGCGCGGAGCAGATCGATGGCGGTGCGGAAGGCGATGAACTCGCCGAGGCTGGACATGTCGATGCCGTAATAATCCGGGTATCGGATCTGCGGCGAGGAGGAGACGACGATGATGCGGCGCGGGTGCAGGCGGTCGAGGATGCTGATGATGCTGCGGCGGAGGGTGGTGCCGCGCACGATGCTGTCGTCGATGACGACGAGGTTGTCCGTGTAAGGTTCGATGCTGCCGTAGGTGATGTCGTAGACGTGGGCGGCGAGGTCGTTGCGCGTGTTGCCCTCGGCGATGAAGGTCCGGAGCTTGATGTCTTTCAGGACGACCTTCTCACTCCTTACGCGCTGGGCCAGGATGCGGCGCACGGCCTCAGGGTCTTGGTGTACGCCGGGGGCAGTGAGCTGCTGCTCCATGCGTCGGTCTAAGTGCTTCTGTAGGCCTTCGAGCATGCCGAAGTAGGCCATCTCGGCGGTGTTGGGTATGAATGAAAAGACGGTGTGCTCCAAGTCGCCGTCCACCTTGCGGAGGATCGGGTCGACGAGGTTTTCGCCGAGTTGCTTACGCTCGCGATAGATGTCGCGGTCGCTTCCGCGAGAGAAGTAGATGCGCTCGAAGGAGCAGGCGCTGAGCGGGTGTGGGGGGAGGAGCTGCTCGGTGCGTTGCTCGCCTTCCCGGTTGACGAAGAGGGCTTCGCCACGGCCGAGCTCGCGGACATCGGAGGCCTGCACGTTCATTACGGTTTGGATGACGGGCCGCTCGGAGGCGACGACCACGATCTCGTCGTCGGCATAATAAAAAGCGGTGCGGATGCCCCAGGGGTCGCGCACGGTGAAGGCCTCTCCGCTGCCCGTGGCTCCGCAGATGACGAATCCCCCGTCCCATGTCTGTGCAGCGGGCCGGACAACGTGCGCCAGGTCGATGCATCGCTCCACCTCACGCGTCACTTCTAAGCCCGTACGCCCTTCGTCGGCCTCGAACTGTCGGCGGAGGCGTGCGGCCTCGCTGTCGAGCAGGTGCCCCACTTGCTCAAGGATGAAATAGGTGTCGGCATACTTCCGCGGGTGCTGTCCGGAGGCGCGTATCTCGGCGAAGATGTCGTCGGTGTTCGTGAGGTTAAAGTTGCCGCAGAGCGCTAAGTTGCAGGCGCGCCAGTTGCTGCGGCGCAGGAAGGGATGGATGTAGGCGAGGCCTGTGCGGCCGGTGGTGCTGTAGCGCAGGTGACCTAAATAGAGCTCGCCGGCGAAGGGCAGGACGGCCGCGGCGTAGGCAGGGTCGGAGAGGCGTTCGTGCGGGACGTCGCGGTAGTGGCTGTAGACGGTCTCGAAAATCTCCGTGATGGCGCCCGTGCCCGCGGCGCGTTCGCGAAACATGTACTCCTCCCCAGGCTTGGCGCCGAGCTTGACGCAGGCGAATCCGGCGCCGTCCTGTCCGCGGTTGTGCTGCTTCTCCATGAGGAGGTAGAGCTTGTTGAGGGCATACATCCAGGTGCCGTATTTCTGGTGGTAATAATCGAGTGGCTTCAGCAGCCGGATCATCGCCACGCCGCATTCATGTTTCAAAGTCTCCATCCGTTGTTTTCATTTTTTTGACGTGCAAAAGTAGAAAAAGCGACGGGGGCTCCCCGCACGTTCGTTCGCAGATCTCCCTGCTGCCCATGCCCGCACATAGCCTTATATCCCAACTATAAATTCGCCCGAACTACACTGTAGTTTCTACTTTACATGAATCGAAAGGCCCAAACTACACT
>CAUPYF010000162.1:0-3287 GCA_963515435.1 uncultured Tannerella sp. | reverse complement strand
CACCCTCCGTTACCTACTCCAGAAAGAGTTCCTCCGCATATTCCGCAACAAGACCCTGCTGCCCCTTATTTTCTCCATGCCTATCATCCAACTATTGGTGCTCCCCTGGGCAGCGGACTACGAGATCAAGCACTTAGATATCGCCATCGTCGACACCGACCACTCCGCCACCTCCCGCCGCCTGACCGACAAGCTGACCTCCTCGGGTTACTTCCGCCTCGCCGCCCGACCCGCCACCTTCGACGGCGCCTTGGCGCTCGTGGAGAGCGACCGCGCCGACCTCGTCTTGGAGATCCCCCGCCACTTCGAGCGCGACTTAACCGCCGGCCATGGCGCGCAACTCTTCACCGCCGTCAACGCCATCAACGGCGTAAAGGCCGGCCTCGGCAGCGCCTACCTCGCGCAAGTCGTAGCCACCTTCACCGACGACCTGCGCCTCGACCGCCGCCCCGACGTCCGCATGTCTCCCGCCCCCACCCTCCGGGCAGTCCCCATCCGTCGCTTCAATCCCGCCGGCAACTACCGTTTCTTCATGGTTCCCGCCGTCCTCACCCTGCTCGTCACCATGATCTCCACCTACCTCTGCGCCCTCAACTTAGTCGGCGAAAAAGAGACCGGCACCATCGAGCAGATGAACGTCACCCCCGTCGGCAAATACGTCTTCCTGCTCTCCAAGACCATCCCCTTCCTCCTGATCGGCATCTTCATCTTCACCGTCGGCCTCTACCTCATCGCCCGCCCGCTTTACGGCATCATCCCCGTGGGCCACGTCAGCCTGCTCTACGCCTACCTTCTGCTCTACCTCACCGCCATGCTCGGCCTCGGCCTGCTCATCTCCACCTACTGCGAGACGCAGCAGCAAGTCATGTTCGTCACCTTCTTCTTCATGACCATCTTCATACTGATGAGCGGCCTCTTCACGCCCGTGGAGAGCATGCCGGCCTGGGCGCGCGCCATCTCCCGCTCCAACCCCGTGACCTACTTCATGGAGGCCTGCCGCATGATCGTTCTCAAGGGCAGTGCCTGGCGCGACGTCCGCAGCCATATGGCCATCACAGCCGGCTTTGCCCTCGTCTTCCACACCTGGGCGGCGCTCAATTACCGGAAGACGACATGAGCGGGATTGGGTGATGATTAATGAACGTGAGTTCGACGTAAGAAATCCATCTCCCCACCTCGGGGGAAACATCTTTCCCAATGGCTCATAGACATCGTGCAAGGCAGCTTGCAGCCCTCGTGCAAGGGAGTCCCATCTCTACATAAATGAATTGCCCCACATCGAACTCACGTTCGTTTTAGATGATTGGGTACCCCGATGATGCGGCCTGTAGGGCCGCACCGGGTACACATTCGTGGAACCATTTCTGCTTGACTATAAGCAGCCCCCCTCTTGCGCTCCTACAATCCCCACGCAGCAGCGGCCATCTCTATACGGAACGTCGTGCCGCGCCCTGGCTCTGAGGAGCGGACATAGATCCGTCCGCCGGGCGAGGTCTCCACGATGCGGCGCACAAGGGAAAGTCCCAGCCCCCATCCGCGTGCCTTAGTCGTGTAGCCCGGGGTGAAGACGGTCTTAAAACGCGACTTAGGAATGCCTTTACCCGTGTCCGTCACGTCGATCCACACCCGCCGTTTGCGTCGGCCCGTGCGGACGGTGATCATGCCGCGGCCTTCCATCGCGTCGACTGCGTTCTTGGTCAGGTTTTCGATCACCCATGAGAAGAGCGATTCGTTCATCTGCACATAAAGCGGCTCCGACGTGGGCTCGTAGGCGATCCGCACCTTGGAGGAGACGCGCGTGCTCATATAGTTGCACGACGTCCGCACGGCCTCGTTCACGTCGAGCTGCTTAAGCGCCGGCACGGAGCCGACCTTCGAGAAGCGGTCCGCGATCACCTCGAGCCGCTTTACGTCCTTCTCCATTTCGTTGAGGTAGGTGGCTTCCACGTCCTTCGTCTTGAGATACTCCACCCATGCGATGAGCGACGAGATGGGCGTCCCGAGTTGGTGAGCCGTCTCTTTCGTCAGCCCCACCCAGACTTTGTTTTGCTCCGCCCGTTTGGTGCTGGCCAGGGCTAAGAAGGCAATCAGAATGAAGACGAAAACGACAGACAGCTGCACGTAGGGGTAGATCAGGAGGCGCTTAAGGAGGATCGAATCGTCATAGTAGAGGTATTGCCGCGCGTTGTCTCCGATTTCCACGACGATGGGCGTATGCTTGGCCTGAAACTCGCGCACCTTGCGCCGGAGGAAGAGGCTGTCGCCCTCGGCGGGGACACGGATGTTGCGGTGGCTAAGGATTTCTCCTCGGTCGTCGCAGAGGATGACGGGGATTGACGTGTTTCCCTCGATGATACGGAGGATCACCATCAGATTCTGGTCCGTGTCCTCGGTGGTAAGGACGCGATAGGCCTCCGTCCAGATCTCCATACGCGTACGCTCCTCCTGGGCCAGCTTTTTGATCAGCCGATCAGAGACGCCCAGCGATACAAGGGCGATAAGGATCGCTACGATGATGAACACGTATTTCAGATGCTGTCGCGATTCATATAGATTCATATGGTTACCCTAAAAAAAGACACCTCTTCCAACGCATACGGCCTATAATTATTGTTGGGGGGCACCTTTGTGCGTCAATAAGGCCAACGGATTGGGACTTTTTCTTTGCTTACGATTTTTCACCGATCGGTGCCTTAAAAGGTCTTCTTGCAATTCGTTCGCGGATTGTTGCTTTCATTTTGCCGTTTTGGAGAAGGTTTTTATGATCATGGAGAAGCTCGGAGCGTGCTTTTTAGGCTTCCGCCATTCCCCTAAAATTCGCTGTGGATGAAGCATACGTATACATTTGCGGGCGAAAAGAGATGAGACCCCGGATGGGCCGTATACCCCATAACGATCACGACTATTTTTCTATTAATAAATGACCTATGAACACAAGAAAGAATTACTCGAGACCGCTCCTCGCCTTGCTGCTCCTTGCGGCGGGGCTGGTAGGAGCCATGATGCCGCAAACGGCGGCAGCAGATGAGAACGGCCCCATCGGATCATCCGGGCTGAATTACAGTTACACCACCACCGACAAGGCCCTCACCATCACCGGAACGGGCGACATGCCGGACTTTGCCAACGCAGACGCACAACCTTGGAAGGATGTCCGGAACGAGATCGAGAAAGTAAAGATCGAGGCCGGCGTAAAGAGCGTCGGGGCGTACGCCTTTAGGAATTGCGCCGTGCTGACAAGCGTCACCCTCCCGGAGGGGCTCACCACGATTGGGAAGTACGCCTTT
>CAUPYF010000161.1:0-3336 GCA_963515435.1 uncultured Tannerella sp. | reverse complement strand
TGTAGGTCGGTGCTTTAACTGGTTCCACGAATAATTCGGAACCTCCGGATCGGCCTTTCTAGACGCTCTGAGACTCTTCCCTTTTTCGCAATCCTTTTCTGTTTGAGTATAGTTATTCACTTAGCTTTGCACTCCCAAGCTCGAAGAGCATAGAATTAGAGATATACAATAACAATACACACTCACACATCATCACACACCTAAAGAGATCATGAACAAAAAGAACTTCCTGCCATTCCTTGCAATGGCCGCCATCCTCATGGCACTCGCTTCCTGCTCGGGGAAGCTCAAGCCGCTCGCGGCTGACTACATCAAGGCTGACCCGCAACCCTTAGAAGCCGTCGGCGGACAGGTGCCGGTCACGATCAACATCGCTTATCCCGCCAAATGGTTTAAGAAGAACGCCACGCTGACCATCACGCCCGTCCTGCGCTACGCCGGCGGCGAGACCTGGGGCACGGCTTACACCTTTCAAGGCGAAAAGGTGCGCGCCAACAATCAAACGATCCCTTACGCCACAGGCGGCAACGTGACCATGAAGTCGTCCTTCAAGTACAAACCCGAGATGAAGCGCTCGGAGCTCTACCTGACCTTCGACGTGAAGGTGGGCAACAAGTCCTCTCGACTGCCTGACATCAAGATTGCCGACGGCGTGATCGCCACCTCCGCGCTGGCCAACGCCGCCACAGCCAATCCGGCCGTGGGCGCGGATAAGTTCCAACGCATCATCAAGGAGGCCTACGACGCCAACATCCTCTTCCTCATTCAGCAGGCGGAACTCCGCTCTAACGAGCTAAACAAGGGCGAGCTGAAGGATTGGAAGGATCGCGTGAAGCAGGCCAACGACGCTGCGAACCAGAATGTCTCCGTGGAAGTCTCCGCCTACGCTTCGCCCGACGGCGGCCTCAGCCTCAACGAAGAGCTGGCCGAACGCCGCGAAGCCAACACCACGCGTTACCTGAAGGGCGAACTGAGCAAGCGCAAGATCGACGTGCCCGTCGGCGCACACTACACGGCGCAGGACTGGGAGGGATTCAAGGAGCTCGTATCGAAATCGAACCTGCAAGACAAAGACCTCGTGCTGCGCGTCCTCTCCATGTACTCCGACCCCGAACAGCGCGAGCGCGAGATCAAAAATATCTCCACCGTCTTCCGCTCTCTGGCCGACGAGATCCTGCCCCAGCTGCGCCGCTCGCGCCTGACAGCCAACATCGAAATCATCGGCAAGTCGGACGAGGAGATCACTCGCCTGGCCCAGTCGAACCCCAAGGCACTCAACGTGGAGGAGCTGCTCTACGCCGCCACCCTCACGAACAACGATACCGACCGCGAGGCCATCTACACCAAAGCCTCGGAGCTCTTCCCAAATGACTATCGCACCTGGAACAACATCGGCATGCAGCGCTACTATGCCGGCGACCTCCGCAAGGCGGAAGAGCTCTTCAACAAGTCCAACAGCGTGCAGCAGAACAGCGCCGCCGACATCAACCTCGGCCTCTTAGCTCTCACTCGCGGCGAGCGCGACAAGGCGCAGCAGCTCATCGGTGGCGCCTCCGACGTGGCCGAGCTCGGCGAGGCGCTCGGCATGCTCTACCTCGAGCAGGGCGACTATGCCAAGGCCGTCAGCTCGTTCGGCGCTGCGAAGACGAACAACGCCGCCCTGGCCCAGATCCTCACCAAGGATTACAGCAAGGCCTCGCAGACCCTCAACGCCGTCACCCGCCCGGACGCAACGACGGACTACCTCAAGGCCATCGTCTCCGCCCGTACGAACGACGCAGCCGGCGTCATCAGCCACCTCAAGGCGGCCATCAGCAAGAAGAAATCCCTGGCCCGTGAGGCCGCTAACGACCTGGAGTTCGCTAAGTACGCCAAGGACGCAGCCTTCACGAGTCTCGTGCGATAACAGAAACAATTCATTAGAGACGGCCTCGGCCGATCTCGTTTCCTATAAGATTAGAGGCGGCGCGCACCCGTGAAGGGCCCGGCCGCCTCGCTTTTTTTCACCCCCTTTTTCTTCATGATTATGTCTGAAAACCCTCTCCCCAGGCCGTTGCTCGGTCGGTTCACACCCAAAAACGGCGTCTCGGGCGCATTGCTCGGTTGGTTCACACCCAAAAACGGCGTCTCGGGCGCGTTGCTACATGGGTTTACGCCCAAATTCCGGGTGTTAGCCCCGATACTGAATGTGGCTGTTCTGGCCATCTGCTTGACTGCATGCGGCGGACAGGCGCGGATAGATAAAGAGGATCTGGCGGCCCGTGAGGCTGCGCGGCAATACGCTGACTCTGCGGCATGGCAGACCATCGATCGCCCCGATTTCTCCATCCGGTATCCGAGCGACTGGACGCTGCAGCCCGAGAGCGAGAACGCGGTCTTTTATCTCTATGCCCCGGCGGAGAGCGACGGGGATCGCTTCCGCGAGAATGTGTCGCTCGTCGTGGAGGTGCTCCCCAGCGGGAAATACGATGCCGATAGCTACGTCGAGGAGGCTGTCAAACTCCTGCAAGGTCAGGTAACAACGAACGAGCGCGTCGTCCGAGCTGGTCACGAAGGCCGTCGGCTGGTCTATACGCAGCGCCCCGCATTAGACGTGGTGACTACGAATGAGCTTTACGTATGGGTTATCAACGGAAAGGCTTACCTACTTGCGTTCAGTCGTGAGTCTGTAAACGAAGGCGATCAAGCCGACGCGGGCGAGCGCATCCTGCAAACCTTTGAGTTTAGATGAGTGTAGACACTGATCCGAATCCTATGCAAGAATCATTTCAGGGCTATCGATTCTGCGCGGTAGTCCTGATTTTTTACTCGGTTATTTCGTCGATCACGATCAATACGCCTAAACTGTAGCACAAAAGCGCTTTTGAATACACTCAAAAGTACAATCATGTAACATAAAGCATATTTTGATCGTGATCGAATGCGTGAAATGGAGGTGGCTTATGCTCTTGATTATAGTGCGATGTATTATCCATAAACGTTTTTATGCTTTTGCTTGTGATCGGTGGACGGCTAAAGTAAGCGGATATATGTTTTGAATAAGACGTAGATATAGAAAATAAAGCAGGGTATATGATTGCGTGATGAAGGATTAGACGGGTGGGTAGATGGTTGGTCTATTGCTTCATAGATGAGAGATAAGGCGCGCAACAGGTTGGGTGTACGGTAAAGAAGAAATGCCTCCACAGACCGGATTTTGGCCCCAAACAGCCCAAGAAATGAACCGCAGACGCCGATTTTGGCCGTGAACAGACCCAAAAACACACCTAAAGACACCGCTCGCAGCCCCGATGCGCCCTAACTTTGCGCCCGTACATTAGAATTTGACTCCAAACC
>CAUPYF010000160.1:0-3359 GCA_963515435.1 uncultured Tannerella sp. | reverse complement strand
CCAAATCTTTTTACCAATTTCACCTGTTAAATTTCGTTTCTGCGCTGATAGACAGATGAATACTATCACGCCTAAACGTCCCATGATGGTTTAACGAGTGAGTGAATCTCGATGCGAAACTACGGGAAGAGGGCATAACGATTATTGTAAGAGCCTCGTTTTAGGAATCGAGGGTAGGAAATATGTCATAGTTTTGCCAGCCCAAGAAAGAAAGATGGGGCAAGGATTCCAGCGTATACATTAACATACACGAACAACGAATGAGGAAGGGAAAAGATAACGCGGAGGAGATGAGTCTGAACGCAACAACAGTGTTGCGGCCACTTACTCCGCTGGATGCTCCAGACATTTTCAATGCGATCCATACGCAACGCAATTACCTCCGGCAGTGGCTGCCCTTCGTCGACAGCACACGGACGATTGAGGATACGCTGCGCTTTGTTAGGACGTCGGTGATTGACGCAGAGCGGGGGGATTATGTGTTTGTGATCGTGTGCGAAGGACAGTTTGCGGGGCTGATTGGGTTTAAGGATACGGACCGCGAAAACCGAAGGACGGAACTGGGATATTGGCTGTGCGAGGAGTTTCAGGGGCGGGGCTTGATGACGTCGGCAGTCAGTGTGTTGTGTCGGTGGGTATTCAGGCGACAACGGATGTACAGGGTGCAGATAAAATGCGCGACGGAGAATGTGCGTAGCCGAGCGATTCCGGAACGGCTGGGGTTTGTGCACGAGGGGACGGAACGATGTGGGGCAAAATTGGCGAACGGACGATACACGAATCTGGAGGTCTACAGCCGGTTACGAGTGGATAAAGCGAAATAGGACATACAGTAATAAAAGCAGAAAAAAGACGACATGAATTGGTTTGAATGCAAGGTTTCATATGAAAAGATGATAGAGGGGGGAATGCAGAAGAAGGCGACGGAGCCTTACTTGGTGGACGCGATGTCGTTTACTGAGGCGGAGGCGCGGATCATCGAAGAGCTGACTCCGTACATCTCGGGGGAATTTATGGTGGCTGACATCCGGCGGGTGCGGCTGGCAGAACTGTTTTACAACGAGCAGGGGGACAGGTTTTACAAGGCAAAAGTGTACTACATCTCACTCGATGAAAAGAGCGGAGTGGAGAAACGCACGGTGGTGCAGATGTTGGCGCAGGCGTCGTCGGTGAGGGAAGCGCTGGACAGGATCGACGAGGGGATGAAGGGATCGATGGCTGACTATGAGGTGGCGGCGATCACGGAGAGCTCGTTGGTGGATGTGTTCCCCTTCTCGGAGGGCGCGAAGGCGCGGCAGGGCGAGGCGCCGACAGCGAAGGAGGGAGAGGCATGAGCACGGTAGCGGAACGTTTGGCAACGGTGCGAGCCACGCTGCCTGAAGGCGTGCGATTGGTGGCGGTGTCGAAGTTTCACACGGCCGATGTGGTGCGTGAGGCGTATGATGCGGGGCAACGCGTGTTCGGGGAGAACCGTGTACAGGAGCTTGTGTCTAAGCAGCCGTTATTGCCAAGCGACATCGAGTGGCACTTCATCGGATCGTTGCAGACGAATAAGGTGAAATACATCGCGCCGTTCATTCACATGATCCAAAGCATTGACTCGCTGCGGCTGCTGGCTGAGGTGGACAGGGCGGCGGAGCGCGTGGGGCGACAGATCCGCGTGTTGATCGAGGTGCATATCGCCGAAGAGACATCGAAGCACGGGTTTAGCACGGAGGAGTGTCGAGAATTGTTTTCCGACGGGGCGCTCAGGAGGTATGCGCACGTGAATGTGGCGGGGCTGATGGGCATGGCTACGTTTACGGATGACGCTGAGCAGGTGCGCCGTGAGTTCAAGCGATTGCACTCGCTTTTCGATGAGGTGCGAGCGATGCCGAATGTGGACCGGGAGGCCTTCACGAAATTGTCGATGGGGATGAGTGAGGATTATCCATTGGCCATAGAAGAAGGGAGTACGATGGTGCGCGTGGGGACGAAGATCTTTGGGCCGAGGGAGTATAAAAAGTAGTAGAGGGTAGTTAGAAGTAGTAGAGGATATAGAGAGTAGAGGGTACCCGTAAACAGTAAAAACAAGGAATAAACCAATGAGAAATTTAGAGACAAACTATGCCGGATTGAGGCTGCGTAACCCGTTGATCGTGGGCAGTTCGGGGCTGACAAACAAGGCAGAACAGATTGGGCGCTGGGAAGAGGCGGGCGCTGGCGCGGTGGTGCTGAAATCGCTCTTCGAGGAGCAGATTGAGGCGCAGGGCGATGCGCTGATGGCGAACGCGGGCGACTATCCGGAGGCGGAAGATTATGTCCGCAATTACGTGCGGGCTCACGGCCGAGAGGAGTATCTGCAACTGATCCGCGACAGCAAAGCGGCCCGCCACACCATACCCGTGATCGCGAGCGTGAATTGCTACCGCGCCGACACGTGGGAGGATTTTGCGTCGGAGATTGAGCGTGCTGGCGCCGATGCCATAGAGCTGAACGTGTTCTATTTAGACACTGACATCCACGCCGACAGCCGGGAGCTGATCAACCGATACTGCGCCATCTTGAAGGGTGTTCGCCGGCGCGTTTCCATCCCCGTGATCATGAAAATTGGGAAGGGCTTCAGCACCATCCCCGCGTTGGTGAGTCGCCTGCAAGGCTTCGGCGCCAACGCCGTCGTGCTCTTCAACCGCTACTACCGCCCGGACATCGACATCGAACGCTGCCGCATCGTGGCCGCACATCCGTTTAGCGAGCCGTCAGAACTGGGCGACACGCTGCGCTGGACGGCCATCGTCGCGGGGGCTGTGGAGGGCATGCCGCTCGCGGCTTCCACGGGCGTACACACGTGGCAAGACGTGGTGAAGTGCATCCTGGCCGGCGCTTCGGCGGTGCAGCTGTGCAGCGCGCTTTACAAGCACGGCGCGAAGCTGTTGCCCGAAATGTTGGAGCAGATCAGCGCCTGGATGGAGCGCACGAAATACGAGTCGGTGGAGGAGTTTCGCGGAAGGCTGAGCCTCTCAAACGCCGCGGATGCGTCTATGTATGAACGGACGCAGTTTATGAAGTACGTTTCTGGGCGGGAAGAGATGTAGCAACAAGTCGCTCGTCACTCTTTTCACTTGTAACTAAAAAGGCTAGCCCCCCCGGGCTGCCTTTTTTTATGCATGCGGGGGAGGGGGGGCTACCGCTCTGAGCTATGGAGTCTGGCAGCAGCCCCGCCCCACAAAGCCTTACACAAACACCCTTCAAGCAAATTTTTCGGCCCATTTCCTCAAGCAATCACATGAAAAAAACTTTTTCGGCCCATTGCCTCAAGAAATCGCATGAAAAAAACTTTTTCGGCCCATTGCCTCAAGAAATCGCATGAAAAAAACTTT
>CAUPYF010000159.1:0-3406 GCA_963515435.1 uncultured Tannerella sp. | reverse complement strand
ACGTCCGTCGACCGGAGAGATAGCCGTTAATGCTGAAAGAATCATCTACTGGTTTGATTAGGGAGGCAAAAGTATGCCTTTTTCATAAACACCTCTGCGCGCAGAGCCGGATTCCCGCCTGCGATGCACCTCTTTGGCCTGCGTTATTAGTCTTTCATTATTAGTTCGATGGCCCGTGCCAGCAACACCTCATCGGGGAAGTTGATGCCGCCCTCACGGACAAAGTGAGTCACCTCCTCTGCCGTGTTGATCACCGACGGGAGGACAGGGTAGATCGGCTTTGTGCACGTCGTCATCTTTTGGCGGATCACATCGACCGCCTCCGTGATCGGCCCCAGCCCGATGCTCCCGAAGATCACGGCGATGGCATCCGTCTCCGGGAAATGGCGGTCGGCATAGTCGATGGCCAAATCGAGGTCGGCTGCGCTACCTGTGCCGAGGATGTCGGTCGGGTTGGCTACGGACGCTCCCAGCAGCAGACGCGCTTTCAGTTCGTCAGCCATCGCGCCCCGATAAGCCGGCACCTCCATGCCACAACGGACGAGTGCGTCGGTCAGCATCACACCCGCTCCACCGGCATGGGTCACCACGGCAAAGCGTCTACCGCGCGGCATGGGCAACATATAGGCGCAAGCCACGACGATCAGCTCCTCCCGGCTGTGGCAACGCACGATGCCCGCCCGACGGAAAAGCTCGGCCACCGCCTCTTCGCTCGTCGGCCGCGCGCCCGTGTGCATGGCCGACGCCCGCATGCCGCTTTCCGTCGTCCCGCCCTTGATGGCCGCTAAGCGGCACCCCTTGCTGACGAGCGACGAGGCGTGCCGCACGAGCTTCTCCGCGTCGCGGATATCCTCGATGTAGAGCGCCTTGATGCGTGCGTCGGTGGAGGGGTCGAAGTGCGTATCCATGTACTCTAACACCTCCTCGATGCCCGTCTGCGCGGCGTTGCCCACGGACCAGAGTGAGTGAAACCGCAGCCCCTTCGTCAAGGCACACTCGATGATAAACAACGCCACGCCGCCCGAGGCAGAGATCAGATCGACGCCGCCAGGGCCGAGTGTGGGCACGGGCGAAGTGAAGACGGAGTAGTGATGCGGGTTGGCCAGCCCGATGCAGTTCGGGCCGATAAGCGCCGCACCGGCTAAGGTGCAGATGCGGCAGATCTCTCGTTCGATGGCTGCCCCATCGGTCGACTCTTCGCTGAAGCCGGCGGATATAATAATGATGGCCCGGGCGCCTTTTTCCTCTACTAATACGCGCACGGCCTCTGGGCAGTGTGCCGCGGAGACGGCCAGCACGCCCAGCTCAATGCCCTGTGGCAGGGCGTCCACACTGCGCGTCACGGGCCGCCCTTGTATGCGGTCCTCCTTCGGATTGACGATGTATAAATCGCCTGCAAACGGGCCTTCGATCAGGTTCTTTACTAACCGTCCGCCAGGTTTGTGGATGTTGTTTGATCCGCCGATGACGGCAATCGACCGTGGGTCGATCAGTTCACGTGTAATCATTTTAGATGGTAGTTAAAGGGTGATTAATGGCGGCAAAAATAGAGGGGCCTTATAATCTATGCGTATGGCCCGTCGCTGTGTATTTTGAGCGTTGCAAACGCTGCGACGGCCCGTCGAAATGTTCGACGAGGCTACAGTGCTCCTGCCTGACAGATCCCCCCCCCCGCAGTGGCGCCATCCTCGCCCAATGTCTCTGCAAAAGATCCAAAAACCATTTATCCACGCCCCTTTCACTGAAAAAATGCGTCTTTTGCCGCCCTGATTCGGCAGAGGTACTCCTGTTGAAACAGATGGTGCCCCCTGATACAGAACGATTATTTATGCGAATACGATTCAAGTATGCTCTGCCCCTCTTAGCCGCCCTTTGCACCACTGCTGCGCAGGCGCAATTCGATGTGAAAGGGACTGTCGCCCTCGACTATGGCGAAAAAGCCATCGGCGCCACGCTTCGCCTGCTCCGATCGGGCGAGGTGGCCACGACCGATCTCGATGGCAATTTCATTCTCCATAGCAATTACCTCACCGACCGACTCGTGGCGTCCTACATCGGTTTCTATTCAGACACGATCGACGTCACCGCTGCCAGTGGCACACTGGCCATCGTCCTCCGCGAGAGGGCGAATCTGGTGGAGGAGGTGGTCGTCAAGGGGCGCGTGGCCACCACGCTCAAGTCGCGCATCGCTACGGTGCAGACCGAGAAGATCGACTATGAGGAGCTGACGCGCGCCGCCTGCTGCAACCTCTCGGAGAGCTTCGAGACGAACGCCTCAGTCGATGTCTCCTACTCCGACGCGGCCACGGGTGCCAAGCAGATCCGCCTCTTGGGCCTGCCCGGCACGTATGTGCAAATGCTCACGGAGAATGTGCCCAACTTCCGCGGCGCTGCCTCGCTCTTCGGGTTAGACTACGTGCCGGCGCCGTGGATGGAGAGCATCCAAGTGTCGAAGGGCAGCGCCTCGGTGCGCAATGGCTACGAGTCGATCACGGGGCAGATCAATGTGGAGTATAAGAAGCCGGTGAAGGCCGCGCCCCTTACGCTCAACCTCTTCGCCTCCGATGCGGGTCGCATGGAGGGCAACGCCGATGCCGCCATCCGCCTCACGAAGCACCTCTCCACAGGACTCTTCGCCAACTACTCCCGCGATAAACGGTCGCACGATGCTGACGGAGACGGCTTCCTCGACCAGCCCCTCACGGAGCAGCTCAACCTCTTCAACCGTTGGTTTTATAACCGCAAGAATTACATCTCGCAGGTAGGCGTGAAGCTGATCCATGAGACGCGTGAGAACGGGCAGACGGCGCACGCCAAGCCCGCCCGCCCCGGCGATCCGCTGTATCGCATCGATATCCGTACGCTTCGCGGCGAGGTGTTCACCAAGAACGGCTACGTGCTCGACGACGAAGCCAACCGCAGCATCGCGCTCATCCTCGCCGGCTCGTTCCACCGGCAAGACGCGACCTACGGCGCCATCCCCTACGACCTCCGCCAGTCCAACGTCTACGCCAACCTGCTCTTCGACACCGACCTCGGCGTAAAGCACAAACTCAGCATTGGCCTCAGCCTGAACATGGATCGCACGGAGCAGACATCGGCGTACTTCGCCACCGACCCCGCCTTCCTCCGCCTGCGCACGGAGTGGACCGCCGGCGCCTTCACCGAATACACGTGGAAGCCGCTGCGCAACCTCGACATCATGGCCGGCCTTCGAGCCGATCGGCACAACGAACACGGCGCCTTTGTCACCCCGCGCCTACACATACATTATCGCCCCATCGAGGCCATCAACCTGCGCGCCTCCGTCGGCAAAGGCTACCGCTCAGTGAACGTCTTTGTGGAGAATAGCTTCCTCTTCGCCTCCAACCGCGTGCGCAACCTCAGCGTGGCGCCCGACCTGCGC
>CAUPYF010000158.1:0-3438 GCA_963515435.1 uncultured Tannerella sp. | reverse complement strand
TTTTCAAGTCCGAAAAGCCCAAATGACAGTGTAGTTTTGCGTTTTTCAGGTCCGAAAAGCCCAAATGACAGTGTAGTTTTGCGTTTTTCGGGTCCGAAAAGCCCAAATGACAGTGTAGTTTTGCGTTTTTCAAGTCCGAAAAGCCCAAATGACAGTGTAGTTTTGCGTTTTTCGAGTCCGAAAAGCCCAAATGACAGTGTAGTTTTGCGTTTTTCAAGTCCGAAAAGCCTAAATGACAGTGTAGGTCGGCGCTTTAACTGGTTCCACGAATAATTCGAAATCTCCGGAACGGCCCTTCCAAACGAAACGCTCTGAGGCACCTCCCATTTTTCGTAATCCATTTTTGTTTGGGTATCAATAATAGAAATAGACGAAGGCCAGGCTGATGGCGCCGATGAAGAGCCAGAGCGTGATACCTTGCATGAAGGGGCGGACGCCGACGGTGCGCAGCGTGGCGCGCGAGAGACCGGCGCCGATGAAGAAGAGCGTCAGCGTGAGGCTCTGCCGGGCGACGCGCACGATGGCTGAGCTGACTTCCGCGGGGATGCGGAGGTAGGTGTTGGCCGTCATGGCCAGGATGAAGCAGAGGATGAACCAGGGGATGGAGATGCGCTCGTTGTGGGCGTGGAAGTGGAAGGCGGTGTAGAGCGAAAGGGGGATAATCCACAGCGCGCGGGTGAGCTTCACGGTGGTGGCGATGCGCAGCGCCTCGTCGCCGTAGGCCGCGCCGGCACCGACGACGGAGCTGGTGTCGTGGATGGCGATGGCGGCCCAGGTGCCAAACTGTTGCTCAGTGAGGCCGAGCAGGTGACCGAGCGGCGGGAAGAGGAACAGCGCGACGGCGTTGAGCACAAAGATGGTGGCCAGTGAGACGGACATCTGCGCCTCGTCGGCCTTGGCGATGGGGCCCGTGGCGGCGATGGCGCTGCCGCCGCAGATGGCCGTGCCACTGGAGATCAGGTAGGCCGTCTTGCGATCGACGTGGAAGAGGCGGCCGATGAGGATGCCGACGGCCATCACGCCGACGACGGAGAAGATGGTGAAGACAATGCCGTCCGCGCCGGCCCGGAGCGACTCGTTGAGGTTCATGCCGAAGCCGAGCCCGACGACGGAGACTTGCAGCAGGTAGCGCGAGGCGCGGCGGTTGAACAGGGGGAAAGGTGAGCCGAGAAAGAAGGCAAAGACGAGCCCGGCAAAGAGTGCCACGGGCGGCGTGACCCACGGCGTGAGGCAGAGGAAGGCTACGAGGATGTAGACATACCCGGCATAGCGAGTTTTGGTATCGGTTGGTTTCATGTGATGATTTGTAAATGATAATAATGCGGCCAAAAGTAGACCATCCCCCCTTTACCTTTGCGCGCGGATAACGCGGACGTACATACGGCGTTTCCCTTACATTATATATACTTCTAATTCCTTGACCCCATGACCCATAATTTCCTACGCGTTGCGGCCGCTGTGCCGCGACTGAGGCCGGCCGATTGCCGGTATAATGTCGGCCGCATCGAACGGATGATGCTCCGGGCCGCCGCACAAGGCGCTGACATCGTCTCCTTCCCCCGCATGGCCATCACCGGAAGCACCTGCGGCGATCTGTCCTATAACCAACATCTGATCAACGAGTCGGTGCGGGGGTTGGTCACGCTCGTTGACGACATGAGCGGCCTGCCTATCGTGGGCATCGTCGGCGTACTTCTCCCGATCAACAATCGGCAGGTTGAGATGGCGGCCGTCTTTCAATCCGGAGAGATCCTTGGCCTTGTGGCCGACAGCACATGCAAGCCAGGCTTCCGATCGCAAGAGATGGTTTTCGGCGAATGGACGATTCCCGCCGCTCACGACCTCATGTTCCGAAGCGACCTCGTCACGTTCACCGCCATCCTTGGCAACGACCTCTTCCGCCCGATGTCCGTCGGCGCCCAGCGTGTCGTGGAGGGAGCCAATGTGCTCCTCCACCTCGATGCCCTGCCCACGCAAGTCGGACGGCACGATGCGCTGCGCGACGCCATCCGCGTGCACAGCCGCCGCTGTATCTCCGGCGATGTCTACATCTCGGCGGGGCATGGCGAATCGTCCACCGACCACTTCTTCGACGGTGAGGCCTTCATCGCTGACCGCGGACGCATCCTGGCCGAGTCCGTGCCCTTTACCGACGATGAGCCACTCATCATTAGTGAAATAGATATCGAGGCCATCGGGCACGATCGGCGCTGCACCCCGAGCTTCTCCGCCGGCATGCTCCCCTCGCCGCCCAACGAGTCTCGCCTGCAGCGCTTCGTCCCCTTCGACCTCCACGTAAATGATCGCCCGCTGCTGCATCCTGTCAATCCGCACCCCTTCGTCCCCGCCGACACGGCCGCATGCGATCGGCGCTGCGAGGAGACGTTCCGCATCCAGTCGCACGCTTTGGCCGAACGCCTCCGCCACATCGGACTTAAGCACGCCGTCGTGGGCATCTCCGGCGGACTCGATTCTACGCTCGCGCTTATGGTCACCCTCGCCGCCTTCGACCTGCTCGGACTCCCGCACGAAGGCATCATCGGCGTCACCATGCCCGGCTTTGGCACCTCCGACCGTACGCACGACAACGCCCTGGCCCTGATGGCGTCTGAGGGTATCACCGTGCGCGAGATCTCCATCCGCGCCGCCTGCGAACAGCACTTCCGCGACATCGGCCACGACAGTTCGCCCGACACCACCTACGAGAATGTCCAGGCGCGTGAACGCACGCAGATCCTCATGGACTTGGCCAACAAGGAGGGCGCCTTGGTGGTCGGTACGGGCGACCTCTCCGAGCTGGCCCTCGGCTGGTGCACCTTCAACGGCGACCATATGTCCATGTACGGCGTCAACGCGGGCGTACCCAAGACGCTTGTCGGTGCTGTGGTGCGTTGGTTGGCCAGCCGCACCGACCGCACCGAGACGCGTCGTGCCCTCTTGGACATCGCCGCGACACCCATCAGCCCCGAGCTGCTCCCGCCCTCGCCCGACGGCACGCACACGCAGCAGACGGAGCGCACGTTGGGCCCCTACGAGCTGCACGACTTCTTCCTCTACCGCTTCATGCGCTTCGGTGAGCCCCCCAAGCGAATGCTCTTCCTGGCCGAACAGGCCTTCGCCGGTCGCTACACCCGCGAGGAGTTGCTCAGCGTGCTCCACACCTTCCTCCGCCGCTTCTTCGCCCAGCAATTCAAGCGCAACTGCATGCCCGACGGCCCCGCTGTTGGCAGCGTGAGCCTCTCCCCGCGCGGCGCCTGGGCGATGCCCTCCGATGCCTCCGCCCACCTTTGGCTGCGCGAGGTGGAGGAGATGGGGGAACGAAAAACGGAAAGTGAGAAATGAAGGTGGGATCGAATGCACTCTGATACCCCCGCCGATAGCGAGGCGTGACGCTACTTTTGCGCGCAGAAAGAATCACAACCTAAACCCCTCATTAGA
>CAUPYF010000157.1:0-3603 GCA_963515435.1 uncultured Tannerella sp. | reverse complement strand
CTCCATTGGCCCGTGATAAAATAAACGCAATCAATCATACAGAGAACACATATGGATAATAACCCTACACAATCAACTAGGCAGTGTCCCTATTGCGGCGAAGACATACAGCCGGGAGCCATCAAATGCAGACACTGCAACGAGTGGTTAGTGAGCAACCCGCCGCCCACGCCCAAGTCGCCCGAAGAGCAGGCCAAAGAGCTGGAAAAACAAGAGGAAAAGAAGCTGGAGAAGAAGATGGCCACTGGCTGCCTGATAGCCGCCCTGATCGTGCCGGTGCTGATCATCGGTATACTCCTTTTTATCGCCTCGATCACGGTACCCGACTTAGAGGAGCATCGCGAAGAGATCCGCGAGTCGGCCGTTGAATGCGCAGAAGACCAAGCGGGCGATATACTCGGCCTTCTCGGTGGCACAGCGCTTAAGCCCCTCCTTTCGCTGGCTATGAATACCGAGACTGCACAAAGGGCTGTACTCGAGAATTTCGATAAGCTGAATAAGATTGAGTATGTCCCTGGAACATTCTGGTCGAAGGCGCGGATTGTCAATCGGATTTACCCCAAGGGCAAGAACGTCAGCTTTGGCATCCTTGGAATGGTTTTCTCCTCGCTTGATTGGGAAGACTTTGTTCTTTTAGAAGACGATAAGGAGGCCACAAAATCATCCGGAAGCAGCTCCTCCAGCTCGTCATCTGTGCAGCAGGACGAATCCTCCAATGGGGGAAGCCTACAAACGGCACCCAGTACAAATGCATCGCATCAGGCCTACCACGGACAGATTCAGGGCAACATCCGCTGCGAGTTCGACCTCTATTTCGAACCCGCCGCTGAGGGTCAGCAGCAGGAGGTGCGCGGCTCGTACAACTATCCCAAGCAGGGTGGACGACCCATCACGGTGCATGGCTGGTACGATCCCGCCACGGGCGATCTCTCCCTGACGGAGTATTACGACGACGGCACGCCCAACGCCTCCATGCGCGTCAGCCGTACCGATGAGGGATTCCAAGGCTGGTTCATCCGCCCCGGAAAGAGCGATCTGACCTTGATAATGACAGAGTGACGTATGGAAGACGCAACCAAACCCTGCCCCTATTGCGGGGAGACGATCCAGGCCGCAGCCATCAAATGCAAATACTGTGGCGAATGGCTGGCCGAGAGATCATCCGTAACGCAACCGTCCGTAACACCGCCACAGATGGTGTCCGCCCCTGCCTCTACGCCTGCGATGCAAACCGATGCGGAGGTGGCTCCATCTGATTCTCCAGCTGCCTCCATGGCTTTAGAGGGCACTAAGGATGACACTGTGTACGTAACCAAGAATGCGAAATACTTCTTGATCGTGCAGTTTATCATCGCCCTTGCTATACTATACACCACCTTGCATAAGGATCTTAGCACCATCCGATATGGATCTATCGCAGGCATAATCATATTCATATACGAATTGATTAAGGAGAAAAGGGGGCGTGCTGAAGCTTGTTTTCCTATTTCCGGCATGTGGGCCCTGGCCTGCTTAGGTCCAGAGTTGGAGTGGGGGCTTGCCCTCATTACCCTTATATTTTCGTTTGGAATCAACTACGGCATTATAACGATCATCATAAAGAACAAGCACAAACACGGTAAGATCGCTCTATGATCTCCTATATATAAGGAATGCGAGTGCGGAAATATACCTCCCCCCTCCTCCTCTCTATGGACGCACGGAGGAGGTGGTAGCTCTGATTTTCAGAGATCCGGTCTACGGTTATCTTTGCCCGCATCAACCCAAAGGCAGAAACGACAAAAAATGATACCCTCCGAGTTTACCCTGATCCCATTTCGCCCCGCGACAAGATGCGAACAAAACACCTCGCTCCTATTATGTCGCACGAAAGGATCAAAAAGTTCCGAGAGGCTCATTTATGTCGCATGAAAAGGCCAAAAAGTTCTGGGGTGATCCATTTATGTCGCATAAAAGGGCCAAAAAGTTTTGAGAGGCCCATTTATGTCGCATGAAAAGACTGAAAAGCTTTCGAGCGCTCCATTTATGTCGCATGAAGAGGTCAAAAAGTTCTGAGTGCCCCTTTTATTTCGCATGAAGGCACGATTCGGGTTTTTCCCCTCATTATGTCGCATAATGAAGACGCCATTGGACTTTCAAGCAGACTTATTTATTCTCAAAAACAGATACCCAGAGATGAAGACAATTGAATCGACCCTGCCCCGGGTCATGAAATTTGAGGGGAGTAACAGACAAGTGTTCAACATTTCGCTCCACGCACAGTTTCACTATCTGCAATACGGACTGGTCAAGGCCGTGGATCAGACGAAGCTCAAGATCCCGGCTGCGGTGATGACCACATGGGAGAGCGCGAACAATGCAGAAACGAAGCTCGACCAGGAGTCGGCCGTCTCTGAACGCACCGCCAAGTTGTTGGCCTTAGACAATGAGCGCGACAACATTCTTGCGAATATTTTCTACGTCATTCGTGGCTATAGGTATTCCACCGAAGCCCCGAAGAAGGAGGCTGCCCTGAGGTTGGCCGCCAAGCTGAAACCGTATCTGCGCATTCGCACAATTACATTTGAGATGGAGAGTGCACGTATCCGCAGTTTGGAAGACGACGTCTCGACCATGGCCGCCGACATCGCCGCCGTTGGACTGACCTCCACCTTCACGCAGCTCCACACGACGAACGAAGCCTATGAAAAGTTGCGCATGGAGCGCCGTACGGATTCCGCTGACACGAAGCTACCCACAGCGCAGCAGATTCGTCCGATAGCCGATGAGGCCTACGAGATCGTTTGCCAGTACATCCAAGCCGCCTATCTCTACGCCACGGCCGACGAGGATAAAGCCTTGATCGAGCAACTGGTCAATCGCATGAACAAGGTGACTGTCGACCTCAAAGCCACTCACCGCCAAAGCCTCGCCCAGCGCAAAGCCGCCGATAAGAAGCCGACAGATCCCAGCAAGCCCAAGACCCCCAAAGAGCCCAAGACGCCGAAGGATCCCAAGACGCCCGATCAGCCGAAGGAACCGAAGCAGCCGGAGAAGCCCGGTGGTGGCGCTGGCGAACAGCCCAAGAAACCGGACGAGAAACCGAAGGATCCGAAGAAGCCCGACGACGGTAATCCTGACATCACGTTGCCGGAGGAATAGGGGGCGTCAGGGACGCCAGCCAAGTTTGCCGGGTACATATGAGGTGACTCATGTGTACCCGGCATTTTTGTGTCCGGCCGGCCATTCATATACCCGGTTGTAGGGGCGTATCGCATACGGCCCCTACCGGGGCAAGGAAGTTTGCCGGGTACTAGGCTATTCATGTACCAGGAAAAATTCGCTGGCGTCCGCAGACGCCCGTATGCGATACGCCCCTACCCGGGTACCAGGCCATTCATGTACCGAGTAAACTTCCCTGCCCCGGCAGGGGCCGTCCGTAGACGCCTTAGCTTCCGCGCACGAACACCTCGAGGTAGAGGAGGGCAGCGGGGGTGGCGAGCATGACGCTATCGAAACGATCGAGGATGCCGCCGTGGCCAGGCAAGAGTGTGCCCGAATCCTTAGCGCCGGCGGTGCGCTTGATGAGCGACTCGACGAGGTCGCCCCACGTGCCGACGCCGA
>CAUPYF010000156.1:0-3624 GCA_963515435.1 uncultured Tannerella sp. | reverse complement strand
TACTGTACACGATGCTTGTACGCTACTGTACACGATGCTTGTACGCTACTGTACAAGACGCTTGTACGGGAAAGGTGTCTAAAAGCGGCCTTTCAGGCCGCCACGGGTACACACCCAATCCTTCGCAAATCATTTGCGTCACTCACAAAGCAAGCGTTGCGTCACCCACAAAGCAGGCGTTGCATCACCCACAAAGCAAGCGTTGCGACGCTACACCTTTTTCGCTGCCCGTTTCGGATTTGCGGGGAACCAACCCTTCTCCACGCGTTTCTTTTGATCAAACACTTCCAGGATCGACCAAAAGCAGGAGAAGGCTATGACGCCGGCTATGGTGGAGAGCACGAGGTGGTGGACCAACACGGAGATGCCTATAAATAGGAATCCGGCCACGAGGAAGGCCCACCAACAGCGTGTGCCGAAGTAGTATTCTGCCTTGATAACGAGCGGGTGGAAAAGTCCGATGATTAGAAACGTGGAGACGCCAATGACGAGGCCCCAGAGGTTGTACGTAGTAAGAAATTCCATCTGTTTAGTAGTTAGAGATTAGAGGGTGGAGGGTAGAGGATGGAACCGGGCGCATGCCTCTACGCTAAAAAGCGTATTCGATGCCGACGGCCACCTGCGCGGGCCGACCTCGCTGCATGAAGCTGCGGCCGAAAGAGCGGAAGTAGAAGGCAGCATAATCCGTGTCCGTCAGGTTTTGGCCGCTGAGGAAGCAGGTGAGGGCGCCGCGTGAGATGCCTGCGCGGGCGTCGAGGGTGGCGTAGAGCGGCTGCCGGATGTCGCCCGCCTCAGTCCAGTAGATGGGCCCGACAGCGTTGCACTGAGCAGCGGCGAAGAGGCGATCAACGAGGCGACTGCGATGGAACCGCCGCTCGTAGTGCAGACCTAAACTGAGCGTGTGGCGTGGGGCGTAGGGCACGAAGTGGCCGCTGTAGTCCGTGCGGCCGTCGTGATAATTGCGGAAGGTGGCGTGCGTGAATCCCCAGCTGAGATCCGCAGTGAGGCCAGTGGCTATGGCGGCACGCACCGAGGCTTCCACCCCGAGGCTGGTGGCACGCCCTGCGTTGCTGAGGATGCGCCCCGTGCCGCTATCAGTGAAGCGTGTGATCTGGAGGTCGCGGATGTCCATATAATATAAGGTAAGCTCAGCGTGCAGGCGATCCTTCACCGGCTCGCTCTTCAGGCCAGCCTCGTAACACCAAGCCTTCTCCGGGCGGTAAGCCAATACGTCAGCGGGCGAGGGGGTGTCAAAGCGCGGTATCCCGGGCGCGAAGTGGCGGAAGGCGTCCATCACGTCGCTGCGCATGCGCGCCTGCATCAAGTCGGCCGACATCTGCACGTTGTAACCGCCCGTCTTGTAGCCCTTAGCAACCGACGCGTAGACGTTCGTTCGGGGCGCCGGGGCATACCGGAGGGCAATGCGCGGCAACACCTGCCATTCGCCCGAGGTGAGGTGCTCGTCGAACAGGGTGGGGGGATAAAAGCCGCTGATGTCCGTCTCCTTGGGGAAGAGGGGCGGCATGAGGATGGAGAGGTTCATCTTGCCCTGGGCCTCGTAATGCAGCCGCCGGCGCTCGGTGTCGATGCGTAGACCAGCGGTGAGCGAGAGGCCGGGCAGGAGGAAGTGGTCGAGGGTGGACTGGTGGTAGATGGCCAGGCCGAGGGTGGACTCGTCGAAGCGCGAAGGCAGGAAGAGCCGCCGATCCGTGACGCGCAGCCGCGGCATCTTCGGGTTATCGGCCCGCAAGCGGTCGAAGGCGCTCTGCATGACGTTGCGTATGCCTTCTTCCTTAAACTCCACATCGGCATCCGTCAGCAGACCGTCGTAGAAGCCTGAAGCGCCGATGGTCCAGCGATAGCGCCCCGTGGTGCGCCCCGTGATGGAGACTTCTTGATTGAGCGCATGGTGGCGCCGGCGCTGCTCGAGGGTGAAGATGGAAAGGGGCAGGTAGTCTTGATCCATACGCATACGGTCGCGGAGGTACTGCCAGCCGGTGGTGGAGATCAGGACGAAGCGCGCAGCCTCGTATTTCAGCGTCAGGCTGCTGTTCGTTGTCGTACGGCAATAAGAAGAAGGATCGTTGATGTTCACCTGCGCCACGCGCCCCGTGCGGTCGTCGCGGAGGCCGTAGGGGAAGGCGCCCTGATCCGTGTATCCACCCACGACAGCCACCGTGGCCGTAAGCGCGTCAGTGATGCGCCGCACGAGCTTCACGTTGCCGCCGGCCGTCTGCTCATTGTCCACCTTGGTGCCACTGAATGCGTTCTCAAAGAACCCGCTGTGGCGCCGGTAGTAAGCCCCCGCATGGAGCCCCATCCGCTCCCCGATCCGCATGGCGTGTGAGGCGCGGAAGTCCATTCGGCCGTAGTTGCCGAAGGTGGCGCTGAGGCGCGTGCCGTGGTGTTCAAGGGGGGAGAAGGTGTGCACATGGATGATGCCGCCCATCGCATTGCGGCCGTAGAGTGTACCCTGCGGCCCGCGCAGCACCTCGATCCGCTGGATGTCTGGCAACTCGAAATCGAACGATCCCTTGTCTGGATAGGGCACATCGTCGACGTAGAGCCCCACGGTCTGTCCGCTGCTGCGTGCGCCGATGCCGCGGATGTAGACGGCGGACGTCACCCGCGCGCCGTAGTCGGGGATGTAGAGGTTGGGGACAAACGCGCTCAGGCGCTTGATGGACGAGACCTGCCGCAGGTCAGCCTGGCGGGGCGTGACGACGGTCAGCGCGCCGGGCAGTTGCTCGGTGCGGTTCGTCTCTTTGCGTGAGGAGGTGATCACCACCTCGTCGATGTCATACGTTTTCAGTGAATCGCCATCGGCCGTGGGATCGCCGTCGTCGGCCATGAGCTGCGTCGCGTGCAGGCAGACGCATAAAGCCACTGTCAGTCGGGTAAATTTCTTCGTCATTCTCAAAATGGGGGGATGCTGGGGGGAACGGTGTCGAAGCCTGTTCGTTGTCGCCCGTTTTTCGTCGGGGGCAAAGGACGCTCAAGGGAGATTTCGGGGCAATCACTACATGTAGTGATTCTCTCCATGTACTTGCCTTGGGAGTAGGATCCTCTGTTACGATCCTCCAAGAGACATTCACCCCCGAACAGCTCCTAAGATTTACGTGAGTTCGATGTAAGAAATCCATTTCCCCACACCGAGGGAAGCACCCTCCCAATGGCTCACAGACAAAGCATACGTTGTGAGTGACGCAAAGCATGCTTGCAGGCATCGTGCAGGGGAGTCCCATTCTTATATAGGTGAATGTATTGCCCCACGTCGAACTCACGTTGCGTTCATTTATTCCCGACTAATAATACCCGAAGCCATCGGGCACTTGATCGGCTGATCCGGAATATACCAAAGCCGCCGAACGGCGGGGTATTGTCTCCCTTTCCGTCCGGCGGCTTCTTTATTGTCCTGCCGAGGATCGTACTCGGCATTGTCTGTGATCCGCTTTTACAGATTATCAACCTTCATCCGCTTCAGGAAGGCGACCGTCTTGTGGATCTCCTTATACATCACCACGTCGTCCTCAACGAAAGGCACCTCCTTGCGATAGTCGTGCAGAACTTGCTCCAGCACGGGCGACGTCTTCAGCGGTCGGCGGAACTCGATGCCCTGCGCGG
>CAUPYF010000155.1:0-3626 GCA_963515435.1 uncultured Tannerella sp. | reverse complement strand
TGAAGTTGGAGAGCTGGAGCGTGGTCATGCAGACGACCTTTCGGACGGGTATCTCGATCCGCTCGTAGCCCTCGGGGGCCCGGAGGTCGCTGCCGCGCGGCATGAGGGCGTAGCGATAGGCATCGGCTGCCATCTTGCCCTCTTCGTCCTCCTTCTGCGGGTCTTCGATCTCCACTAACCACACGCCCCCCTCGGATCGGATGTGGAAGCCCTCGGCGTACTTCGCCTTCATCTGTTCGGTGCGTTCTTGGTCGGCCGCGCTCGTCGCGTCCGAATCGTTCCGCTGCGCCTTTCCGCCGCCACACGCCGTGAGCGCCGTGAGCAGCAGGCAGGCCGCCATCGTTTTCATTCTTGTCATTGTGATCATTCTTCTTTATTATGTAGTGTTATGTAATCTCTTCAATCAGACCGGGGAGTACCCGGCCGGACGTCGGTGGGGGCGCCTATATATAATAGGTATTCCCCCCTCCGAAAAAAATCGGCGCCAAAGGTAAAATCAAATCAAAACGGTGACGGAGTCACGATTCCCGGTTAAAATCCCTCCCATCCCAAACATCATTGATGATTGCAGCGCCTGGCACCCAGCGGCCAAAAGCAGGTCGATGTTTTCACAAACTTTGGCCCAGCGGTCAAAATGATAGCACTGTTTACACAAACTTTTACCCAGCTACCCAAGCCGCGGCACCGTTTTTACATCATTTACCTCAATTTCCCCAGTCGGCGGCGCTTCACGCATACGCCTCTTTTTCCCAACTCCTGCCCTCGCCCCGTACGCCACGAGGCTGGGATTTCGGAAAATCTACTTTTGCGCCGATTAGAAAATGAAGAAGAAGACAAAATGAAAAATCGTATCCTATGGATTCCTCTCTTAGGAATCTTAGCCATCATGAACCTGATTGGCTGCTCGAATGAGAAAGATTTACCCCCCACCGTCACGTTAGAGGCTGACAAAACCACGATCAAAGCCAATGGTCGCGACTCGCTCACCTTCATCGTCAAAGTGGACGGGCGCCAGACGACTACAGGCGTTACTGTCCGCTCCGACGCCGGCGACACCGTTTCCCCATCCCTCCGCTACGCCGCATCGAAGGTCGGGACGCACGCCTTTTACGCCGTCTACGAGGGCACGCGCTCAAACACCCTCACCGTCACGGCCACCCAGATCGTGGTGACGCTAAAGGCTGACCGCACTTCGATCCGACCAAACAACATGGATCAGGTGCGTTTCACCGTTCTGGCCGACGATGTGGACGTCACCGCCTCCGCCGCCATCACCCGCCGCGGAGAAGGCGATATGAAGCTCGACGGAGCCACCTTCTCCACTGATAAATCGGGCGAATACACCTTCTACGCCACTTACCAAAACGAGCGCTCCCCCGAGGTGGGCATCCACGCCGGCGCTGAGAACGTCACCCTCACGGTCGATCGCACCTCGATCCACGCTGACGGTAGCGAGGCCGCGACCTTCACTGTCCATGCCGACGGCCGCGATGTGACGGCTGACGCCACCATCATGCGCCGCGCCGCAACAGACATCGCCATCGATGGGCACACCTTCACCACCACCCAAGTCGGCGATTACACCTTCTATGCCCTCTATGACCGCGTCCGCTCCGCCGAAGTACGCGTCAAGGCCAGCGCTGTCACCCTAAACTTCGCCAAGCAGCATTGCGTCATGCAATTCTCCTCGGCCACCTGTATCAACTGCCCCATCATGACAGCCGCCATTGACGAGATCGTCAGTGGCACCCCCGGTCGCGCCGTGCCCATCGTCTTCCATGTCAAGTCGCTTTGCTTCAACTATCCCGAACTCTATGGCGTGCTCGGCGAGACGGCTGACCACCTTTGCCCCGCCTGGCCATCGGCCCTTGTAGACATGCACACGAAGGTGAACATCTATCGCACGGCTACGGGCGAAAAGCTCAATGAGGCGTTCTGGATAATGAACTCCTACGCCCCGGCCCAGACCGGCATCGCGCTGCACTCCGTGGTGGATGGCGGCGTGATCCGTCTCACGACCGACGTGCTGGCCAACAAGACGGGTGAGTATCGCTTCTTCGCTTACGTCGTGGAGGACGGCATCAAGCACGGACAGCGCATGGGCAGCGGCGATGACGGTGTCAACCTCGACTACATCCATAACCACGTGGCCACCTACCCGCTCACCGCCACCGACGACCCGAAGGAGGGCCTATCACTCGGCACCCTCGAGCGCGGCAAAACGGCCTCGCACACCTACACCATCGACACGCACGCTTACACCCTCAAGCGCAACGTCGACCTCAGCCACTGCCGCATCGTGGCCTACACCCTCCGCTTAGTGAACGGCGCGTATACGATCGACAACGTCTCCACGTGCTCCGTCGCCGGCGGCTCCGTCAGCTTCCGCTACGCCAAGTAACGAGAGTTCGACGTAAGCCCCGTTTCCTGTACCGAGGGAGCTCCTTCCCTTACCCCATGCAAGGATGCGCGTATGCAGGATGCAGCAAGAGTGTCTTGCAAGTGTTGGCAAAGGTGTCTTCCATCGTGGAAGCGGATTGCTTACCTCGACTCACGTTAAGTAGGTGGTGGCGAGTGATGAGTTACGAACGCTTGCAACTCGAAACTTGTGTGACTCGCGACCTGCCACTAAAAAAAGCCCGCTGCCGTGGAGTTTCGGTAGCGGGCTTTTCCATTCGTGCCAGCCGCGGTCACAAGCTGCGGTTGATCTCGTCGATATAGTTCAGGATCTCATCGCGGCCCTCGTTCTTTTCGGACGACGAGGTCATGATCGGTGGCAGCTCTTCCCAGGTTTCGAGCATTTTCTGGCGGTAGGCCGCGAGGTTCTCTTGTAGGCGGCTACGGCTGAGTTTGTCGGTCTTGGTGAAGATGATGGCGAACGGCACGCAGTTTTCTCCTAACCACTCCATGAACTCCAAGTCGATCCGCTGTGGCTCGTGCCGACAATCGAGCAAGACGAAGAGGCACGTCAACTGTTCGCGCCCGAGGATGTACGCCTCGATCATGCGTCGGAGCTGTTCGCGATTCTCACGGCAGCGTCGGGCGTAGCCGTAGCCGGGCAGGTCGACCAAATACCAACGGTCGTCGATGATGAAATGGTTGATGAGTTGCGTTTTGCCGGGCTTCTGCGACGTCATGGCCAGCTGTCGTCGCCGTGTCAGCATATTAATCAGCGACGACTTCCCGACGTTCGACCGCCCGATAAACGCATATTCTGGCATCCCACCTTCGGGACACCGCCTCACGTCCGTGTTACTCGTCACGAACTCAGCACGATGGATTTCCATTGTTCTTCTTCTATGGGTTGATTGGGATTGAGGGTATTTCAGCGCCAAAAGTATCCAAATTCCCCTGCTTGCCTTGGGCGACGGGAAATCATGGCATAAGCCCGTGAGGTATCGACGGAGACCTTCCGCAAGTGTCTTTTATTCCCTCCATCGATGCTGCAATGAATTTCTTTCACCCAATTTTTGGGGCCGAACTCACCTTATGAGATCTTTGCATGGCAATTGGTGTGTATTTTGTTTATTAATTCATTGTATAACAGGATGTTGTTTTATATATTTGGGCATCAAAAACAGTATAATATTCCTCCCACGTCATACCAATCCAAGAATACCGATGAG
>CAUPYF010000154.1:0-3635 GCA_963515435.1 uncultured Tannerella sp. | reverse complement strand
CTGCCCGATGTGATTTCTCAGACGCGCCCTTGAACACAGGTGTACCCCATCTTTTCAGACCGAAATCCCTCGCTTTTTCAGGTTACGGATGGCCGTCTCATCGCCACGCTCGGCGGCCCGACGATACCACTTCACCGCCTCTGCTTCGTTGCGACGCACGCCTCGACCGGAAGCGTAAATCACGCCTAAGTTGTTCATCGCCGGGAGCACGTCGCGGTCGGCAGCGCGACGGTACCACTTGATCGCTTCCTCCGTGTCCTGCGGGACGCCACGCCCAGAGAGGTAGTGATTCGCTAAGTTGTAAAGCGCCATCGCATGATTCTGCGCCGCTGCCCGACGATACCAACGGACGGCTTCGGCATCATTTTGCTGTAGTTCGTGGCCCGTGTCGTATAGATAGCCCAACTTGTTCTGTGCTCTTGCCTCGCCACCCTCCGCCGCCTGACGCAACAAGCGGATGTGATCAGGCTCCTTCGGCTCGTTGAGCGATGTGAGAATCTCGTCTATTCGATCGTCGTTCACGGATGCAGGAGGTGCGGGCGATTTGGGGACGGTGGGCGGCGGTGGCGGAATAGGTGCTGGTGCTGGTGCTGGTTCCGGCGTCGGATTGGGGCCAGGTAGAGTGGTCCGTTCTGTGCGGAGAGCCGGCGGCGGAGGTGGTGGAGGGACGGGGCGTATGTAGGCGCTATCCTTTGCAAAGACGCGCAGCGCAGCCGTCCAACGTTCGCCGGGGACAAAGCAACGTGCCGACAGATTCTCCGCCGTCACCGTCCCTTCCGGCACATCCATCAGCTCGACGAAGAGGTCGGAGGGCGGTGTGCCATGCATAGCAGACTCGCAGAAAGGCGTTACGCAGACGAAGCAGTTTTTCCCCTGCAACCCCGCGCAGATCGTGTCCGCTAAATGCTCGACTGATGAGAAGTCCATGCCCGAGATATGCGAAAAGATGTGCAGCGTATGTAGCCCGGGATCGGTGAGGATGTCGTCCGGTTGCAGTTCATCCATGTATTTGCAGACGGTGCACAGCTCGGCGTAGGGGAAGAACGCGTGGGCGTGCAGGGCGGCGCGTTGCAAACAACGTGCGGAGGGATCGATCAGTGTGATGCGCCGCACGGATGTGAAGGGCAGCTGGCGCTCGCGCAGCAGGTCGTGGTAAGCCATCGTGCCGAGACCTACGCCGCAACCGTAGTCGATGAGCTCGACGTCGTGCTCCGCAAAATCATTCGGCAGATGCGAGTAAGCCCTTCGGAGGCGTGCCTCGCGTACGGCACCGAAGGCATAGGTGTAGGCGCAGAGGCGCGGTTCGGTGGTCAGTTGATTGCCGTCCTGTTTCAGTTCGGCGAAGAGTTTGTCCCGACTGGCCTCGGGCAGGTTAGAAATAAAGCGGTCAGAGAGTGCCCGCACCGACGCACACGTGGGTTGCGGCATAGACTCGACCAGGAAAGCATAGTTCGTGTCGTGTTCCATCATTTTTCTCAATCCAATTTAAGCACGGCCAGGAAGGCCTTCTGCGGCACCTCCACGGTGCCGATCTGCTTCATGCGTTTCTTGCCTTCCTTCTGCTTCTCAAGGAGCTTGCGCTTGCGGGAGACGTCGCCGCCGTAGCACTTCGCCGTCACGTCCTTGCGCACGGCCTTGATCGTTTCGCGGGCGACGATCTTGGCGCCGATGGCGGCTTGGATGGCGATGTCGAACTGCTGGCGGGGGATGAGCTCTTTCAGCTTTTCGCACATGCGGCGGCCGAAAGCGACGCTGTTGTCGAAGTGTGTCAGGGTGGAGAGGGCGTCGACAGGCTCGCCGTTGAGCAGGATGTCGAGCTTGACGAGCTTGCCCGGGCGGTAGTCGTTCAGGTGGTAATCGAACGAGGCGTAACCCTTGGAGATGCTCTTCAGTTTGTCGTAAAAGTCGATCACGATCTCGCCCAGGGGCAGGTCGTAGAAGAGCTCGATGCGGTTGCCCGTGATGTAATCCTGCTTGACGAGGATGCCGCGCTTGCCGAGGCAGAGCGTCATGATGGGGCCGATGTAGGTGGTCTGGGTAATGATGGAGGCGCGGATGAAGGGCTCGTCGATGTGCTCGATCAGCGTGGGGTCGGGCAGGCCGCTGGGGTTGTGCACCTCGGTGCAGTTGCCCTTGCGGTCGTAGACTTTATAAGACACGTTGGGCACGGTCGTGATCACGTCCATGTTGAACTCACGCTCGAGGCGCTCTTGCACGATCTCCATGTGTAGCAGTCCGAGGAATCCGCAACGGAAGCCGAAGCCGAGGGCCACGGAGCTTTCGGGCTGGAAGGTGAGCGAGGCGTCGTTGAGTTGCAGTTTCTCGAGCGAGGTGCGGAGGTTCTCGAAGTCTTCCGAGGCGATGGGGTAGACGCCGGCGAAGACCATCGGCTTGACCTCCTGAAAGCCATCGATGCGCTCCTTGGCCGGCCGAGCCACATGGGTGATGGTGTCGCCCACGCGCACCTCCTTCGAGGTCTTAATGCCAGAGATGATGTAGCCCACGTCGCCTGTGCGCACCTCTTCGCGCGGGCTCATCTGGAGCTTGAGCGCGCCGACCTCATCGGCATCGTATTCGCGTCCGGTGGCCATGAACTTCACCATGTCGCCGCGATGGATGACACCGTTGACCACCTTGAAGTAGGCGATGATGCCACGGAAGGGGTTGAAGACGGAGTCGAAGATGAGGCATTGCAGCGGCGCCTCGGGGTCACCCTGTGGGGCGGGGATGCGGTCGACGACGGCGTTGAGTATCTCCACGACGCCCTCGCCCGTCTTGCCGCTGGCTCGCAGGATCGACTCGCGCGGGCAGCCGATCAGCTCGATGATCTGGTCCTCGATCTCCTCCGGCTTGGCGCTGGGCAGGTCCACCTTGTTGATTACGGGGATGATCTCGAGGTCGTTTTCGATGGCCATGTAGAGGTTAGAGATGGTCTGCGCCTGAATGCCTTGCGCGGCGTCGACGAGGAGCAGCGCGCCCTCGCAGGCGGCGATGGAGCGCGACACCTCGTAGGAGAAGTCTACATGCCCCGGCGTGTCGATCAGGTTCAGCACCCACTGCTCGCCGCGGTAGGCGTATTCCATCTGTATGGCGTGGCTCTTGATCGTGATGCCGCGTTCGCGCTCTAAGTCCATGTTGTCGAGCACCTGCGACTGCATGTCCTTTGGCGCCACGGTCTTGGTGTACTCCAGCAGCCGGTCGGCCAGCGTGCTTTTGCCGTGGTCGATGTGGGCGATGATGCAGAAGTTACGTATGTGATTCATTGAATAATATATACCTGTTTTGTTCGGCCGGCAAATGTAAGATCTTTCGCTACTCCCCTATGGAGCGTGTCCCGGAGGGTTTTCGACGAAGCTTTCTCCATTGGTTGTAATTTATAGTCAATCGAAAATGGTTTGCGAATAATTAAGGGCCGCCGATCAAAAGTGACGCCAGCAGGCCGCACGGGCCGGGCCGGGGGCACATGCCCCTAAAAAAAACAGTCCGCGACGGGCGGTATAAAAGGTATCGCACGCCCGGAGAAACCTGTCTGTCAACAGTGCGCTTTCTTGAATCAAACTTTCATCTAAGTAGATTAACGTGAGTTCGATGTAAGAAATCCATTTCCTCGCACCGAGGGAAGCACCTTACCCACC
>CAUPYF010000153.1:0-3769 GCA_963515435.1 uncultured Tannerella sp. | reverse complement strand
CCCTACCACTTCGGGTCGGCTTTGATGCGAGCCTCCAATTTCCATTTGTAGGCTCACTTTTGATCCAACGGCCCGGCATCGGGCATGCCAGGGAGTAAAAACAAGGAGTAGCTTGTGTCGCGAACTCACGTCATGTAGAAGAGAAGGCCAGAGAAAAGGAATCCATGTAGCGAAAGCGTCTATATTTGCCCCCGATAAAAGAGTGAATTATTGCACAATACAAAATATATGGAAACAAAGAGAGTCTACACCTTCGGTAACGGAAAGGCCGAAGGAAAAGCAGATATGAGAAATCTGCTCGGAGGAAAAGGCGCCAATTTGGCGGAAATGAACTTGATCGGTGTGCCCGTGCCCCCGGGGTTCACCATCACGACGGACGTCTGCAACGAATACTATCGCATCGGAAAGGACAAGATGGTGGAGTTGCTGCAAGAAGATGTGAAGAAAGCTGTCGTACATGTGGAGATGCTGATGAACTCCAAGTTTGGCGACGTGGAAAACCCGTTGTTAGTCTCCGTGCGCTCCGGCGCACGCGCCTCGATGCCGGGCATGATGGACACGATCCTCAACCTCGGACTGAACGACGAAGTGGTGGAAGGCCTGACCCGCAAGACGGGTAACCCGCGCTTCGCATGGGACTCTTACCGCCGCTTCGTACAGATGTATGGCGACGTCGTGCTGGGCATGAAGCCGGAAAACAAGGAAGACATCGACCCCTTCGAGGAAATCATCGAAGAGGTGAAGAAGGCCAAGGGCGTGAAGCTCGACAACGAGCTTGAAGTAGAGGATCTAAAGGAACTCGTTAAGCGCTTCAAGGCCGCCGTAAAGAAGCAGACCGGCAAGGACTTCCCAACCAACGCCTACGACCAGCTGTGGGGTGCTATCTGCGCCGTATTCGATTCTTGGATGAACGAGCGCGCCATCCTCTACCGCAAGATGGAAGGCATCCCCGCCGAGTGGGGCACGGCCGTCAATGTGCAGGCGATGGTGTTTGGCAACATGGGCGACACATCGGCCACGGGCGTCTGCTTCTCTCGCGACGCTGCCACCGGCGAGGACCTTTTCAACGGTGAATATTTGATCAACGCACAGGGAGAGGACGTCGTTGCTGGTATCCGTACACCGCAGCAGATCACCAAGATCGGTTCGCGGCGTTGGGCCGAGCTGGCCGGCGTATCCGAAGCCGATCGCGCTGCCAAATACCCCTCGATGGAAGAGGCCATGCCGACGATCTACAAGGAATTAGATGAGATCCAGACCCGCTTAGAGAACCACTATCACGACATGCAGGACATGGAGTTTACCGTGCAAGACGGCAAGCTTTGGTTCCTCCAAACCCGCAATGGCAAGCGCACGGGTTCTGCGATGGTGAAGATTGCCATGGATCTGCTCCGCCAGGGCATGATCGACGAGAAAACGGCCATCAAGCGCATTGACGCAAACAAACTCGACGAGCTGCTCCATCCCATCTTCGACAAGGAAGCACTGAAGAAGGCTAAGGTGCTCACGCGCGGGCTACCCGCATCGCCGGGCGCTGCCACGGGACAGATTGTCTTCTTTGCCGACGACGCTGCCGAGTGGCACGCCAAGGGACACCACGTGGTGATGGTCCGCCTTGAGACGTCGCCCGAAGACTTGGCCGGTATGGCTGTGGCCGAAGGAATCTTAACGGCACGAGGTGGCATGACATCGCACGCTGCTGTTGTGGCACGTGGCATGGGCAAGTGCTGCGTATCGGGAGCCGGCGCGCTGAACGTGGACTACAAAAATCGCACGGTGGAAATCGATGGCGTGAAGCTGAAAGAAGGCGATTATATCTCCATCAATGGGACGACCGGTGAGGTGTACGAGGGCGAAGTACTCACGAAAGCTGCTGAGCTGTCAGGTGACTTTGCCGACCTGATGAAGCTGTCTGACAAGTACGCCCGCCTCAAGGTGCGCACAAATGCTGACACGCCGCACGATGCACAGAGCGCACGTGATTTCGGTGCCGTAGGTATTGGCCTCTGCCGCACGGAGCATATGTTCTTCGAGGGTGAAAAGATCAAGGCCATGCGCGAGATGATCTTGTCTGAGAACGCCGAGGGTCGCAAGAAGGCACTGTCGAAGATCCTGCCCTATCAGCAGGAAGACTTCAAGGGCATCTTCCGCGCAATGGCCGGCTATCCCGTGACTGTCCGCCTGCTTGATCAGCCGCTGCACGAGTTTGTGCCGCACGATGAGAAGGGGCAACAGGAGATGGCCGATGCGATGGGCGTAAGCTTGGATTACATCCGTCAGCGCGTGGAAGCACTCCGCGAGCAGAACCCGATGCTTGGACATCGCGGCTGCCGTTTGGGTAATACTTATCCCGAAATCACGCAGATGCAGACGCGCGCCATCCTTGGTGCCGCCCTCGACCTGAAGAAGGAAGGTGTGGAGACACATCCGGAGATCATGGTTCCGTTGACGGGTATCCTGTACGAATTCAAGGAGCAGGAGACTGTGATCCGTGCCACAGCTGAGGCTCTCTTTGCCGAGCGTGGTGACCGGATCGACTTCCTCGTAGGTACGATGATCGAGGTACCACGCGCTGCCCTCACCGCCGACCGCATCGCCTCGTCTGCCGAATTCTTCTCCTTCGGCACAAACGACCTGACGCAGATGACCTTCGGTTATTCACGCGACGACATCGCCTCTTTCCTCCCGACTTACCTCAGCAAGAAGATTCTAAAGGTGGATCCGTTCCAGGTGCTTGACCAGAAGGGAGTCGGCCAGCTCATCCGCATGGCCACGGAGAAGGGGCGCGCCATTCGCCCGACGCTCAAGTGCGGCATCTGCGGCGAACACGGCGGCGAGCCTTCGTCCGTGAAGTTCTGCCATAAGGTAGGCCTCGACTACGTCAGCTGCTCACCCTTCCGCGTGCCCATCGCCCGCATCGCTGCAGCGCAGGCCGCCATTGAAGAGTAATCCAATAAAACCGAGAAAGAGCGCATGGGGGTGCAGCCCCCGCCTCTCTCCGGTAACGACACTCGAAAGCCGACTTATCCCCCGACAGAAGGGTGGGTAAGTCGGCTTCACCTTTTTGAGCTGGGACAACAGATCAACAGCTTGCCCCAGTCTTATGCCTCCAAAGAGACACATTCCAGAGGCCTTTTTTTGCAGATCGCTTCTTTACAAGGCTGCATGAGGGAAAAAGGAATCTGAAACGATATAAGACTTCGGATGCTACGAGAAGATGAGGAACAATAACAGCTCAACGAAGTAGTCATCAACGGTTCATCCATACAGATAAGCCGGGAAGAGAGACTGTGAATGTACAATCAAGCGAGAGTCTGAGCTATGAATTCTATATCACGTGAGTTTAGAATAGATTCGTTTTTGGGGCAGGCGGCCTGAAAAGACTGTTGCAAGCATTTCCAAAAACGTTTTGGCCGTCGCGTGGCTTCCGTAAACGACACTTCTGCCGGCTTTATTCTTTCGTCGAACTCACGTTAACGGAGATCCCAACCACGAATGTTTTTAATCTCCGTAGAGCGAACTCAACGTTAACCATCGGCGGAAGCGGCCGGCATTTTTCTCCTTTTAGTTTCATTTGCGGCTCATTTAATTACCGTTTAAATCATGGATAAAAGAAAACAGATGAACAAGACGCGCGCCTTCCGCTTCCGGCGGTTTGCACGCAAGGCATACAGCGCCTTCAGCAGTATGCACAGAGTAGTAAACATTGGCGTCGTGGCCGGCTGCATGCTGACCTTCGCCCACGCCACGCAGACGGCAGCACAGCCCG
>CAUPYF010000152.1:0-3788 GCA_963515435.1 uncultured Tannerella sp. | reverse complement strand
ATGTGGATGCTGGCGCAGAAATACATCGAGCAGTGGGGCGTCTGGATGGTGGTCAGTGCCGTCTCGGCCGCGCTCTACTTCTGGAAGGGCATGACGCCGACGGCCGTCACGTATGTGGTCTATACCATCGTGCCCATCTTCGGGTACATCAAGTGGCGGCGGATGATGGGAGCAGCCGAGTAGGGGCGTATGCGCGTGCGCCCTCTTAAACCAAACGCGTATTCGTTTTGCTTCATCTGATATGAGCGGAGTCGTTCAGGGAGTATAATCGTCTTCACACCTGTGCGCGTAGCCGAAGCTATGTGATTCAATTGGCTTCGCGCTATTGTGTGTATTATAAGTTAGTAGGTCTAATCATCTATGCGTTAGTATGCGATGCTGAAATTATATAGTTTAATTGGTGTTGCGTAGTGTTTGCTGGCAAAATTATGTGAAACAATATGCTTAGCGCGGTGCGCGAAGATGAGATCAGTTGATCTAAACGGATTTGCGCGGTGTGCGCGGTTGAAATTAGTGGGTCTAATCGGTTTTGCGCAGTGCGCGATGCCAAAATCAGGTGATCTAATCGCTCTGCGGCAAATAGCCTCCAAGCAGTTTTTGGTCTATTCCGGCCAACATCCGATACATTTGGGCCTTTCTGATTCGAGAGACTAACCATTTAACCCATAGGAGACTTGAACGATGAAAATAAATCTCGGGGTAAAACCCTACCTCTTTCCCATGCCCGTGTTGATGATCGCCACCTACGGCGAGGGCGATCGGGTGAACGTGATGAACATGGCTTGGGGGGGCATCTGCGATGAAAATAAGGTGGCGCTCAACATCAGCGACACGCACAAGACAGCCGCCAACCTGCGCGCACGGCGTGCTTTCACGATCAGCGTGGCCGATATCGACCATTTGGAGGCGGCCGACTTCCTCGGCATGGCCAGCGGCAACAAGATGCCGGACAAGTTCGAGCGCACCGGGCTGCACGCCGTGCGCAGCGAACGGGTGGACGCGCCCGTGGTGGTGGAGTTCCCGCTGACCATCGAGTGCCGCGTGGTGGACATGAAAACGACGGACGGCACGACACGTGTGGTGGGCGAAATAGTCAATGTGCAGGTCGAAGAACACGTACTCGATGAGCGCGGACGCGTCGATCCGATCAAGCTGAACGCCTTCCTCTTTGATGCTTTCCAAAACGGCTACTATGCCATTGGCGAGAAGGTGGGGCAGGCCTGGAAGAGCGGCGCGCCGATGATGAAAAAGGACAATGCATGAGCAATCAAAACGGGGAGCTTCGGCTGGCACGATCAATGGCCGCCGGGGCTCTCCGATCATTTATTTATTACACACCATAAAAACAACATCGTAATGGAAAACAGAGAATTGAAGCAAGGCGGAGCTCATCCGTCAGAGTGTACGACCGTGATCGTGGGCAGCCGCATGACGAGTGATGGGTCGATGATCTTAGCCCGGTCAGAAGACTGGAACATGTCGTTCGCCAAGAACCTTGAGATCTACGAGGATCGCGAGGAGGGCCCGACGGAGTTCGTGGCCCAAGACAGCGGCTTCCGTTGCGAGCTTCCGCGCGAGGCATTGGGCTACACCGCACTCGCGCCGTGCCACCTGCGCGGCAGCTGGGGCAGCGCAGGGTTCAATACCGCCGGCGTAGGCATGAGTGCCACGGAGAGCATCTTCAGCAGCGAGAAGGCTTTGGCCGCTGACCCGTTGGTGAAGGATGGCTTGGCTGAAAACTCAGTCTTCAACATTGTCCTGCCCTACGTCCGCACGGCCCGCGAAGGCGTCAGCCGACTCGGCAGCCTGATCGAGAAGTACGGCATCTCCGAAGGCTTCGGCATCGGCTTCGTGGACGAGAGCGAGATCTGGTACTTAGAGACCGCTTCGGGTCACCGCTGGTTAGCCTGCCGCATGCCCGAAGACATGTATTTCGTAACCGGCAATCAGAGCCGCTTCCGCACCTATGACCCGAACGACAAGGCCAACTACATGGCTTCGGCCGACCTCATCGAGTTTGCCGAGAAGCACGGTCTCTACGACCCCGCCGCCGGCCCCTTCGACTTCCACACGGCCTACATCCGCGACGTGAAGCTCGACACCACCTACAACTATCCGCGCGTCTGGGGGCTCCAAGCTATGTTCAGCCCCTCGATCGAGAACGACGTGACGAAGAATACCTTCCCCGTCTTCACCCGCGCCGATCACCCGCTCTCACTCGACGACATGCGCCGTGCCTTCCGTTTTCACTACCAAGGCACGGAGCACGACCCCTACCTGCACAATAACCCGAAGGAGAAGTATCGCCCCGTCTCCATCTTCCGCACTACACAGACGCATATCCTACAGGTGCGCCCGGAGCTGCCGCAAGCCATCGGGCGGGTGGACTACATGGCGATGGGCATGGCCGTCTTGGGTGTCTTCCTGCCGCTTTATCAAGGCATCACTTCTTACCCCGAGGCGTATACGAAGGGTGGCCTCCGCTCCGACGCCGACTCGGCTTACTGGAAGTTCCGCAAGGTGCAGACCCTCGGCATGGTGAACTACAACCGCTACGCCCCGCTGATCCAAGCAACGTATGCGCGTTGGGAGGAAGAAACGACCCAGCGGCAGCGCGAGATGGAGGAGCAGTATCTGGCCGTCTACAAGACGCAACCGATCCACGCCCGCGAGCTCTTGCAGGCTTTCTCGGACAAGATGCTCCAGTCTGCCCTCGACGTGACGGATCGCCTCATCGAGGAACTCTTCACCCGTTTGTCTGAGGACATCCAAGCCGAGTATCGCTTCGCCGGTGCGTGATTCGTTCGCTGCGAGCGACAGTCGAATCCTGTTTAGAACGATGTGTCAAAATGGGGCGACCACAAGGGTCACTCCCTACGAGGATGTTCATTGATCATTGACAATTCCTCCTTGTAAGGGAAACCCTTGTGCCTGCCCATTTTGACGCACCTTCCCCTCCTGCCTTTTCTCCCTTTTTCCTTCTCTCCATTCAAAAGACAAACATCAAGACCATGAAACAATTTCCTACACACTATACCACTCACAACTCAACAGCTCCGGCGTGCCGGGGCCACTTACGATCCAGCGGCGTTGGCATGTCGCATACCGGAAGCCTCCGTCGCTTGCTCCCCTTGCTCATCCTATGGCTTGGCTGCCTGTGTGCATCGGTCGCGTCCGCCGAAACGTTCTCCCCCGACATCCTTATCAATGAGGTGATGGCCAATCCGAAGGGCACGGAATTGCCGGAGTACGTGGAGTTGTACAACGCATCCGGCCGGTCGATTTCGCTCAAGGGTTGGACGTTCGTTTATGACGGCACGGCGGTCGACTTGCCGAATGTGTCTCTTGCGGCGGGACGGTATGCCGTGCTCTATCGCAAGGGTGGAAACTTGCAATTACAAAAGAAGGTGCTGGGTTTGGGCCTGAGGAAGTTCCCAGTCAGCCTGTCTGATGCGGGAAAACCGCTTGCCCTGAAAGATTCCTCGGGCACAGTCATTCACGCGTACACCTACCCGAAGGCGAAAGCCGGTCGTTCTATTGAGCGTGGCGAGGACGATAAGTGGCACCTCTGCTCCGACCCACGCGGCGGGACACCGGGCGAAGCGAACACTTCCGCTGTTCCCGATCCTACGCCGAAGCCTGACGATCCAGTGACGCCTCCCGATCCGCCTGTCACCCCTGATCCGATCAATCCCGGCGACATCCTTATCAATGAAGTGATGGCCAATCCGAGGGGCACGGAATTGCCGGAGTACGTGGAGTTGTACAACGCATCCGGCCGGTCGATT
>CAUPYF010000151.1:0-3808 GCA_963515435.1 uncultured Tannerella sp. | reverse complement strand
CGGCCGTGGTGGGCGTCCGCAAGCCCGACCCCGCCATCTTCCGCCTCGGCCTCGAGGCGCTGCACATCGGCGACGCCACGCATGCGGTCGTCATCGGCGACTCGTACGACAAGGACATCCTACCCGCTGCCTCACTTGGTTGCCACACCGTCTGGCTGAAGAACATCGGCTGGCAGCCCTACACCGGCGCAGAGCAGGCCGACATGGTGATCACGGACTTCAAGGAGCTGGAGGGGATATTATAGGCCAGTAGACTGCGGGGGCGCACGCGTATACGCTCTTACAATCCTCCCCCGCCCTACCCTCTGTGAATCGGTCTACTTTTGCCACACGTAAATGACAAATACAGCAAGACTTATGAATAACCAAGACCGCTTCTTAGGACTTATTGAAGACAGTCTCAAGGCTCACAGTGACCTCCCCGCACTCACGGATCACCAGGGCGTAACCTATTACTACAAGGACATGGCCGCTGAGATGGCGCGCCTGCACCTCCTGCTCGAACATGCCGGCGTGCGTAAGGGCGACCGCGTGGCGCTCATCGGACGTAACTCCTCGCGTTGGGTCATCGCCTTCTTCGGCATCCTCACCTACGGCGCCGTGGCCACGCCCATCCTCCACGACTTCCACCCCGAAAATGTGCACCACATCGTCTGCCACTCCGAGGCCAAAGTCCTACTGGCCGCCTCCGCGAGCTGGGACAAGCTCTCGGCCGACGCCATGCCCGGCCTCACCGCAGCCCTCCTGTTAGAGAATTGGAACATCGCCCTCAGTCGTCACCCGGGCGTAGACAAGCTGCGCGAGCGACTCGAGACGGCCTTTGCCGAGCGTTACCCCCGCTTCACCCCGGACGACCTGCACGTACACATCGAGCAGCCTGACGAGATGGCCATCCTCAACTACACCTCCGGCACCACAGGCTACTCCAAAGGCGTCATGCTGCCCTACCGCAGCCTCTGGAGCAACACCCGCTTCGCCGCAGACCATCTGCCCTTCATCCAAGCCGGCGACCACTTCGTCTGCATACTCCCCATGGCACACATGTATGGCCTGGCCTTCGAGATCATGAACGGCATCAACAAGGGCTGTCACATCCACTTCCTGCCGCGCGTACCCAACCCCAAGATCGTCATCGACACCTTCACCGCCGTCCGCCCACGCCTCATCATTGCCGTGCCCCTGATCATCGAAAAGATAGTCCGCACGCGCATCTTCCCACAGATCAACAAGCCCACTACACGCTTCCTGCGCCGCTTGCCCGGCATCGGTCGCCTCATTGACCGACGCATCTGCAAGGCGCTTAGCGCAGCCTTCGGCAGCGACTTCTCCGAAATCGTCATCGGTGGCGCCGCTATTAATAAGGAAGTGGAGCAGTTCCTGCACCGCATCGGCTTCCGCTACACCGTCGGCTACGGCATGACCGAGTGCGGCCCGCTCATCTCTTATGAATACTGGAAGACGTATCGCCCGGGCTCCGTCGGGCGTGCCGTAGACCGCATGGAGGTGCGCATCGACTCGCCCGACCCTGTGAACACCGCCGGCGAGATACAGGTGCGCAGCATGAACGTCATGCTCGGGTACTACAAGAACCCGGACGCTACGGCCGCTGCCATGACGCCCGACGGATGGCTCAAGACGGGCGACCTCGGCGTAATCGACCGCGACGGATTCATCTTCATCCGCGGGCGCAGCAAGACGATGATCCTTAGCTCCAACGGGCAGAACATTTACCCCGAAGAGATCGAGAGCATACTCGGTACATTGCCTTACGTCGTGGAGTCGCTCATCGTGCAACGCCCCGAAGGCCTCATCGCCCTCGTTGTCCCCGACCGCGACCGCGCCACGAAGGATGGCCTCGACGCCGCCGCCATCCAAGCCGCGATGAACGATAATCTCACTCACCTCAACCGGCGCATCCCGAAATACTGCGCCATCTCCGCCGTCGAGCTCCGCGATGAACCCTTTGAAAAGACACCCAAACAGAGCATCAAGCGGTTCCTGTATAAATAGAGGATAGAGGGTAGAGCCGGGTACATGTTTCCACCCTCTACCCTCTAATTCCTATGGACACGTGGAATCATTTACCCCAGGGTTTTTCCCCTGGGCTATCATCCACCGGCCCTTCAGGCCGCACCGGGTACATGTTTCTATTCCCTAACTACCTTCCAACTACCCTTTAACTACCCCCTAACTACCTTTTCTTATGGACACATTGAATTTCTTCACCACCCTTCGCCCGGGTTGGTTCAACGCATGGATCCCCGCTTGGGGCATGGTGCTGATCCAGTTCGTGTTTATGGCTCTGCACAGAGAGGGCGGCCGCCGCGCCGTCGACACATCGTGGTACACCCCCACCGACCGACGCAACGCCGCCATCAGCAGCGGCCTGCAAATCGCCCTGCTCATCCTCTCCATCTTCGTCCCCCTCAAGAGTGGCGCCTGGCTCGCTGTCGGCGCCGTCGTGTTCGGCCTCTCGCTCATCGCCTTCATCGCCGCCTTCTTAGCTTATGGCCTGACGCCGCAGGGCCAGACGGTCACGGGCGGCATCTATCGCCTCTCCCGCAACCCGATGTACTTCGCCTTCTTCGTCGGCATGATCGGCGCCTGCATCGCCTCCGCCTCCCTCTGGCTGCTGCTCGTGAACATCCCGTTCATGATCTACACCCACCTCATCGTCCTCGGCGAAGAGCGCTATTGCGAAGCCACCTACGGCGACGAATACCGCAGCTACAAGGCCCGCACGCCGCGCTATTTCCTCTTCGCATAATCCCCTACGTATAAGGGACAATGATTAATTATCAATGATCAATGATTACCCCCAGAGAGACACAGCAGAATGGCTCCGCCCTATCATTAATCACTGATCATTAATAATTGACCACTACTTATCATTTAACCACAAAACCCCCACCCCACTATGAACGAAGCCAAACATCAAATCGCAGCCCGGCTCTACAACAACCACCTCACGGCCGACCCCCACGACCTCCTTGCGCGTGTCGACACGGAAGCCACCCTCTCCGTTGACGACATCTGCCACGCCGCCGTCACGCGCGGAGGTGCCGACGTCTCCGAAGACACCCTCCGCTACTGCGCGCACATCTTCCTCAACGAGATGGGCTACCAGCTCTGCGACGGCTTTGCCGTCAACGCCGACAGCTGGTTCCGAGCCACACCGCACATCCGCGGCGCCTTCCACTACGCCCACGAGCCCTTCGACCCACAGCGACACCGGCTCCTCATCCAGCTCACCCAAGGAAACCGCATGCGGCGCGCCCGGGATCATGTCGACGTCCGCATACTCGGACCTGCCGACGCCACGCCATACATCGACCGCGTCACCGACTGCAAGACCCACACCGTAAACGGCCGCCTCACGCCCGGACACATGCTCGACATCACCGGCTCCCGCCTCAAGATCGTCGGCGACCACCCCGACGTGGGCGTCCGCCTCCGCCACCTCGCCACCGACGCCCTCACGCTCATCCCCCTTGCCAACCTCGCCATCAACCAACCCCGGCACCTCCTGCTCCTCATCCCCACCCTCAGCGCCGGCACCTACCGCCTTGAGCTCACCACGCAGTTCTCCGAAAACTCCCATCTGCTCAAAGTGCCCGTTACGACCCTCTTCAAAAGGGAGCTGACAGTGGAATAAGCCGAATAACACACCATGGGCGCCCTCGTAGGGGCGAATGATTATTCGCCCCACCGCCCCCGGGAACCCGGGGTTTCGCCCCGGGCTATCGTCCGGCGGCCCTACAGTCCGCGCGAGGCACCATCGATCCGGGCTGTAGGCCCGGTGTATGAT
>CAUPYF010000150.1:0-3845 GCA_963515435.1 uncultured Tannerella sp. | reverse complement strand
TGTGGTTTCACAAAGCATAAACAGCACCCCAATTTACCGCTTTGTGGTTTCACAAAGCATAAACAGTACCCCACTTTTCCGCTTTGTGGTTTCACAAAGCATAAACAGTACCCCATTTTTCCGCTTTGTGGTTTCACAAAGCATAAACAGTACCCCCACTTTTCCGCTTTGTGGTTTCACAAAGCACTCGCAGTACCCCACTTTCCCGCTTTGTAATTTCACAAAGCATAAACGGCACCCCGCCGATCAGGCTTTTTCGGCCGGAAAAGCCCTCCCGACACCCCGCATTTCTCCCATCGCCGATGCCCAGTGCGCAACGACCGCCCCCAGGCCCGCCCAACAACGACCGATTCCCTATTGACAATTACCCATTGACCCCCATCTTTGCCCGCCGAAAAGAAAATCAACACATGGACGCAAAAAAGATCGTCAATCAAACCGTTAAGATCGTGCTCCCCCTCCTGCTCGGCGTGCTCCTCTTCTGGTACCTCTATCGCGAGCAGGACTTCGGCGCCATGATGCAAGTCATCCGCGGCGGCGTGCGATACGACATCCTCCTCTTCTCTCTCCTCTTCGGCCTGGCAGCCAACGTCACCCGCGGCTTTCGCTGGGGCCTCCTCATCGACTCCTTAGGCCGACGCGTACGGCGCCGAAACGTCGTCTTCGCCGTCCTTGGCAACTACGCCGTCAATATGGCCCTGCCGCGCGTGGGCGAGATCTGGCGCTGCGGCGTGACGGCCAAGTATGAGCGTGTGCCCTTCACCAAGCTCCTGGGCACACTCTTCGTCGATCGCATCATGGACACCTTCATGGTCGGCCTCCTCACCCTCGGCCTCGGCCTCTTCAACATCAGTTTCTTCCGCCACTTCTTCGCCGAGAACCCTCCTACGCTCATCGCCACCCTCTACGCCCTTGTGCGCTCGCCCTGGACTTACATCGCCCTCGTTCTCGCCCTCGCCGCCGGCTGGCTCGTCTTCGTCCGCATGAAGCACCTGCCTCTCGTGCGCAAACTCACCGAGATGCTCCTCAACGTCTGGGAGGGCGTCCGCAGCCTCTGGCGCATCGAGCATAAAGGCCGCTTCACCCTCCAGACCCTCGCCATCTGGCTGGGCTACTTCCTCTACTTCTATACCACCTTCTATGCCTTCGACTTCACCCGCCCGCTCGGCATCCGCATAGGCATCATCGCCTTTGCCATGAGCAGCATCGGCGTAGCCGTACCCGTGCAAGGCGGCATCGGCGTGTGGCACTTCATGGTCATCTCCACCCTCGTAGCCTTCGGTGTCGATCGCACCGACGCCGCCGCCTTCGCGCTCGTCGTCTTCACCGTGCAGACCGTGTGGGTCGTCCTCTGTGGCATCTGCGGCATCTTCGCCCCCCCCCTCCTCCCCAACGCCCACGCTGCCGCCACGCCCGGCGGTTACTAATCCCCCCGCCCCCCCTCCCCCCCCCCCCCCCTCGCCTCTTCTTTCTTCATCCTACATAAGGCCGCACCCATCCCCCCCACGCTCCATTCCACTTCTCACTTCATGCGGTTCTGCTACTTTTGCCCCCGTTATTCACTTATTTAATCATAGATAGAAATGAAACGTATCCTATTTGTATTGACAGCCATCTTAATGATGACGGCAGGAGCAATCTCTGCCCAGGAAAAGAGTGCGTCGATCACGGCCACAGGCAGTGCGACATTTGACTTCGGTGACATCAAAGAGGCCGCAGGCCCCGCTAGCCACGTCTTTACGATCATGAACAACGGCGAATTGCCCCTCGTCATCTCGCGCGTCGTAGCCTCCTGCGGCTGCACCACGCCAGAATGGACCAAGGAACCCATCGCACCAGGCAAGACAGGCCAAATCAAAGTGACCTACAACCCCGCAGGGCGCCCCGGAAAGTTCGTCAAGACCATCTCCGTCTACAGCAATGGCAAGGCCGACGGCAACTATGTGCTGACCATCCGCGGTAACGTCATACAAAACTCCTGACAGGGATGATCAGTAAGCATCACACGTATAGTTTACTTATAGCAATTGGATGTCTCTTTCTGTGGCAGAACCTACCTGCCCAGAAAGAGGCAAAATTGTTTATAGCCCAAACCGTTCACGACTTCGGCCACATCGAGGCCAAGCGCGGGCCAGTGAAGCACGCCTTCGTCGTACGCAATGACGGAGAAGCACCCCTCGAGCTCCTCCGCGTCACCTGCGCCAACCGCCTCATCACCACACACTGGCCCAAGGCGCCCATCGCCCCCGGAGAGACGGCACGCATCGAAGTGACCTACACCCCTGCCGCCGCACAGTCAGGCAGCTTCAGCACCCCCATCAACGTCCTCAGCAACGCCTCCTCAGAGGCCACCATGCTCGTGGTCAAAGGCCATGTCCGCCCTGACCCCAACGCCCCCAAGGCACCCTCCGCCGAGTTCGCACCAGACCAGTGGACCTTCGACTTCGGCAAGATCAACGAAGGAGACGGATTCGCCACACATGTCTTCCGCGTGAAAAACACAGGCACGGCGCCGCTACACATCTCACACGTGCAGTCCTCCTGCGGCTGTGCCGAGCCAGAGTGGACACGCACCCCCATCCCTGCCGGAGGCACAGGCGACGTAGTCATCACCTACGACCCGACAAACCGCCCCGGCCCCTTCCGCAAGAATGTCACCGTCTACTCCGACGCCAAGGGCGGCCGCCACAAGCTGACCATCACCGGCGAAGTGATCCCCGAACAACAAGAACAGAAGATCGTCTTCCCTGACTCCATAGGCCACATCGGCGTGCAGCAACGCCGCTTCGATTTCTACCTGCTCCGCGAGCGCGAGATCGCCTCACAGGAAGTCTGGATAGAAAACCTCTCCGACAGCGAGGTGACACTCGCCTTCGCACATCTCCCCGCCTACATCCATGTGGACGCCCCCACGCAACTCGCGCCCCACAAGGCCGAACGCATGAAAGTGACCGTCGACGGTAAAACCATACACAGCAAAGGGCGCACGGCCGGACACTTCGTCTGGAAGTCGCGAAGCACCTCAGAAGGCGGCGAGGAGACCACGCGGGAGATCCCCGTAGCCGTAAACGTGGTGGACGACTTCAGCACCCTCTCGCAGACGGACAAGGACGCAGGGCCAGCTCTCACGCTCTCCGCCACCATCATAGACTTCACCGCCACCAAGAAGGGCGCCACCAAACAGCAGCTCACCCTCACGAACTCCGGCCGCAGCCCGCTGACCATCTACAGCCTCACCTGCGACGCGCCGTGGCTCAAGATCGCCGGAAACAAGAAGAAGGAGCTCCGCCCGGGCGAGTCGATGACGCTCACCCTTTCGATTAAACCGAAAGAGGTCTTCGGCCACCATGCCGGCACCGACCTCTACCTCGTATGCAACGACTCGCAAGGCCCCGTCCGCATCGTGCGCATAAAGACTGAATAAGGTAGTCAGAAGGTAGTTAGGGGTAGTAAAGCGTAGAACCCACTATTTCTCTCCATCCCTCACTACCGCTGACTACTTCTAACTACCTCTTAACTACCCTCTACTACTTCTGACTACCCCCTCTCTCTGACTACCTCTTAACTACCCTCTAATAGCGACATGAACCATCCTGAGAACGACGAGAAATACAAAGGGCTGAAGGTGAACAGCGGCACATCATACGCGCCGACCATCAGCCCCTACCTCGCGGCCCGACGCCCGCGCCGATTCACCACCGCAGAGTTTGTCGAAGGCATCCTCCGCGGCGACACTTCCATCCTCAGCCAGGCCGTCACGCTCGTGGAGAGCTCCCGCCACGAACACCAGCAGCAGGCCCAAGAGATCATCGAGCGCTGCCTGCCACACACCGGACACTCCGTCC
>CAUPYF010000149.1:0-3926 GCA_963515435.1 uncultured Tannerella sp. | reverse complement strand
TGGTGGCGGTGGTGATGATGTCGTTCTTGTGGAGGTTCTTTTTGATGGAGAGGAGGAGCTGGTTGGGGTTGACGGGCTTGATGAGGTAGTCGGCGATCTTGTTTCCGATGGCTTGGTTCATGATGCTTTCCTCCTCGCTCTTGGTGACCATGATGACGGGCACGGCGGAGTCGATCTCCTTGATGGTGGCGAGGGTCTCGAGGCCGGTGAGGCCGGGCATGTTTTCGTCGAGGAAGATGAGGTCGAAGACCTGTTCGCGGCAGCTATCGATGGCGTCTTGTCCGCTGATGACGGGGGTCACGTCGTATCCTTTCTCTTCGAGGAAGAGGAGGTGGGGCTTGAGGAGGTCTATCTCGTCGTCGGCCCAGAGAATCTTGTTTCTTTTCATAGGGGGGGGTACGTAGGGTATAAACAGCGTTTTATCGGAGATTAAACGAGGAGATAATGGGGGATATTATATGGGTATAAAAAAGCGGTGTGTCGGGGGGGCGTCTAAGATTGACGTTGTACCCGCCGACACACCGGCTTCCAGTTATTGTCTCGCTCCACCTCAAAATCGCATGAGTGGAATGCGAGGTCGCATTTATCCTTTCTGTGTGCTTGCTTTCTTGGCAGCTTTCTCAGCCTCTTTGGCTGCTTTCTTGGCGGCCTTTTCGGCATCCTTGGCGGCCTTCTTAGCCGCTTTTTCCTCTGCTTTGTCGAGTGTCTTTTCAACGGCTTCAGCCGCTTCTTCGGCGGCCTTCTCCATCTCTACCTCAGGCTTGGGCTTGATGATGTCGAGCAATTCGATCTCGAACTCCAGCGTAGTGTTAGGGCCGATCATTTCACCGGCGCCCCCCGTGCCGTAGGCTAATTCGGAGGGGATCCACACCTGTACCTTCTCGCCTTTGCACATGAGTTTGAGCACCTCCTGCCATCCGCGGATCACCTGCGTGACGCCGAACTCGGTCGGTTCGCCGCGCTCCACGGAGCTGTCGAAGACTTTGCCATCGAGCAGGCGGCCGGTGTAGTGCACCTTGACACGGTCGGCATCCGTCGGTTTCTCGTCGCCTTCGCCCGCCTTGAGCACCTTATACTGCAAGCCGCTCTCGGTCGTCACCACGCCTTCCTTCGTCTTGTTAGCGGCGAGGAATTTCTCGCCTTCAGCCTTGCGTTCGTTTGATTTCTTCTGTTGGAAATCGTTTACGTAGTTCTGAATACAGGTCTCAGCGGCGGCGTTGTTCATGAGCAATCCTGCCGTATCGCCCTTGAGTGCACGGACGAAGATCTCGGCGAGGATGTCGATGTTAGCGGGGCCGTTGGGGAAGGTTTTGAGGTTTTCGCGGAGGCTACTTCCGATGTTCACTCCGAGGGCGTAGCTTACTGTGTCGAGCGGTGATTTGAGTGCTGGGCCGGTCTTCCCGCCCTTGCGGGTCGGCTTGACTGCGGCCTCTGCCATCGCGCTGCCAATCAGCATTGCTAAGCAGACGGCTGCGAGGGCAACGAACTTGTGGATCTGCTTCATTTCTTCTTCAAAATCTCGAGCAGTTCGACTTCAAATTCGAGTGTTGCGTTCGGCTTGATCACCTGTCCGGCGCCCTGTGCACCGTAGGCGAGGTTGGAGGGGATCCATACTTGGAACTTCGACCCTACGGGCATCAGCTGCAGCACTTCCTGCCATCCCGGTATCACCTGTGCGATATCAAACTCGGCCGGTTCGCCGCGTTGTACGGAGCTATCGAACACTGTGCCGTCGAGCAGGCGGCCCGTATAGTGGCATTTCACTCTGTCGGAGGCTGTCGGCTTGGCGCCTGTGCCTTCGGTGAGCACCTTATACTGTAGGCCGCTGGCAGTCGTTATGACGCCCTCCTTCGAGCGGTTGGCGGCGAGGAAGTCTTGTCCGGCCTTGAGTTCTCCTTCAGCCATAGCCTGCTGAATTCCCATTAAATAGGCATTGAGATAGGCATCTGCGTCTGCGGGTGCCATCTTCAGGGAGGCGGTGTCCTTGAGTACAGCGGTAATGCCTTTCAGTACGAGGTCGATCTTCAGCGAGTCGTTGCCGGGGAAGGTGGCGACACTGGCCTTGATGTTATTTCCGACGTTGATGCCGACGGCATAGCTGACGCTGTCGATCGGCGAGCTCAGCGTAGCATCGGCCGATGCGCCGCCTTGGTTACACGAATTCATCGTTACACAGGCAGCCGCTGCAGCCGCCATCATCCATACATTAATCTTTTTCATTTCCTTAGGTTGTTATGTTATTTAGATTTCGAGATATCTCTCTGTTTTCTCTTACTCGATGCCGAGCAGTTCTACGTCGAAGATCAGCGTCATGTTTGGCTCGATGGCTTCACCTGCGCCCTGCGCGCCATAGGCCAGCCCGGAGGGGATCGTGAGGCGCCACTTGGAGCCGACGTTCATCAGCTGCAGGGCTTCAGTCCAGCCGGCGATGACCTGCGAAACGCCGAACACGGCGGACTCGCCGCGATTGACGGAGCTGTCAAAGACGCGCCCATCAATGAACGTGCCGTGGTAATGGCAGCGCACCTTGTCCGTCAGTTTGGGCTTCGGGCCGTCGCCCGTCTTCAGCACTTCGTATTGAAGGCCGCTGGGGAGCGTCACGACGCCCCGCTTTTCCTTATTTATCCGTAAGAATTCTTCGCCGACTTGCTTATTCATCTCGAACTTTTCGGCTTGTAGGTTTTTGAAATACTCCTGAAGCAACCGTTGTGCCTCGCTGAAGGCGATGGCCGGCTGGGCTTCATTAAATACGTCGTTTATTCCTTTGATAAAATCATCGATCTCCAGCCCCTTGATGCCTGACGCCCGGAAATTATTTCCGATACTCAGCCCCAGGGCATAGCTTATCTTATCCATTATCTTACTGTCTTTCTTCCTTTTGTATAATTCAGGTCGCAAAAGTAAAAACTTTTCCATAGGCCCTACTGGCGATTTCTCTTTGAGAATGGGCATGTCAGCGGGGTGGGACGGTGGGGGGCGTCCGTGTTTTTGCCGGTGATTTATATCGATCAGAAAGGGGGCGCGTTTTTGGGGGGCAGACTCGGGGCGTAGCCGAGGCGCCTCCGGCGGATGATTCCCGCCTCGCCGCACCCCGGGGCGTGGCCTTGGGCCGCCGTCCGCCGGCTCTTCAGGCCGTACGGCATGTGCGCTGTGGATTTACAATGCGGAAACGCGGGGGTACTGCATGCACTTTGTAAAAACTCAATGCGGAAACGCGGAGGTGATGAGCCCTTTTTCCCCGGGGGAAGTGCACGCACACTACATCTTTAGTATGATTCTTTCACCCAACTCTCGGCTGAGCGCCACCTTGATCTCGTTCAGTTGCTTTTGCTCCTTCATCAGCTCGATGGCCTCATCGATGCGCCCCTCGTTTTGCAACGCTTTGATGCGCCGGTTCACGTCCGCTATTTGGCGCAGGAGGTAGGCTCCCTTGAGCGCGAAGAGGTCATGCACGACGGCCTTCCCCAACTCCTTCATGCGCTTGCGGAGCAAGGCCTGGCGCTCGTCGTCCGTCAGGCGCTCGTCAGCGCCCGGGTCCGCCCCCGGTGTGCGATAGAGGTCGTCAGCCAGGCGCATGGCCACGCGCGAGACTGCGGCGTCCGGGTGTGACAGGAAGTAGCCATCGGCGCGAAACCCGGGCTCGTCCAGGTGCGTCACGGCCTCGTCTAAGATGGCCTGAAAGAGGGGGACGGTGAGCGAAAGGCCGTCGCGCTGGAGCTCGTCGAGGATGTACTCCGCGGTGCGGATGACGACGCGTTCGCCCGTTTCCTCATCGGTGTAATCATAGAGCGCCGCCTCGCCGTGGAGCACCACGTAGCGCAGCAGGGCTTCCTCCGCAGCGCGATAAGGCGAGGGGGCCTTCTGCGGGGCGGGGGTAGGCGCCGGCGGGGTGTCCGCGCCTCGTGTCGGCGGGGTGTTCGCCTCGG
>CAUPYF010000148.1:0-3966 GCA_963515435.1 uncultured Tannerella sp. | reverse complement strand
CCTCCAACCCGTGCGCATCAGTCACCGCAAGGCGGTCTACGTCTCTGACGAGATCCAGCAAAGGCTGGACTTCGTTGTCCGCAGGATTGGCCTGCAAGGCGCCAGTATCTCGGGCTATGTCGAGCGCGTGCTTCGGGAGCATCTCGACGGCTACAAGGATAGCGTCGAAGTGGGCGAAAGCTCTGAACACATGCACGTTTAGCGTTCCGTATCCATCCGAACACTTGCATGTGTTGATTACAAGTATTCAGGGTACGGACTGGGGTCCATCCCAAGGCCCGGGCAAGGTGTGTTTTTGTGCCACAAAACACCTTGCACACGGAGCGGTCTCTCTGCGGCAGTTCGGATCCAAAGTCGCCACCTAATCCCATACGAAAAACCAACCCCATGAATCGACCCCAAGAAAACGTCTGCGCGCCCCACGAAAATTGGAGGAATACCGGGTGCGACCCTCCAGGCTGCCCCTGGGTAAGCGAAAGAAATCGTAGACCCTTTTCTTTCGACTATAAAAAGCGATGAGGGTGCATCCTCACGGACACACCCTCATACAGGAACACTACCTTATAGTCAAGGTAAACACACGATTGTCAGCATAGTTGTTTGTTTTAGTTGATTCTGATTGATAAGGCCTGTTCCCTATTCACCGCCCGCTATTCCACATCGACGATTTCCTCACTGGCGAGTGCCTGCTCCCTGTAAGGCGTCGGTTTCTCAAAGCGTCGGCAATTGATCTTGAATGTCTTCACTCCCTCTTTGAACGTCTTCACCCGGACCGTTACGGTGGAGTCTGACTCGGGGGCGAACTTCAATTTCGCCATGTCGAAGGCCACGAAGCTGCGCCGGCCGTAGCGCGGGGGGTCGCCGTAAGCATTGTGGCGGAACTCGAACACGTGGGGCGGGATGCCCGACTGCGAGACCTGCACGAGGTTCACCAAGTGGCGTTTCGTTCCGCCGTGGTTCGTCCCGAAATGCACGTTGATGTAGCCGTCGCCGTACCACATGTCGATGATGCTGACAGGGTCTGACCCGAAGTCGTCCGACTGCTCTTTCCCTAACAAGTCGGATTCCACGAAGGGCTTGGTGAGGATGTCGCGGATGCCGCGCACGAGGATGGCGTGGTCGAAGCCTTGGAAGGTGTCGGAAAGGATCGTATAGTACGCCAGGGCGCGGTGGCGCGTGGTGGGGCGATAGAAGGGGATCTCCGTGCCTGCGGGCCAAAGGCGCGTGCCGTCGTCGAGGGTCAAGGAGTAGGTGCCGCCCTTGCCTAACGGATCGACTGTCGCAACCGATCGCCAGACGCGCCCTAACGAGTAGCCATTGTCATCTTTGTTGCACGACACAGCCGCCGCCAGGCACGTTGCCGTGCAAACAATCCTCACAAGGAAGTTCGTCGTTTTCATCTACGTGTTGTTTATTGTTTTACTGCATGGCTTGATGGGGAAGGGGGCGGGAGCGTTGCATGGGGCGGATGTTAAATCTTCTGAGGGCACTGGCTTCCGCTAATTGTCAATGATTAATCAGGGGCTGGGTATTGTTGGGGGGAATGATTATTTGCCTCTACAGGCGCCCAGGTTAGGAGGGCTTGGGCACAAGGGTTAGTACGGTGTGAAATGAAGCTCCCTTCCCCGCCTACTTTTGCCTCATAAAAACGACGACCGATGACGGAACCAATAACCCTCACACATACCCTGCCCAACGGGCTTCGGCTCGTTCACTTGCCCACGGATTCCCCCGTGGCTTATTGCGGCCTCGCCGTCGACGCCGGCACACGCGACGAGGCGCCCGACGAAAGCGGACTGGCCCACTTCGTGGAGCACATGCTTTTCAAGGGCACTCGCCGACGCCGCGCATGGCACATCCTCAACCGGATGGAGGCTGTCGGCGGTGACTTGGATGCCTACACGACGAAGGAGGAGACCTTCCTTTATTCCGTTTTTCCCGCACCTCACTTTGCGCGGGCCGTCGAGCTACTGGCCGATTTAGTCACGCACGCCCGTTTCCCCGCCGCTGAGATAGAGAAGGAGCGCGAAGTGATCCTCGATGAGATCCGATCCTACGAGGATGCGCCCGCCGAGCTGATCTTCGACGAATACGAATCTATGCTCTTCGACTGCCATCCGCTCGGCCGCCCTATCCTCGGCGACAAACGCTCGCTGCGCCGCTTCGACACCCTCCGCGGACGGTCGTTCATGGAGCGCTATTACACGGCGCCGAACATGGTCTTCTTTTCGATGGGTGCAACCGATTTCCGACAGATCGTGCGCACCGTAGGCCGGCACTTCGTTGACCTGCCCACCGTCGGCAGTCCGCATCGCCGAATGCCGCCAACGGAAGCCATGCCCCGCGAGGCCATCAGTCGCAAACGCACACACCAGTCACACGTCATCCTCGGTTCCCGTGCCTGCGACCTCTTCGACCCGCGCCACGCGCCACTCTATCTGCTGAACAACATCCTCGGCGGGCCGGGCATGAACAGTCGGCTGAACGTGGCCCTGCGCGAACGTCGCGGATTAGTCTACGGCGTGGAGTCGAACCTCACGTGCTACACCGACGCCGGCCTCTGCACCATTTATTTCGGCACCGACCGGCGAAACCGTGAGCAGGCCCTCGACCTCGTTCACGACGAACTGGCTCGCCTCCGCGACCATCGGCTGTCGCCCACGCAGCTCGCGGCGGCAAAGAAGCAGGCCGTCGGGCAACTACAGGTGGCGGGCGATAACCGCGAGGGACTTTTCCTCTCGCTCGGCAAGTCGTTCCTCCGCTTCGGCCATTGCGATACGCCAGCCGAGACGGCCCGCCGCATCGAGGAAGTAACGACCGACGAGATCCTCAGCATCGCCAACACGCTCTTCACCCCGGATCACCTGTCGTGTTTAGTGTATGAATAAGAAAAAGTGGAAAACGAAGAAGCTGAAAAGGAAAAGAGGACGCCCCCGGTCGGCTACGATTAGCAGATCGTCGACGTGACGCGTGCATAGGGCGCCGCGTCCATCGGGCAGAAAAGTCCGTCGGCATACTTGAAATAGCCCGTCATGGCCACCATCGCCGCGTTGTCCGTAGTGAAGGCGTTCGGCGGCAGGTAAATGTTCCACCCTAATCGCTGCGCATGGTCGCGGAAGGCGTCGCGCAGGCCCGAGTTGGCCGAGACGCCTCCAGCCACGGCAACCTCGCGGATGCCGCTGTCGCCGACGGCGCGGCGCAGCTTATCCATTAGAATATCGATCACTGTGGCCTGCAGCGATGCGCAGAGGTCGGCCTTGTGCTTCTCCACGAAGTCGGGGTCATCCCGGATGGCGTCGCGGAGGGTATAGAGAAAGGACGTCTTGAGGCCGCTGAAACTGTAGTCGTAGCCGGGGACATGCGGCTTGCTGAAGGTGAACGCACGCGGATTGCCCACGTTCGCCAGTCGATTGACTATGGGTCCGCCGGGGTAACCTAACCCCATCACTTTGGCGCACTTGTCGAAGGCCTCGCCGGCCGCGTCGTCGATTGTCTGCCCGATCACCTCCATGCGGTCGTAGGCTTCGACACGGATGATCTGCGAATTGCCGCCCGAAACGAGCAGGCAGATGAAAGGGAACGACGGGTGCGCGTCGTCATCGGGCGACTGCTTAATGAAGTGCGCCAACACGTGCGCCTGCAAGTGGTTGACCTCGATCATGGGGATGCGGAGCGAGAGGGCCAGCCCCTTGGCAAAGGACGTGCCCACCAGGAGTGAGCCTAAGAGTCCCGGCCCGCGCGTGAAGGCTATGGCCGTCAGCTCCGTGCTGCGAATGCCGGCCCGGCGGATGGCCTCGGAGACCACGGGGACGATGTTTTGCTGATGTGCACGCGAAGCTAGCTCTGGCACCACGCCGCCGTAGGCCTCATGTACGGCCTGGCTGGCGATGACGTTCGACAGCAGCACGCCATCGCGTATCACAGCGCACGACGTGTCGTCGCACGAAGATTCTATTCCCAATATCG
>CAUPYF010000147.1:0-4008 GCA_963515435.1 uncultured Tannerella sp. | reverse complement strand
GCTGCATAGCTTCTCCGTCAAGTGGATCCTCGATCGCCCTGTGCTGTGGCACGTGTTCATGTTCGGATCCATGCTTGGGGGCACGATGGTGTCCCTCACCGGCCTCTGGTTCCTTGTCCGTCGCCTGCGGAGACCGCGGAAGCGGTAAGGGGGGAGGTGAATGCTCCGAGGGTCACTTCAGGAATCTCCTCGGGGCAACACCTTCAACCGAGGGGTGGGGGAAAATGGCTGCAATAAAACACCCCTTTTTAAGCATTATCTCTACTTTCTTTGTGGTCCGATAACAACCGTCAAGAGACAGAGATGAACAATACGCTTATCGATAACTCTACTGATGCCCTTTCGATGCAGACCTATTTGAAGCAATGCATCGGCAAGGAAGGCATCGACCATATCCGTATCGCAACCGGATACTGGGATGTGCCGGGCATGGCACTCGTGGCTGACGAGCTGCGCGCCTTCTTGGAGCGCGAAGGCACACGGCTGCAAATCCTGATCGGTAAAGACCCCAATGTCTACGCCTCCCACCTGAAGGATCCGAAGCAGAAGTTCCCGGACGACTACATCAAAACAGACCTCCTCGGGCTATATATCAAAAAGGAATACAAGTCGGCCGTAGATCTGCTGCTGACACACTGTAAGCACACGGAGACGGACGACGACGGCCAAGAGGTCGAGGTTGGCACGGGGCGGATAGAGGTGAATAAATACACCGAAGACAAGAACGGAGAAGACGTCTTTCTGCATTCTAAGTGCTACATCTTTATGGGGAACAAGAGTTCGTTCGGCATCATCGGCAGCTCCAACTTTACCCGGAATGGGCTCACTCAAAATGCGGAGCTGAACTATTTGGAGACGAATGGCATGATCATCACAGCCGAGCCTAAAGAGGGTTCGCCCTCGAAAGGTCATCGGATTTGGTTCGATGAGAAGTGGGAGCAGTCGACCCCGTGGACGAACGAGTTTGTGAACGAGATCGTGAAGCCCTCCCCCATCGGCCGGGAGGTGAACCGGGAGCGGAAGCAGCGGCAGAAAGAGGAAGAGGTGGCGGCCACCGCACCCTTTACGCCCTACGAACTATACATCAAGCTGCTGCAAACCCAGTTTGCCACCTTCCTCGACACGAAACTCAGCAGCCAGATCAAGGACTATCTGCCCACGACGTACAGCGCGTTCGATTATCAGATTGACGCCGTCAAGCAGTGCTACGAGTATATGCAGCGGCACGGCGGCTTTCTGCTGGCCGACGTCGTCGGACTCGGTAAGACGGTTGTGGGCGCCCTGATCGTGCGGCACTTCCTAACCGAGCCGCAGAAGGATGGGCGCGGCGGCCGTGTGCTGATCATCACGCCGCCGGCCGTGCTACAGCCGTGGCGAGACACGATCGGCGACATCTGCGCCGCCGCCCCTGAGTTGAACAACCGCATCGACTACATCTCCTTGGGCCGACTCGACAAGTTCACGGAGGAGGTGAACGACGAAGGCGACGAGGAAACGCTCGACGACGGCACGCTTGACGGCACGCTCGATCAAAGCAAGACCTACGGCCTGATCCTCATCGACGAGAGCCACCGCTTCCGTAACTCCGACACCGAAATGTACCGGGCGCTCAACGGCCTGATCGGATCCATCGCCCCCACGCCCTACGTCGGGCTACTCTCTGCCACTCCGCAGAACAACCGTCCCCAGGATTTGAAGAATCAGATCTACCTCTTTGAGCGTACGCCCAAGAGCAGCACACTCACGAAGGTACCGGGCGGCGACTTAGACGCCTTCTTCAAGGAGGTCTATGCGGAATACCAAGAGCTGATCGACAAAAACAGTCCGATGCTCGAGGATCAACGCACCGAACGGCTCAAGCGACTCTCCGAAGAAATCCGCTCCAAAGTGCTGGTGGACATCATGGTGCGTCGCACCCGCACCGACGTGGAGATGAATTACGGAGAAGATATGGAGGCGCAAGGGCTCGTCTTCCCCCGGATCGAGGGGCCGACGGCTTTGAAATACGTCATGGACAGCGCGCAGGTCAGCCTTTTCAACGACACGATGCGCCTCATCGCCCCCGGAGAAGAGGATAAGGACGGACTGACCTATGCTCGCTATCGCGCCATTGAATACTTCGCCGATCCCGCCAACGCGGAGAAGCACAAAGGCCGCGGCAGTCGCACGGCGGGCGATGTGGCCGGACAGCTGGCCTGGCTCATGCAGCAGAGCCTCGTTAAGCGGCTCGAAAGCTCCGCTGGTGCCTTCCGCGAGTCGCTCCATAACCTGTGGCAAAACACGCAGAACATGATCCGTATGTGGGGCAACAACACCCTCTTCGTCTGCCCAGAGATCGATATCAATGGCGAGCTGCGCGCTCATCCTACCCTCAAACAGGCTGTGACGTCACTGCGCCGAAAGATCAACGAGCTCAACAAGCAGGGGCGGAACGAAGGCGGGAAGAATGCCGAATACCGCCGTGAAGATTTCCAACCGGAGTACATCGAGTTGCTGCAACGTGACGAGCGCATCCTCAGCGACCTCTGCGCGCGTTGGGACCCGAAGTGGATCAAGAAGGACCCGAAGCTCGAGTCCTTCAAGCGGCAACTGCCCGCGCTGTTTGACCCAGAGAAGAACACCACCGGCCTGCTCGTCATCTTCACCGAGGCCATCCCCACCGCCGTGGAGCTCGGGCGTGTGGTGAAGGAAGCCGGCCACCGTCCACTTGTCATCCGCTCGCAAAACCGCGAGGAGGAGCGCGTCGTGATCCGCCGAAACTTCGACGCCAACTGCCCCGCCGCGGAACAGCTGAACGACTACGACGTGCTCATCACCACCGACACCCTGGCCGAGGGCGTCAACCTGCATCGCGCCCACGTGATCCTCAACTACGACACGCCTTGGAACGCCACCCGCCTCATGCAGCGCATCGGCCGCGTGAACCGTATCGGATCGGCAGCGCCCCACATTTATGTCTACAACTTCATGCCCAGCGATGAGGGCGACGAGAGGATCAAGTTGGTGCAGAAGGCGCACGTCAAGCTGCAATCCTTCCACACCCTCTTCGGTGAGGACAGCAAGATCTTCTCCAACGCCGAGGATGTGGTGCACTACGCACTTCTCCCCACCTCCGACCAGATTGAGGATGAGGTGGGCGATGCCCCCTACTTGAAATACGTCAAGGAGCTGCGTGCCTACGTCAAGGCGCACCGCCCGCGCTATCGCCGGATAGAAGAAGCCAACGCACCCGGTGACTGGCTGATGGTGCAAACCACCGACGACAAGGGCACGGCTTACTTCTTAGTCGGAACGCAGCCCGCCAACGCCATGATCGTCTACTTCGATCCGCAGAGTAAGACGAGAAGCCGGTTCAAGGTGGTCTCGCCGATAGATGTCCTCGAGGAACTGCGAGCGGACGAGGCTGCCTGCGCCATTGACCCGCCCATGAACAGCGAGAAAATGTGGAAGGCGCTGGAGAAGGAGGCGCTTCAGGCATACAAGAATCACGTCTACGACAAGTCCTCAACGCGGGTGGGCGACGCCCTGACCAAAGCGCGGGAAATCATAGACAAGCTATACGACATGCCTAACCTTTCCGCTGCGGCTAAACAGATCTTGAAGCAGGCCACCAAGCAGGTGCGTGGTGGCAACGTAGACGTGATCAATCGGATCCTTGAGATCGATCGAGAGCAGTACGCACGGCAGCAACAACTCTTCTCTTTAGACGACCTCATAGAACAAGCGCTGGGCGGGCTGGCCAAGGAGGTGCCGGTTACTCCCAAAGGCGACCCCCGAATCATTTTAGGAACCATCAAATAATCACGTGAACCCGATGTGCGATGCCCCGGCAGACATTCTGCCGGGGCTATCATACCCCATGAGTACGTCGGCAGACATTCTGCCGAGGCTATCATACCCCATGAGTGCGTCGGCAGACATTCTGCCGAGGCTATCATACCCCATGAGGGTGCCGGCAGACATTCTGCCGGGGCTATCATACCCCATGAGGGCGTCGGCAGACATTCT
>CAUPYF010000146.1:0-4016 GCA_963515435.1 uncultured Tannerella sp. | reverse complement strand
AGGATAGACTTTCGTTGAACTCCATCCTCCGAAAGATGTTTAGCAATCCGTTTTGGATGTTATCCAATTCGAGATTGAGGCTGAGCACTTCCGTGCTTCTGCCTTTCACACGCTCCTTCTTGCTGTCCCATTGAGAGCGCAGGATGGCAATACCGGTAGAGCCAAGCGAGAGTCGCTCGTTGTTGAGATAGATCCTCAGCATGACGGGCACCTTCCCGTCTTTGTTCACGTAGTTGCTTCTGAGATAGAAAGCGGTTCTGAATATGGTTTTCATACACATGACTGTTTTTGGCTGTAGCCATGATCTCCGAAAAGAAGTGTAGCCAAGACCTCTGCCGATTGTAGCCGGATACAGTGTTTTGGCGCAAACTTCTTCTCTTCGATCACGCTTGCAAAGTTCTACATAGATGACTGAATAACAGCTGTATATGAGTGCTCCCTACGTGCTCTCTACGGACTCTTGGCTACAATTTTCATTTGGCCGAAAAAGTTGTAGCCAAATTGTAGCTGTTGGGGAGTATTTTGAGCGTTTCGGCCGCTTCAATACGTGCTCTGAAATGATAGGTAGGCACAAAAGAAAAGCGCCATAACTCATTCAAGTTATGGCACTTACGTTTTTTTCAAAGAGTCTCTGAATGCCTTTCTCAGAGCACCTCCAGCGGAGAGACAGGGATTCGAACCCCGGGAACCTCTCAGTTCAACGGTTTTCAAGACCGCCGCAATCGACCACTCTGCCATCTCTCCTTTTGGGGATTGCCACCCGTAAAGCGCCGCAAATATATCACAAGTCATTTTCCACACAAGAGCGGTGCTTTCAGACGATGATGCTTTTGAAGACCTGCTGTGGAAGGCCGGGACGGAAGAAGATGATGCCCCAGGTGTAGGCGTCGATGCAGACCGTGATCGGGGAGTGGGCGCAGATGGTCTGCCAAGTGCTACGGGCGAGCGGTGTGGCGTGAATACCGCGGATAAGCAGCACGGTCTTGTCCGATAGGTGGTCGATGCAGAGGTGGAAGAGCGGCGCGAGGCGGTCGGGGGGGGCGTCAAGGACGAGGCAGTCTGGGTGGCCGTACTCGGCGAGGGCTTTGGGAAGCTCGGCCTCGTAAGTGCCGAGGCGGAACTCGATGGGCGACGTGGCGCGGTCGTGGAGGAGCGTGCGGACGGCGTCGGCGGTGGCCGGACGTTCCTCCAACGCGATGGAGTGCAGGCCACCCGATGCGTAGGTGGTCAGGCTGAGGGGGATTAGGCCGCCGCCTGTACCGACGGTGATGATGCGCTGCGGGTGGAAGCGGTTGGCTAAGCGGAAGAGCCATCGACACTCGCGTTGCGGCAGTCGGTCGTGCGGTGCGGCGAGGGCATGGGCGGCGTGTAGGCGGGCGTAGGCGTAATAGTCGCGCGACTCCTCGAGGACGTTCGTAATCAGGTCGAAGACGAAGGGTGAATGGACGCCGTAGCCCCGGCGGCAGCAGAGGCGGCGGTAGAGGGGAACGATGAGGCGCCTCATGGTTCTTTGCCGAAGAACTCGCCGATGGTGTAGTTCAAGAAACGGTTGAGGGGATACAGGAGGCGGAAGTCTTCCGTGGCGCGGTCGAGCCAATCGGGGGAGGTGAAATATGATTCCGACTTAATGCTTGTCACGACGTAACTCTTGAAGCGCAGCAGTTCGCCGTGGGGCGTGTCGGCGGGGAAACCCTGCGGCATGCGCGTGAGTTGTTCGCCGGTGAAGGTGCCGAAGGTGTGGCGGAAGGCAGGGGCGTCGAGGATGTCGGTCAGCTCGTCCATGTTGTCGCAGATGTCGCGGCGGAGCTGCTTGAGCATGGGCGAGGTGGGGCACCAGACGCCACCCGCGAGCTGTGGCGTATCGGGTTCGAGGTGGATGTAATAGCCGCCGTAGGGGCTGGTGCGTCCGCCGAAGCCGGTCATGTAAGCGCTGAAATAGGTTTTGTAGGGCGTCTTGTCGGGCGAGAAGCGGAGGTCGCGGTAGATGCGATAGATGCAGCTGCGGGCGTCCAACCCGGCAATCTCGGGGTCGAAGGTGGCGATGCGGTCGATGAGGCGACCGACGTCGTGGATAAAGTTGGCACGTAGGGCGTCGTAGCGCTTCTTGTTGGCTTGAAACCACTCGCGGTTGTTGTTGGCGCGCAGCTCGCGCAGGAAGTCGAAGAGTTCGGGGGTCATTATGTAAATGGAAAAACGAAAAGTAAAAAACGAAAAACACGTTATCACCGCTTCACGCCTTGCAGACGCGACATGAGGTTGGTGATTTGCTCCTCGGTGCAGACGCCGGCCTTGCCATCGGGGGCGAGGGTGGGCAGCTGTTTGGTTTGGCGGAAGAACATGTCGGTGAGGTATTTGTTCAGCTGTGTATTAAGGAAGCTCATCAGCTTGGCGTCGCGTTTGGAGCGCGCTAAGTATTCGGTGGCAAAGAGGATGGTGATGAAGCGGTTGCGGCGCGCATAGGCCTCGTCCTTCTCGGCGCGTTCGGTGTCGTTATAATGCTCCCAGATGCGGCCTAACAGATCGAAGCGGCGGCGCTCGGTCCAGAGGCGGTAATAGAGCGCATCGGCCTTCTCGCGTTGCCCGTCACGGTCGAAGGTCTCGGCGCGAAAGCGGACGAGCATATCGGCCAGCGCGGGGGCAGGCTGCATGAGTCGCTCGGCACGGTCGAAGAGGGCGAAGGCGCGGCGGCGATCGTAGGTGCGGCCGAGGGCGGAGCCGAGCAGCAGGCAGACGTCGATGGCGGATGTGTCCTGAGCAAACGCCGCCTCTAAGAGTGGGATGGCGTCCATGAAATGGCCTGTGTAATAGCGCGCGCAGCCGCCGTATTTGAGCGTCAACTGCGACGAGTCACCCTCGGCCAGTAGCGCGGCATAGATCGTGTCCGCCGCCCCGTATTCGTTCATGCTGAAGAGCGCTAAGCCGCGGTTTTGCCTGAGCGCACGGTGGCGAGGGTGATGGCGTAGGGCCGTGTCGCAGACGTCGAGGGCGGACTCGGGGATCTGCATCGACAGCAGCAGGTTGGCCAGTGCCGCTGCGGCCAGCGCATTCTCCGGCTCGGCCTCGAAAGCCTCCATGTAAGTCACCATCGCCACGCCCTTCTTCCCCATCCGCCAAGCACAATCGGCCACGCTGCGCATCAGCACCGGGTTCTTCGGATCGCGCGCCAGCAATGCTTGATAATAGGCCATCGCCCGCTTGGTGTCGCCCTGTCGCTCGTAGAGCCGGGCCAGCTGATGGTTGGCGTAAAAGTTTGCCGTGTCGCGCTCGCGCAGCTGTAGCAGGCAGCGCTCCGCCTCGTCCGTCCGCCCGATGACGCCGGCGGTGCGTGCCAGCGCCACGAGCAGCTCCGTGCGCACGGAGTCGGTGGCTGGGCAACGCATATAATAATGGTATGCGTCGCGATACTTGAGCAGCCCCTCCGCGGCCTGCCCCGCGGCATAAAGTGCGGCATAATCGAGCGCATCGGGCTGCGCATCGGCCAAGGCAAGCACCTCAGCAAAACGTTTTTCGTCCACCAGGCGCTGCCAGTTGTCCGTTTGCGCCCGGACGGTCTGCCCGATGAGCAACGTGAGGAGCGCCGCAATCGTTGTGTAATAGTAATGTGCCTTCATTTCTTTGTTTGATCAGATAAGTGCGGACAAAGGTAGCAGGGGGGCGAGGTTTAATGGGCAACGGCCAATCCTTGATACCCAAGCAAAAATGGATTACGAAAAATGGGAGGCGCCTCAGAGCGTCTCTGGAAGGGCCAATCCGGGGAGTCCGAGTTATTTGTGAAACCAGTTAAAGCGCCGACCTACACTGTAGATTTGGCTTTTCAACTCTGAAAAACGCCGATCTACACTGTCATTTGGGCCTTTCGGACTTGAAAAACGCAAAACTACACTGTCATTTGGGCTTTTCGGACCTGAAAAACGCAAAACTACACTGTCATTTGGGCTTTTCGGACCCGAAAAACGCAAAACTACACTGTCATTTGGGCTTTTCGGACTTGAAAAACGCCGACCTACACTGTCATT
>CAUPYF010000145.1:0-4170 GCA_963515435.1 uncultured Tannerella sp. | reverse complement strand
CCGAAGGTTGGGCCCATTTCCTCGGTCGGGAAATGACCTCTCCCGAAGGTTGGGCTCATTTCCTCGGTCGGGAAATGACCTCTCCCGAAGGTTGGGCCCATTTCCGAGGCTCGGGAGGCACTCTGCACTTCGAGATGATTCCGATCCGAGACTCGGCAAAGGATGGCTTACGTTGAGACGTTTACGCCGTGTGCGTTTCTGGAGGAGCGACCGCCCCGCGCGTCTGCCTTTTCTGATCCTCTTTGCCGTAGAGTTTCCAGTAAAGCACGGGCAGGACGGTGACCACGGCGATCAGCGCACCGATGCCACCAGCGAAGATGGAGACGCCCACGGGGCTCCAAAACGAGCTGCCCTCGATGATCATGGGGATCACACCCACGGCCGTCGTGGCGGTGGTCAGGAAGATGGGCGTCATGCGTCGGGCGCCGGCGTCGTAAGCCGCATCGCGCGCCGATCGGTGGGCCAGGTGGCGCTCGTCTTCGGCGTGCTGATACATGAGGATGACGTTTTTCATGATCATGCCTAAGAGCGAGATGAAGCCGAACATGGACGTTACCCCCACCGGCACGCCGGAGATCCACAACCCCAACATGGCGCCGAAGAGGCAGAGCGTGGTGGAGACCATGGAGACGATGGTGATGCCGAATTTCTTGAACGAAAAGAGGATGAAAAAGAAGATGATGACGAGCGAAATGCCGATTCCGGTGGCGATGGGCGGTAGGATCTCGTTGTTGTTTTCCTCCTCGCCGCCGACCTCGAAGCGCACGTCGGGGGGCAGCTTGCTGACGATCTCTTCCGCAGCCACCCGCTTGATTTCGCCCATGACCTGGCTGGACATCACGCCGCGCTTCAGGTCGGCCGTGACCGTCACGGTGTGCACACCGTTGCGGCGGATGATCTTCGACTCGCTCCAGCCCGGCTCCACGCTGGCGATCTGCCTGAGGGGCACCGACTGGCCGCCCATGGTGGAGAGGTAGAGGTCGCCTAAGGATTGCACCGATTGACGCCCCTCGCGCGTGTCGTTCTTCATCACTATGGGGATCTGGCGGTCGCCCTCCCAGACGTCAGCGATCGTCACCGCGTCCGTGGCCGGGCTTAGATTGGCCGCCGCGATGGCCTTCGTGACGCCGAGCTGCGAGGCGGTGACGGGGTCGAGACGGATGTCGACGATGGGCTGCGGCTGCTCCGAGTCCAAGTGCACGTTCACCAACCCCGGCATCGACCGCATACGGGCGGCCAGCTGTTCGGCCGCCGCCTTGGCCGCCGTGAAGTCGTTGCCAATGAAGCGGAATTCAAACGTGGGGACGTTGTTATAATCCAGCTGCTTGTACTTCACATACGCGTCCGGGAAGGCGTAAGCCATCGAGTCCGTGTAGGCATCGAGGATCTCCTCCGTGGCCTCCACCGAACGGGTGTTGACGATCAGTTGGGCGTTGTTTTTCCCCGCCATGCGTGGCGCGTAAGACGACTGGAAGCGTGGCGCGGAGCAGCCGACAAAGGCCGTGACCGACTGGACGCGTTCGTCCTGTTGCAACTTACGCCGCATCGAGTCGGCCACCTGCGCTGTGCGCTCAAGGGGCGTACCCGCGGGCAGGTCGATCTCGACAACGAACTGGTCGCGTTCGGCCACGGGCATCATGCGCATCTTCAGCTGCGTGGCAATGACGACGGCCAGGACGACGGAGAGCGCGCCCAGCCCGATCGTCAGCCTCGGGTGGCGGAAAGTCCAGTTCAGCACCTTCATATAGCGTGCCTGTACACGGTCGACAATCGTCGGCTTGTCTGACGGCTTGGCCGTCCGGTGGTGGATCAGCGCAAACTCGAGGATGGGCACAATGAAGACGGCGATGAGCAGCGAGACCATCAGGTTGATGGTGATCGTCCACGGGAAATAGCGGACAAAGTCGCCCCAGACGCCCTTCATCGTAAAGAGGATGGGGAAGAAGATGACGCACACGCAGACGGTGCCCAGCAGCATAGACATGAAGTACTTCTTGGCGCTTTCGATGGCCGAATACCAGCGCGAGTGGCCCCGCCCGAGGAACTCCAAATAGCCGTCGATGACGACGATCGAGTTGTCTACAATCATGCCCAAGACGACGATCAGGGCGGCCAGCGTGACGATGTTGAGCGGGATGCCGAAGAGGTACATCAGGCCCACGGAGATGAACGTGTTGACGGGGATGGTCACGGCCGCCACCAAGGCCGATCGGAAGGGGAAGAGAATCATCATCACCACGATAATCACCACAATGGCTTCGGCCAGATTGATCAAGAAATCGTTTACCGACTCGCCCACCACCTTGGCCTGGTCGGCAATGCGGCTGACGGTGACGTCGGTCGGCAGATAGTTCTTCGTGAAGTCGTCCAGTATGGCCCCGACCTCTTTACCGTAGGCCACGATGTTGTTGCCCGAAAGCATTTCGGTCGAGACAATGAGGCAGCGGTGGCCGTTGTAGGAGATGTAGCTGTCCGGCGTGGGGTATTCGCGCACCACGCGGGCGATGTCCTTGACCCGCACCACGTCGCCGCGAGGGCCGGTGAAGATGATGCGGTTCGCTATCTCCTCCTCGCTGGTCAGCGGCGAAACGATATGGATCGGCGCGTCGATCTGGCCGTTCTCTACGTGTCCGCCCGAGAGGGTCAGCCCCTGCGAGAAGAGCGAGGCGGTCAGCACCTTGTCGCCAATGCCGTAAGCCGACAGCTTGTCGCGGTCTAAGTAGAGCGTGATCTGCTCCTGCTGTTCGCCGTAGACCTTGATGTTAGTCACCGAGGGCAGGCGGCGCAGACGCGCGGAGAGTTCGTCGACGTAGGTCTTGAGTTCGCTGTACGAGCGCGAGTCGGACTCCACCGCGATCAGCAACGCCGAGGTGTCGCCGAAGTCGTCCTGCGCAACGACGGCCAGCACGCCCGACGGCAGTTGCATTTTGAGCTGTGTCAACCCATGCTTGATCTTCGACCAGACTTCATCCTTGTTGTTCACATAATCGTTCAGCTCGACCTTGACGATGCACATCCCGTTTTGCGACGTGGAGACGGTCTTGCTGCGCTTGACCTCTTTATAGGTCATCAGGAACTCCTCGAGCGGACGGGCCACCTGTTCCTCTATCTCCTCGGCCGTAGCGCCTGGATAGATGGCGACGACTACGCCCTCGCGGATCACAAAGTCCGGGAACTCCTGCTTCGGCATCTTTACCAGACCCACCACGCCGAGTGCCATCATCAGCACCACCACGAGCGACGTAATGCGGTAGTTGCGCATCACCCACCCGATCAATTCAAAGCGTCCTCGTGCCATCATTCCGTGATTTTACTTCCCTCGCTCACGCGCTGGAATCCGTCCTTAACGATCTTGTCGCCCATCTCCAAGCCGCCGGTAATGACGACTTCACTGCCCGACCATTCGCCCGTCGTAACGGGGCATCGCGTGACCGCATCGCCCACCACTTTCCACACGAATCGGCTGCCATCGCCGGCCTGTTGTATGGCGCGTGCAGGCAGGGTAATGCGGCCCGTACGGAGGCTGTCGGACAGCGTCGGCACGACGTCGCAAACCATCCCCGGCAACAGTTCGCCTCGGGGGTTAGGTAGCGTGATGCGTGCGTCGTAAGTATGTGTCACGGCGTCGGCTGAGCTGCTCTTCTCCACACCGTGCCCCTCGAACGATTTGCCACCGAGGGCCGAGACGGTGATCACGGCCGACGTCCCGGCGTCTAACCGGGCAATCTCATTCTCCGGGACGGAGATGCGCACCTTCACCCGACTGATCTCAAGCAGCGTCAGCACGGGGACGCCCGGCGACGCATTCTCGCCCACCTCGGCCGTGCGACGCCCCACGACACCGGCAAAGGGCGCATGCAGGGCGCAGTCGTTCATGTTCTTCTTCGATAGTTCGTACATCGACCGAGCCTGTTGCAGGCGCGTCTCGACCTCCACCATTTGCATTTCCGGTAGGCTCTTCTTGTCGTAGAGTTGTTTCATGCGGGCGTAAGCGTCTTCGGCCTGATGCAGCGAGGCGGCAGCAGCATCGAACGTGCTTTGCGCCGAATTTCATTTGATCCTATGCGTTTTTTTCGGCCGCAAAGGAACGGTCAGGGGTTCTTCGAGGGTATAATCCAAAAACGCAGGAATTGGTATGAAAGTCGGAAAATATACCTGTATGCTTAGGCG
>CAUPYF010000144.1:0-4194 GCA_963515435.1 uncultured Tannerella sp. | reverse complement strand
AGCCTCCGTACGCCTCCGGAAAGTTCCTGCAAGTTGCGGGAAGCCTCCGTACGCCTCCGGAAAGTTCCTGCAAGTTGCGGGCAACTATTTTCAAGCGATAGAAAGACCTCACCATTTAAGTCAATCAAAATTGGACTTTGCGAAAAAGCGGAGGAATGTCTTCCCGTCAGGCGAGTGGTTTGGGGTGCGCTCTGAAAAAGCCGTTCTTTGCGTCAATCAATCACATAACCGAATGATGGATAGAATAAAAATAGGCGACAAGGTGCGCTTCCTCAACAGTGTGGGAGGGGGCGTGGTGAAGGCCTTTCGAGACAAAGGGACAGTGATGGTGGAGGACGAGAGCGGATTCGACTTTCCCATCCGAGTGAGCGAATGTGTCGTGGTGGATGACGGTAAGCAGCGACCGGCGGAACGATCGATGGTGCCTGAAACACCACGCACGAAGGCGAATAAACCGGCGGCTACGGCGGGGTATCAGCCCGAAGAGGTGCCCGGCGGCGAGCGGCTGAACGTAAGTCTGGCTTACCTGCCCGTCGATGCGAAAAATCTGGTCGACAGCGGGTATGAGGCGTACCTCATCAATGAGAGTAATTATGAGTTGTCCTATAATTATATGTGTGCGTCGAACCGCAGCTGGACGCTGCGCGCGCAGGGAACGGTGGAGCCGAACACACGGATCTTCCTCGAAGAGTTCGGGAAGGAGCAACTATCCGATTTAGAGCGGCTCTGCGTACAGTTGATCGCCTTCAAGCGAGGGAAGCCGTTCGGGCTAAAAAACGCCGTCTCCGTGGAGCTACGGTTGGACACGGTGAAGTTTTACAAGCTGCATTGCTTTGCGCCGAACGACTACTTTGAGGAAGGAGCAATCGTGGTGCCGATCGTGCGTGACGATGTGCCCGAGCGGCCGCTGCTCATCCCCGTGGCTGAATTAGAGGAGGCCATGATGCAGAAGGCGCGCGACGACCGGCGGCGTCCGCAGGCGGCGGCGAAGCCCAAGGCGAAAGAGGGGGAGACTGTGGAGGTGGATTTGCACATCGGGCAACTTTTGGACGACACGACGGGCATGGCGGCGGGAGACATCCTGCGTTATCAGGTAGATCGGTTTCACGAAGTAATGCGGGAGTACGCCGGGCAGAAGGGGCAACGGATCGTCTTCATCCACGGCAAGGGTGAGGGTGTGCTCCGGGCAGCGATCGAAAAGGAGCTGAAGACGCAGTATAAATCGTGCGAGTATCAGGACGCCTCGTTTCGCGAATACGGTTTCGGAGCGACGCTCGTGAAAATACGCTGAGGATCATGGCTCGCGAAACAGAACGGAAGTTTCTCCTCACGGGCGACTTTACGCCCTACATGGTCGATGCCGTGCCCATCACACAGGGCTATCTGTGCACCGATCCGGAGCGCACGGTGCGTGTACGCACGTATGGCAACAAGGGTTACCTGACGATCAAGAGCGCGCCGGACGAGCGCGGCTGGAGCCGCTACGAGTTCGAGCAACAGATCCCAATAGCAGACGCCCTGCAACTGCTGGATCTCTGCGTGGGTCACCGGATCGAGAAGGTGCGCCACATCGTGCCCTACGATGGGTTCACTTGGGAGGTAGACCTCTTCAGCGGAGTAAACGATGGACTGGCAGTGGCCGAGATTGAGTTGGCCGATGCGGACGAGCCGTTCACGCCCCCGGAGTGGGTAGGTCGTGAGGTGACGGGCGACGCGCGTTACTATAACTCGGCACTGTCCGTCCGGCCCTACGGGGAGTGGGAGAAGTGAAACGAAAAATGCCGGGTACATGATGGAGTCTCTTCCATACGTGTACCCGGCTTTCGTTTTCAGTTATTCTATTCCCTCACGCATTGGCCACCAAATACGCCATGTAAACGAGGAAACACAGTGTCAGCACAACGCCCTCCCAGCGAGTGACGGTGCGCTGCTTGAAGAACTGCCCGAAGACGAAGAGGAGAACGGCCGAACCGATCATGACGCCATAGTCGATGAGGGTGATTCCAGCGACGTGGAGAGGATGGATCGAGGCGCTGCAGCCGAGAACGAAAAAGATGTTGAAGAGGTTCGACCCGACTACATTACCGATGGCCATCTGCGGGTTCTTCTTCCACGCGGCCACGACGCTTGTGGCCAACTCGGGCAGCGATGTTCCCCCGGCTACGAGTGTGAGGCCGATGACAGACTCGCTCACACCGAGGGTGCGGGCGATTTGGGACGATCCGTCGACAAAGAACTGGCCACCGTAGATGAGCCCGGCCAAACCACCGATGATGTAGAGAGCAGAACGCCAGAGGGGCATGGATTTGATGGATTCATCGTCGTCGTCCGCTGTGTTGTGGGCGATGGCGAGGCTGTAGCCGAAGAAGATGGCGAAGAAGGCGAGGAGGATAAAGCCGTCGATGTGGCTAAGGACATTTTCCGAAGCGCCGTCAAACCATACGTCGTTGGCTACGAAGAGGAGCACGAACGAGGCCAGAATGCAGAGGGGGAGCTCCTTGGTGATGGTGCTCTTGGGCACGTGCAGGGGGATAATGGCGGCGGTGCAGCCGACAATTAGGAGGGTATTAAAGATGTTGCTGCCTACGACGTTGCCCATAGCCAAATCAGGGCTGCCCTTGAGGGCGGAGAGTATGCTTACGGTCAGCTCCGGGGCGGAGGTGCCGAAAGCCACAATCGTCAGGCCGATCACGAGGTTTGAGATGCGGAACCGTTTAGCTACGGCCGCGGCACCGTCAGTCAGAGCATTGGCGCCGACAAGGATCAGCACCAATCCGATGACAACAAAAATCATGGACATCCATACATTGTTCATTTTCTATTCATCCTTTCTTTCGTCTTCATTTGTTTCCAGCCGATCGACGGCGTCCCTGAGGGCCACCAGCTCGGTACGGATCGTTTTTAATTTCTCTATGATTTGTATTTGGTTGATCGTTGTCTCCTTGTTGTCCTTCAGCTTACGCCGGGCGCCGTCTATAGTCATGCCGCGCACCTTGAGGAGGTGGTGGATGAGGCGCACGAGCTCGATGTCATCTTCAGTGTAGTAACGGGTACCCTTGGGCGTTTTGCGTGGAGCGAGTTCGTCGAACTCCTTTTCCCAATAGCGGAGGGTGGACTCGTTGAGGCCAAAGCGCTCAGCTACTTCCCGAATGGAGAAGTAAAGCTTGAGGTTTTTGTCTTGTCTTAATCCCACGTGTAAAGGGCGTCGTCAATCCATCACCTGTCCGTGGTTCTCGGACATCTGCAACATCTGGTCGTACTCTTCGGGATTGAGGTCCTGATAGTAATACTTGGCCGGATTATCAGGCTTATCGTTGATGTGCACTTCGTAATGCAAGTGTGGCCCGGTAGACTTGCCCGTGCTGCCAACGAGGCCGATCACTTCGCCACGAGTAATCTGCTGCCCTTCGCGGACGAGGATCTTCTCCATGTGACCGTAGAGAGTTTTATAGCCGTATCCGTGGTCGATGATGACGCAGTTGCCATAGCCTTGCTTCCACCCGGCCAAAATGATACGGCCGTTTCCGGTGGCATAGATGTCGGTGCCCATCGGGGCAGCGAAGTCCATGCCGGCATGGAAGCGGAGGGTGTGATAGATCGGATCGATGCGTGGACCGTAACCGGAGGCGGTGCGCTTAAGGTCTTTATTGGATACGGGCTGGATGGCCGGGATGCAGCGCACGCGCTCTTCGAGCCCTTTGCCGATGGAGATAAGTTCCTCTAACGAATTGGACTCTACGTAGAGTTGCTTCTTGAGCATGTCTAATTTTTGGGTGGTTTCGATCACTAAGTCGGCGTTTGAAAGGCTGGAGAGATAGGCATAGCGATTCGTGCCGCCGAAACCTGGTTTGCGAACAGATTCTGGGATGGAGCGGGCTTGGAAAATGGCGCGGTAGAGGTTTTCGTCACGCTGCTGGATGTCGTCCAAGACATTCAGTGCATCGTTGAGTTGCAGACGGAGCACCTCGTATTGGGTCTGTAGCAATTTATTTTCCTTTTGCAGGAGCGATTCCATGGGCGAGGAGAAGATGTTGGCAAAAAGGAAAAAGAGAACAACCCCGACCAATATGCCCACACTGGCATGCCTGACAACGGAAAAAATGCGCTGCTTAACGGTGAGATAGACACGCTCGAAACTCAGCGTCTCCGTGTTGTACTTGTAGTATATCTTCTTTGACTTGAATAGTCCCATAA
>CAUPYF010000143.1:0-4213 GCA_963515435.1 uncultured Tannerella sp. | reverse complement strand
TGCAAGGCTTGCACACCCTTTTCACAGTGTGTGAAATGATCACGCAAGGCTTGCATGGCCTTTTCACAGTGTGTGAAATGATCATGCAAGGCTTGCACACCCTTTTCACAGTGTGTGAAATGATCACGCAAGGCTTGCATGGCCTTTTCACAGTGTGTGAAATGATCATGCAAGCATTCCCAAGAGCGTTTTTAACCGTTATGAGGCTTCCGTAGATATGCCGCCTACTTTATTCTTACATCGAACTCACGTTACAACAACTTCAACCGACAAGCTGGCGGAACCATTGTAACTCTAACGTAATGTGAGTTCGGCGTTATTCATTGTTTTTACTCCTCTGCATATCGCATATGCCCCTACATCCCCCTCTGGGTACACGCATACGACTGGAGGTGGTTTTGATATCGATGAATGTGTGCCGTTCCGGTTCGGCGGCCAGACACGCTGGTCTTCCCCTACAATTCCTCGAAAATGAGACCTTTGCCCGCCTACACAATATATACACTATGCGAACCCTTGTTTTTGCCACACACAACCTGCACAAGCTGCGCGAGGTGCGCGACATGTTGCCCGCCGGTGAGATCGAGTTAGTGGGGCTGACGGATCTGGGGCGGACCGATCCGCTGCCGGAGACGGCTGACACACTCGAAGGCAATGCGCTGCAAAAGGCGCGCTTCGTGAAAGATCATTACGGTTACGACTGCTTCGCCGATGATACGGGGTTAGAGGTCGACGCGCTCCACGGCGCGCCCGGCGTCTATTCGGCGCGTTACGCGGGCGAGGCCTGCGACAGCGCGGCCAACGTTCGCAAGTTGCTGGCTGCCCTCACCGATGCCCCCAACCGACGGGCACGCTTTCGCACGGTCATTGCCTTAGTCATGGACGAGCAGGAGCACCTCTTCGAGGGTGAAATCAGCGGACGGATCGTCACGGAGGGGCACGGCGCGGGCGGCTTCGGCTACGATCCCATCTTTGTGCCCGACGGCTTCGACCGCACCTTTGCGGAGCTTGCACCCGAGGAAAAGAATGCCATCAGTCACCGGGGGCGGGCAGTGAAACGGTTGGTGAACTTTTTATCGAAGATGTAAGGGTATATATGACCCTACATTATATATCACAACAACAGGCGAGCACAAAGCTCGCCCCTACACATCTTAATCCCTTATAAAATGAAGATTCAATTGCTGATTTACGGCTTGCTGCTGTCGTTCTTCACGGCGCACGCAGCCGACAACAAGAAGACCCGCTGGCACACGTATCTGGCGATGTACAACACTACGGCCGTGGCCGAAGCCGAAAACAACGTCTACGCCGTGGCCGACGGCACACTCTACAGCTACGGCAAGACGGATGACCACATCCGTGTCTACTCCCGACAAACGGGGCTGAGCGATTCGGACGTGAGCCTGATCCGCTACAGCGCCAGCACGCGCACACTGCTCATCGCCTACGCCAACGGAAACATCGACCTGATGACGGCCGATGGCGTATACAACCTGCCTTTCCTGAAGAACTCTACGAACATCCAGGACAAGACGCTCAATGCGATCGACATAGACGGCGATCGGGCCTACCTGTCGGCCAACTTTGGCCTTCTTGTGGTGGATCTCCGCAAGCGCGAGATCGCGGCTACGTATCGTTTAGACCGACGGACGGCGGCCTCCTGTCTGCTCGGCGGATCAATCTACGCAGCTACGGACAGCGGACTGCTGGCGGCCGCCACGACGGATAACCTGATGGACGCGGCCAACTGGAAGCGCATCACGCTGACGAGCCTCGATTTCGACGACCAGAAGATCGTCGGCCTCGGTGCCTTTCGCGACCGGCTCTGCTTCTGCGCCTCGGGCGGCGGACTGTTCTATCGCGACACCGACGGCTCCGTCAAGATGCTGCGCAAACAGGCCAACCTGAGCGGCCTTGTCGTGGCCGGTAATCGCCTGCTGGCCTACGCCCCTGAAGCGCTCTACGTCTTTGCCTCGCTCGATGGATCGGGTGAGATCGTGGCGCCGGGAACCGTTAATGCCATCACGGCGCTCAAGGAAGATAACCGTTACTGGATTGCCTCGGGGCGCAATGGGCTCGTGGGGCTGCACCGACGTGCCGATGGACAGTACGAAAAGACGATCTCCGGACTGAAGATCGAGGGGCCGAAGCGCAATTATGACGACTACATGATCGTAGACCGCGGCCGCCTGTGGGTCGTTGGTGGATCGTACACGAACACGGCGCGCGGTAATCGCGTGGGCACACTCATGAGTTGCGTGAATAAAAAGTGGACCAACTTCGACGAAGAGACTGTGACACGTGCTGCCAACTATGGGGTGCAGGACTACGTGGGCATAGCCATTGACCCGGACGACCCCGCGCACTGCTTCGTGGGCACTTTCGGAGAGGGCGTGATTGAGATCAAAGACAATTCCTACGTCCGCCTCTATAACCACACCAACACGCCCCTCAGCTCTGCCTTGCCTAAGAATAACGACGCCCAGCGCTACGTACGCGTCATCGGCATCGGATTCGACAAAAACAAAAACCTGTGGATGACGAACTGTAGCGCGCAAAATGGCATTGTGGTGCGCACGCCCGACGGCACGTGGAAGTCGCTTTACTACAAAGGCGTCGACAACAAAACCTTCGTCGGCCGCATCCTCTTCACCTCCCGCGGGCAAAAGTGGGTGAACGTGCCCCGCGATGGCGGCCTGCTCGTCTTCGACGACAACGGCACACCGACGAACAACGCCGACGACAAGTCACACTTCTACTCCACCTTCACCAACGCTGGCGGCACAGCGCTCGACGTGAGTGAGTATTACTGCATGGCGGAGGATCGCAAGGGCGACATCTGGGTGGGCACCGACCACGGTCCGATGGTTTGTACCTCCGTGGCCAATGCCTTGAGCAACCCAGCCCGCTGCTACTGGAATGGCATTATCCGCAACGATGAGGACGGCAAGCCGCGCTACTTCTTAGACAGCGAACAGATCAATGCCATCGCTGTGGACGGCGGCAACCGCAAGTGGATCGGCACAGGCGGATCGGGCGTCTACCTCGTCAACGCCGACGGCACGAAGACGATCGAACACTTTACGACGGCAAACTCCCCCCTGCTCTCGGACAACATCCGCAGCTTGGCCATCGACAACGCCACGGGCGAAGTCTTCATCGGCACCGACAAGGGTCTCGTCTCCTACCTCGGCGACGCTACCGAGGCGCCCAAGACCTACTCCAACGTCTACGCCTACCCCAACCCCGTACGCCCGGACTACGAGGGCAATGTGACGGTCACCGGCCTCATCGCCGACTCGAACGTGAAGATCACTGACCTCAATGGCAACCTCATCCGCCAAGGTCGCTCGGCGGGTGGACAGTTCATATGGGATTGCCGTGCGGCTAATGGCCGCCCCGTCGCGTCGGGTGTTTACCTCGTCCTCGCCTCCACGCCCGACGGTGGTGAAGGCGTGGTGACGAAGATCGCCGTCGTGCGATGAGGTAGCGCGCCGCTTTTGGAAATACTTGCAACAATCTTGCAAAGGGGAAAAAAGACGTTTTGGCGTTTGCAAGATTCGTGCAAGCATTTCCAAAAAAACGATTTTGACCGCTCCCGGGGGCTTCCATGGCCCTCATTTGGCGGGATTGGTGCTTTGCCCTTCCATCCACGCCATACCATAAAAAAAGGTGCGCCCCCATTGTGGGAGGCACACCTTCTTTACTGCATGTGCGGAGTGGACCGCGGAATTACTTGCGGATACCCAGCTCCTTGATGATCGCGCGGTAACGCTCGATATCAACCTTGATCAGGTAGTCCAGCAAGCGACGACGCTTACCGACCAGCATTTTCAGCGCCCGTGAGGTGTTGAAGTCCTTGTGGTTGGCCTTCATGTGCTCCGTCAGGTGGCTGATGCGATAGGTGAACAGCGCGATCTGGCTCTCGGCCGATCCGGTGTCCGCTTTCGATTTTCCGTACTTCTCAAAGATCTCTTCCTTTTTCGCTGAATCTAAATACATGTCGTTTTACTTCTGAATAAATTGATACCATATTATTTAAGCGCGGCAAAGGTAGACCTTCGATCCAGACGTGCAAGTAAGACAAGGTGAGCGCTGACAAATGAGTAAGAGGCATTTCGGTTTACTTTTGCCCCCCGATTTTTCAACGAGAAGAGATAAGTACGATGCAGAAAATTAGGAACATTGCAATCATAGCACACGTCGATCA
>CAUPYF010000142.1:0-4222 GCA_963515435.1 uncultured Tannerella sp. | reverse complement strand
TCTCCACCTTTGCCTACATCGACGTGGCAAGCGGCGGCATCTTCAACCGCCTTTCTGCTGCCTATTCTCTCAACGACCAAATAGAACTCACCGCCGGCTACGACTATTTCCATGCCCACAAAGGGACATTCGCCATGTATAGTAAGAACTCCGAGGCGTGGGTAAAGATGAAATACAGTTTTTAACCCCAAATCGTAAGGCCTGATGGGCCCCGATTGATGTTTACAGGGATAAGTGTCCGTCAACATGAGTAAAATTAGCTGGCGCGTGAGCAAAAAATTTCGGCGTGTGAGCTTGTCCCTGCTTGTAAAATCATCCCATCAACGCCTCGCCCCTTCACTCCACTCAGTGCCGCCGTACCCCGCCGCGTATCAGTTTAGCTAAGAGAAACACGACGATAAGGACGACGATGATGAACGCGCCGGAAGGGACTTGCAGCACGAACGACAGCCACAGGCCGCAGACGCAGGCTGCAAACCCGAGCGCGATGCTTCCGAAGAGGATGCGGCGAAAGTTGGAAGTGAAGAGGTTGACCGTCATCTGCGGCACGGTGAGCAGGCTCATCAGCAGCATGATGCCGACAAGGCGGATGGAGAGGACTATGGTGACGGCCGTGAAGAGCGTCATGGCGGCCTCGATGCGGCGCACGGGCAGACCCTGTGTGAGGGCAAAGTCGCGGTCGAAGGCGGAGTAGACGATGGGGCGGTAAAGGAGCGCGAAGAAGAGGCTCAGCACGGCGGCGAAGGTGGCGGTGAGCAGGATGTCGGTGCGAGAGATGGTGAGGATGTTGCCAAAGAGGTAGGCGGAGAGGTTCGGGGCGTAGCCGGGCGTGAGGACGATGAAGATGGCGCCCAAGGCCATGCCGAGCGACCAGAAGGCGGCAATGGCGGAGTCTTCACGCACGCGCCCCGAGCGGCCGACCCACTCGATGCCGAAGGCGGAGAGGACAGCGAACGCGAGGGCGGCCCAGAAGGGATCGAGGCCGAGGTAGAAGCCGAGGCCGAGGCCGCCGAACGAGGCGTGGGTGACGCCGCCGCTGATGAAGACTAACCGGCGCGCCACGATGTATGTGCCCACGATGCCGCACGCGATGGCGGTGAAGAACGCCCCGAGGAGGGCATTCTGGAAGAAGGCGTAATGCAGGATGTCCATCGTTTAGAGATATGCGCGCAGCATGGGTTCCAAATCTGACCACACGCGGTCGACGGTGAGGAGGTCGAAGCGTTCGGCGCGGGTGGCCGAGGGCGAGGGCGGCACGATGTCGTCTGGGCTGATGCCGCGGAAACGGGGACTGGGGTTAGGCAGCCACAGGTGTTTGCTGACGCTGGGGGGATAGATGGCGTAGGCCGGGATGTCGAGCGCTTGAGCGATATGGCGCGGTCCGCCCTCGTTGCCAAAGAAGAAGTGGCAGAGCGACGTCAGCGCACGCAGCTCGCGCAGCGTCGTGGCCTCGATCGTGGGGAAGAGGTGCGGATCGTAATCCATGCGTTCGTAGAGCGAAAGGCAGATTTCGAGCTCGCGGTGACCGGAGTAATTGAAGATGATTTGCGGGTGATACGTGTCGATCATGCGGCGGAGAATGGCCTCCATACGGAGCATGTCCCACCCCTTGCCCACGATGCGCGTGGCGATGGCGGCCAAGACGATGGGTCGGCTGAAGTCGATGCCGTTACGCTCCATGTAGGCACGGTAGACGGCGCGCTCGGCGTCGGGGACGTGGAGGCGGAACTTCGGTTCGTAGATCACGTTTGCGATGCGTTCGAGCGGTTGGAGCAGCATAAGGTCGCGCTGCACCATGTCGAGCGCGGGATCGATGCGGTCGGCCACGCGATAGTTATTGAGCAGGAGGCTGTAGGCCTTGCGTGTGCCGATGCGGAAGGGGGTGCGGAGGCTGAAGAGGCTGAAGAGGAGGGTGCGTGGGGTGGCGCGCATGTCGATGAGGATGTCATAGCGTGTGCGGCGCATGACTTGATGTACGCGGGCGATGTAGCGCAGGGCGTGGCTGTTGTCCTCATCGGTGAAGGCGATGACGCGATCGATGTCCGGGTGGCCTTCGTAGAGCGGGGCGATGGCGGCATTGAGCACATAGTCGACACGGATGCCGGGGAAGGTGCGCTTGAGGCTTGTGCAGACGGCCACGCCCAAGACCGAGTCGCCTACGCGCCGGAAGCGGATCACGAGCGCGTGGCGCGGCGTGGACTGCCGATCAGCCCTGCTTCTTGCCATACAGCACAGGGTTGAGCGAGGGATCGTTGTACATCTTCATCTGCCGATAGACCTTCATGTATTTGCGGCCCGCGGCGATGTCGTCCAAGAGTTGGTCGAGCGCCGTGGAGAGGTCCGCACGCTGCTCCGTAAGGACGGCCAGCTTGCGGCGGCAGGCCGCGATGTGCTCCGCGTCGGCATCGGTGCGGTCAGCCTCCTCGCGCATGTGGTAGATCTTGAGTGCAAGGATCGAGAGGCGGTCGACGGCCCATGCGGGGCTCTCGGTGTTGATCGTCGCCCCGGGCAGCGGCTGCACGTCGCGATATAGCATAAGGAAATAGCTATCGATGCGCTCCACGAGGTCGGTACGCTCTTGGTTCGATCGGTCGATGCGGCGCTTGATCTCGAGGGCGCGGACGGGCTCGATGTCGGGGTCGCGGATGATGTCCTCGAGGTGCCACTGCACGGTGTCGATCCAGTTCTTGAGGTAGAGGTCGGCCTCGATGCTGGGCGTGGGGTAGGGGTTACGGACGGGCGCGTCCACGTGGTCGGTGCGGTGATAATCGTCGATCGCACGCTCGAAGATGGGGAAGGCTGTTTCGCTGAATTGGTTCATAAGTGGTATATAATCATGCTGTAAAATGAGCGGCGCCAAAGGTAGAGGTATCCCAAAAAGGTCACAACCTGGGCGCGGCAGAGGTGGGATAGCGATTTTTCTACCTTTGCCATCTGTTAAAAAAGAGGTGCACACGGACACTTTACGCCCCTGCCACGTGTCCTATTCCCCCGCCCGCCCCTTTTTGCCACCCGAAAGAGAAATTGAATGATAGATAAACTCGAACTGCTGCGCACGGGGATGATGATCGGCATCTTAGTTTCAGCCCCGATGGGCCCGATCGGCATGCTGTGCATTCAGCGCACCCTTTCCGAGGGCCGTTGGCACGGCTTTGTCAGCGGCCTCGGCGCGACGCTCTCGGACGTGATCTACGCCGCCATCACGGCCCTGTCGATGGGGCTGGTGGTCAACTTTGTGGAGGCCCACCAACGGCCGTTGCAAGTGTTCGGCAGCTTAGTGTTGGGCGCCTTCGGATACTACATCTTTCAGGCCAACCCCGTCACGCGGCTGCGCAAGAACAGCGCCTCGCGGCTCTCCTTCGTGCAGGATTTCATTTCCGCCTTCCTGCTCACCCTGAGCAACGTGCTGATCATCTTCCTCTACATCGGCCTCTTTGCGCGGTTCGCGTTCGTCTTTTCCGCCGATGTGTGGGACGTGCCCATCGGTTTGGGGGGCATCGCCGTGGGGGCGGTGCTGTGGTGGTTCACGGTCACCTACCTCGTTTCGCGCTTGGAACGTCGGTTCAACATCCGCGGCATCCGTGTCCTGAACCGCATTGTGGGCGCTGTCATCCTCGTGCTCGCCGCGGTGGGGATTGGGTCTGCGTTTATGTGAGTAACGTGAGTTCGGCGTAAGCAATTCCGTATTTCTTACCTGATAATCAGTGCATCTATTGTAGTCGATCAGAAATGGATCGCGATCTTTTTGTATACCCGCAGTGCCTGAAGGGACGCATCAGGACATCTTCAATCTTCGTGGGCCCATTTCTGTTTAGGCATAAATACTTCTCCGAGGTATATTTAATATCTTATCTATGTGTATTAAACACTCATCCATTGTATATTAAATACTGCTCTGATGTATATTTAGTCACATGGAAATGCTTTGCAAGCCATGCCTGCAACCCTCGTAGGGATGAATAATGATTGCCCCGGCGCGGCCGCCTTTGTGATTCGTACCTTTGCCCGCAAACGATCCCTGATGGCTTATACATTATATAATAGACAAGCAGCCCCGCCCTCTCCCGGTCAACCTGCAAGGGCGCCCCTAACTACATATAACTACTTGTGACTATCGCGCCATTAGGCGCATGACTACTCCTAACTACTTATAGAAATATGAATACTGACAACATGAATCGTGCGGCGGACAACATCCGGATCCTGGCCGCATCGATGGTCG
>CAUPYF010000141.1:0-4243 GCA_963515435.1 uncultured Tannerella sp. | reverse complement strand
TGGTTTGACCCCATCCACGGGTGTGTTTGGCATCAAACCACCTGGATTGGCTCTAATCGGGGTCGGTTTTGCATCAAACCATCCGGTTTGGCCCAATTCGTGGGTGTGTTTGGCCTCAAACCACCTGGTTTGGCCTAATCGGGGTCGATTTCGCATCAGTTTCCTGGGGTGGCGCTGGTGCTTTGCCTCCAAGCTATGTTCCGCCCCCCCCCCCCTTTCAGGGCGCATCGGGCACCCGGCATAAGCATTCATAATTAATCATTGATCAGAACCGCGAGCTGGCGCCGCCGCCACCGCTCGATCCGCCGCCCCACGATCCGCCGCTCGAGCTACTGTTGTCGCCCCGCGAATCGCCGGTTTCCCTCAAATAGTAACCTTTCTCCGATGAGAGGTATATTTCCTTCGTTTCGGCAGGCAGTTTCTCCTTCACGATATGTCCACAGTTGCGACAGGCGAAGTGGTAGATCTCGAAGGTTACGTTCTGTATCTTTTCCACTATGCCGATCTCAAGGTGCTTTACGTTCTTGCACTCCGGGCAGCGATCCGGCTTCCGATCCCTATGCTTAGTCAAGACGGCCGTATGGTTACAGATGGTACAAAAAACGGAGTAGAACTCAACGGGGGCCTCTTCCTGCACCTTCTCTTTCTTGACTTTTTTGAAACGCCCTACGACGCCACATTTCGGGCAGTAGTCCTGAGTAACAAACTGACGCCGGAAGATCCATTTGGCGAGGAAGTAGAGCAACATGGCTGGGATTTGGAAGAGGAAGATCCCCATACCAAGCGCCGTGGAGTTGGCCTTCCGATTCGCCCGATACATCGTGGCGATATGTATGGAGTATTGCGCCTTCTTCCGCTCTTCATACAGGTAAAAGCAGTAATAAAACAGCCCTACGAGCCACCAAATCAGTATCTGGTTCCTTGTTTTTCGTTTTTTCTCGGCCTCGAGGGTGGATTCGCCGGTGAGGGCCTTGCGCACCTCCTCGAGCCCTACGAGGAGTCCTTCGACGTATCGGCCCTCCTTCATAGGGGGGATCATGCGGCGCTTTTGGATCAGTTTGCAGAGGCCGTCGGTCAGTTCGCCCTCCAGTCCGTAGCCGACTTCGAAGGTGATCTCGCGGTTGTCTTCGTTCGTGATCAGCAGGATCAGGAGGCCGCGGTCAGTCTCCTTCTTGCCGATGCCCCAGGTGTTGAAGAGTTCGTTGGCAAACTCGCGTGCGGAGCCGTACTTGTCGCCGTCGATGGCGGGCAGGACGACGACGGCGATCTCCACGTCGAGCGAGTCGCGGAGATGGCCGATGCGTTGGTTTAGCGCGGCCTCGTCTGCCTCGTCGATGGCGTCGTTGGGGTCGGAGACGAAGCGCGTGTAGTCGATGAGTTGCACGTTGGGCACGTCTTCCACGCGATAGGCGGTCTGTGCCCCGGCGCCCCATATGGCCAGGGCGAGCAGGAGCGCGATGAGGATGTAGCGTAACGTTTTCATCGCGGTCAGAAGCTGACGTTGGGAGCCTTTTCCGATCCCTTATCCGCCTCGAAATAGTTGCGACGCTCGAATCCGCTGGCTTGCGCGAGTATGCTTCTGGGGAAGCCGCGGACGTAGCCATTGTAGGTCTTCGCCGCTTCGTTGAAGCGCTTGCGCTCGACGGCGATGCGGTTTTCCGTGCCTTCGAGTTGCGATTGCAGCATGAGGAAGTTTTCGCTGGATTTCAGCTCAGGATAGCTCTCCGAGACGGCCATCAGGCGCGACAGCGCGGAGGAGAGTTCACCCTGCGCCGCAGAGAAGCGCTTGAGCGAGGCGGCGTCAAGGTGGTCGGCGTCGATGACGACTTGTGTGGCTTTGGCGCGCGCCTCGAGGACGGCGATAAACGTCGCCTGCTCGTGTGCGGCATAGCCCTTGACGGTGTTCACAAGGTTGGGGATCAGGTCAGCGCGCCGTTGGTATTGGTTCTCTACTTGCCCCCATGCGCTTTGCACGTTTTCGTCGAGCCGGATCATCTCGTTGTAGGCCCCCACGAAGTAGAGGAATACTCCGAGGAGCACGACGATGACAGCGACAATCCGGACGACCGGCTTGCGTGTGATTTGGGATAGTTCTGTTGCCATTATCGTTTAGTGTGATGAAAATCTGGGAATAGTCAATGATCAATGATTAGGCGGGCACCCGGTTGTCAATTGTCAATTACCCGGGTATCCGGCATAATCATTCATTCTTTTTGTTCGAGTTCGAATTGGAGGTTGCGGAGGCGTTCCTTGAGGGTGACATTGGGGATGAAGATCACCTTCAGCTCGCAGATGTACATCGGGGGTAATGTGAGCAGGGTCTTCTTGGCCCCGGCTGGCGAAGGAGATCCGCACAACGCCAAAGGGGCGCAGGGCGACGCTCCGTCCGGCCAAGAGGTGGCGCACGATGACATCGAAGAGGGTGAGGAAAATCTTGCGAACGATGGAGAAGCGCACCCCGGTCAGGTGGCTGACCTCGTAGGTGATCTCCTTCAGGCGTACGCGACGCTCTACGATGGGCCGTGCATACCACTTGACCTTGCTGCGGTCTTGCTGCGGTCTTGTGGGTTGGCGCGCTGGGAGATAGTGTACTTCATAATTCTCAATGATTACCGGATACCCGAATGGACGGGTATCCGGATAACCATTAAACAGCTAAACGCCTCAACAACTACCTAACCACCACCTTCTCGGTCAGCTGTCCGACCTTCACCATGTACGTGCCGGCGGGGAGGGTCAGCGACGTGTCGCCGGCGGGGGCATGCCATGTGCGATAGAGCGTGCCGGCGAGGGTGTAGATCTGCACCGTCTCCGCGGTCGGGAGCGAGAGGTAGAGCGTCGGGCCGACGGTGTAGACCTTCACTAATGTAAAAGTGTTGTGCGGGGGTGTGGCCCCGCGGTGATCTAAAATCTAACATCTAAAAACCGGGTACATGATCGTACCCGGGTAGGGGCGTATTGCATACGCCCCTACAGAGTTGAGCTTGAGATCTGTTCATCGAACCGTCAGCGCATCGTCAAAATGTGGACGTACACGGCCCGGTGGTTCGGCTGGCCATGATGGCCTCAGCTGCCACTGCGGTTCCTGTGATTGCGTCATAGTCCTCGAGATATGTGGGAGGCTATTTGAAGAAGAAAAAGAAGAAGGCTGCGGCAGCCTGTCTTTGGTTCACTCCGGCAGCTTTGCCGATGGTGGCGTTGCTGGCGTTGCGTACGGTGCCGTCAGACGAAATCTTGCCGATGGTGGCGTTGCTGGCGTTGCGTACGGTGTCGTCAGACGAAATCTTGCCGATGGTGGCGTTGCTGGAGTTGCGCACGGTGCCGTCCGCGTCTATTTTGCCGATTGCGGCGTTGCTCGCGTCGCGGATAGTGCCATCGGCGGAGAACTTGCCGATGGAGGCATTGCTGGCGTTACGCACGGTGCCGTCCGCGTCTATTTTGCCGATTGCGGCGTTGCTCGCGTTGCGCAAGGTTTGCGCGTCCGTGTGCTGCGGCATTGCAATCCATGCCATCAGGCACGCCGCAAGGATGTAAACTGCTCTTTTCATTTCGAATATTTATAATGGGTTGTGTTGAAGTGTTTGCCTTTGATGTCTTCACCTATATGATAGGATCTCTCCCACGCCTCGGATTACGAATACCCGGTGGTCTTTTCGCACTTTATCCTTTCTATGCGTTTATCGATCTCCGCCCCCACCATCTCCTTGATGGTGTCGAGCAGATCCACGCGTTCATCTATGAATTGCCGACCTTTCTGCTGCAACTTACTTGGCCTGCCGTCTGATTGCTCTCTCATCTTGTTTGGGGTATGTTTTTGCATCGCCCGGCCGGATGTGTAGGGCCTGTCTACCAATGCTTGTTTTTACGTCATCATTTCGACCGCAAAGTTGCGGCGAGGTCGAGCAAAGGGATATAGTTAAATCGGTCAAAAATCTTGGCAAATCGTGCATTTTTCACCTGTAGCCATCTGGGTATATCGTGCATGAGAGGGTTGTAACCGGCTGTAATCAATGGATTTGCCACTTACATATTTACCAATATTTACAATCGGCTCGCATGCCGGGGTGTGGGGGAAGGCCTTTCAGTGTTTGTCCGTTGTATGGCGGATTTCGGTTGCCTCGTAGGGGCTATAATTATTCACCCCCATTGAAGGCTTCAAGGGAGGGGATGAAGCTTGCTGGGGACTCCGTTTACCTTTGCCCTATCATTCATTGGTGGGCATAAGGCCTGCCGCTACCTATTA
>CAUPYF010000140.1:0-4256 GCA_963515435.1 uncultured Tannerella sp. | reverse complement strand
TCCCTTGCACGATGCCTGCAAGCTGCCTTGTCAGCATGCGCACAAGCACCTTGTCCTTTTGCACGATGGCTGCAAGCCATTGGGTAAGGTGTTTCCCCCGAGGCGGGTAAGGTGCTTTCCTCGGTGCGAGGAAATGGATTTCTTACATCGAACTCACGTTTTTCAGGGTTGAAATGCACCGTCAACGGTGTAGGTCGGCGCTTTAACTGGTTCCACGAATAATTCGGAATCTCTGGAACGGCCTTTTAGGACGCTCTGAGACACTATCCATTTTCGTAAACCATTTTGATGGCAATTAGTCATTGATTGAGCCTAATGTCACAGCCGTGTCCGCCACTTCGCCACCGAGGGGCGGGTGGTGCTTCGTGACCGTAACGCTGAGGTCGGAGAGGTCGGGGCGATAAGCGCGCAGGGCACGATGGATGCGGCCGGCCACATGCTCGATCAGGTGTGAAGGGCGCTCTATCTCGGCCCGCACGCAGTCGTAGATCTCGACGTAGTTGACCGTGTCCGTCAGCTCGTCCGTCTCCGTGGACGCGAGCGTGGGCAGGACGAAACTGACGTCGACAGTGTAATAACCGCCCACTTGTGTCTCCTGCTCAAAGACGCCATGGTGGGAATAGAACTTCATGCCTCGCAGGGATATTTTTCCTTTCATAATAAGAGGTAGTTATGCGGCTGTGCCGCGGTCGTTATAAGTAGTTATGGCCTTCGGTCGGAAGTCGGGGCGACCCTATGTGTCCGCCCGGGTAGTCTTTTGCCGCCGAAAAAAGCGTTTACATTTGCGAAAACCAAACATAAAAAAATTATGGTACGAACAAAAAATGAAGAGATACCGCTGAGTAGCGGTGGGATGCACAATGTGCTGGCCGCGGGAACGGTCGTAACAGGAAGTATTGCCTCGGAGTCGGACTTTCGGCTGGACGGGCGCATCGAGGGTGACATCAATTGCAAGGGTAAGATCGTCATCGGCCCCAAGGGCAGCATTGCCGGCAATATCATCTCCGACAATGCCGAGATCCTGGGCGATGTGGAAGGCTCCATCCGCATCAAGGAGAAGTTAGTCTTCAAGTCGACCGCCATCATCAAGGGTGACATCTTCACGCAGACGTTAGAGATCGAGCCGGGCGCTCACTTCAACGGTACGTGTACGATGTCCGGCAAGGTAGACGATCCGCGCACGGCGCAGGGTGGCGGTAACAAATCGAACGTGACGCCGCTCAACAAGAAGTAGATCCACTCATTCTTTCGTCTCACACACAGTTGCCTTAATCGGTGCGGTTGCTCTCCCGGAGCATCGCACCGATTTTTTTGTTGAACGCCTCGGCGCCAAGCAGCTCCTCGAGCGTGAGGTGCATGCGATAGCGCCAATAATGGGCTGGGGCAGCAGGGATGTTGATCCGCTCGCGGGCGGGATCGGGGGCGCGCAGATGCTCGTCAGTGGCTAACCAGTCTTGCAGCGGCAGGATGGTGAGGTGGGAAGCGGCTGCGAGGTGGTCGCGGACGATGCGCTCGGCATCGTCAGGCGTGGCCGGGCCAAGTAGGGAGGTGGTGGCCTTATTACTATAGGTATAGGCGGGGAGGCTGTGCAGGTAGCGGCGGGTGCGGTCAGCGTCCTCTTGCCACCAAAGGCGCATAGGGGCCATGTCGTGCGTAGAGGTAGTGCAGACGGAGAGGTAAGGTGCGCAGCGCAGGTCGGTGAACTCCACGCCGTAGGTCTTCGAGATGCGCCCGAGCTCGAGGCTGAGAATGCGCAGCCGCTCCATGACCTCGTGCACCGAGTCGGGGATCATGCCGAGGTCTTCACCGCAGACGAGCATGTCGGTGGAGGCCGTCAGGGGGCGGAGGCAGCGAAGGGCCGTGTCACGCCAGAAGTCATGGTGGCGGACGAAGAAGAAGTCCGCGTAGAGGTGGTCAAAAGCGGTGCGCTCGTCAGGGTTTAGTTCACGGTAACGCAGTGAGCGATCGGCCGAAATGCGCGGGTGGTAACGGTCGGGGACATACGGGTCGCGTAGGAAGAGCACCTCCTCCGTGAGGCTGTAGAGCCCGTTGCGCAGGCGTCGGGTGTGGTCGTTGTCGGGGGCATCGCTAAGCAGGTCAGCGATCTTTCGTTGACTGTCGCAAAAGGCGTTTGGAGCGAGGTGTACGTCGTCGATAGGCGTGAGGTAATGCTGTAGCGCCTCGTCCGCCTCGTCGCCAAACAGTTTGGGTAGATCTTCGCGTCGGATCGTGGGGCGGGTGTAACGCACATCGAAGGGCAACCCGAAGGCCTCGATCTCATCCCGGGTGAGGGGCAGGGCTGGCCGGAAATGTCCGCAGAGGCCGCGCACATAGTCGAGGGGGATCTCCCAGATGCGGAAGAATCCGAGGATGTGGTCGATGCGGAAGCAATCGAAATATTCGCTGAGCTTCTTGAGCCGCGCCTTCCACCACGCGAAGCCGTCGCGCTCCATCACCTCCCAGTTGTAGGTCGGGAAGCCCCAGTTCTGCCCCACGGCCGAGAAGTCGTCGGGCGGAGCACCGGCCTGCCCCTGTCGATTGAAGTAATGCGCATCGACCCACGCGTCTACGCTCGCCCGGTTGACACCGATGGGTAGATCGCCCTTGAGGATCACACCCCGGCGCCGTGCATAGTCAGCCACAGCGCTGAATTGCGTGTGCAGGATGTATTGCAGAAAGCAGCTGTATTCCACCTCGTGGCGTGCCCCGCTCCCCTTCTCAAAGAGCGATTCCACCCGATCCACATCATATACCCTGTCGTCGCTCCATCGGGTGAAGTCGGCCGTGCCGTATTTGTCGCGGTAGTAACAGAAGGCAGCGTAAGGCATGAGCCATGCGCGGTTCTCCTTGGCGAAACGACGATAGCCAGTGCTTCGCATCACCTTCGCCCCCACCTCGCGGAAGTAGGCGCGGCAATAGGCGTCTTTCTCCTTCACGACTGCCTCGTAATCCACCTCTGGCAACGCATTCAATTGGCGCTGCATGCTCCGGAAGGCAGCCATCTGTTGTTTGTCTTTCAGGCTACCCATGTCGGGCAGCGAGATGTACATAGGGTGTAGGGCGTAGACGGATATGGCGCTGTAGGGGTATGAGTCGCGGCGGGTGTGGGTGACGGTCGTGTCGTTCATTGGCAGCACCTGCACGACGCACTGCCCCGTCCGCGCGGCCCAGTCGACGAGGAGGCGCAGGTCGTGCAAGTCGCCCACGCCGAAGCTCGACTCTGATCTGAGGGAGAAGACGGGGATCACCGTGCCTGCACCCTTCCACCGCGGGCGCGCATCGCGATAGGGCGCCTCTGCCACAGTGACGATCTCGAAATCCCGTCGCTTGGGGCTCTCCTGCAGTGTGCGATTACTGCCCGCCTCCCAGTGACGCACCTGTCCGGATGCGTCGCAGATGATGAACTTGTATTCAAGCGGGAAGGTGAGCTTGTCCAAGTCTAAGCAGACCTCCCAATCGGGGAAGTGTGCATCGCTCATCCGTATGGCTCGCGCGGGATCCCAATGGCCGAGGCTGTCGCAGCTGCCTGCGATGGCTACGTGTTCATCCTTCCCAACGCGGGGGGCGGACACACGCAGGATGAGGCTGCGCGGGTAAGTGGCCTTGTCCGGAGATTGTGGCTCGAGCCTGGCGAAGTGTGCACGGGTGAAGGCTGAGGTGTAGAGTGGGCTGTCGTTGGGGATGGTCTGCCAGTGGTCGCGTATCGTATAGGTTGCGCGGGGGAAGTCGAATGCCACGTGGCGCATCGGTCGCCAAGGCTCGGCGGAGGGTTGCCCGTCAGCGTCTACGGATTGGTAGGCATAGTCGGCCTCCATCAGCGACGTGGGGACATCGAGCGTGAGCGACCAATGCGCGCCGTCGGCAGTGGTCATCGGCAGGCTTGCGGCGGGGTCAGCGCCGACAGCTGTTGCGATGTCTCGGCTGACAAGCTGCACGGCGTGGCCCGTCGGTGCGGGGTAAAAGAGGTGGAACGTGAGGTGCATGGGGGGAGAGAGATTAAGTAATGATCAATGATTAATTATCAATGATTAATGGCGGGGAGGTGCCATTCTGCCCTGTCTCCGGGGTGATCATTGATGACGGATAATTAATCATTGCTCCTTATCCGCACTCTGTGGCGCCGCAGTTGGCGCAGAGCAGGCAGCCTTCTTGGTAGACGAGTGTCTCGCTGCCGCAGTTGGGGCATTGTTGGCCTTTCACTTCGGTGCCGTTCGGGAGGTACTTCTTCAGGGCACGGGCCACGCCGTTCTTCCACG
>CAUPYF010000139.1:0-4277 GCA_963515435.1 uncultured Tannerella sp. | reverse complement strand
TCCGCAAATCCTATCTCCTCCGCCCACGCAACCTCACCGTCGGCCTCTTCTTCCGGTTCTGAGAAGGAGGTAAATGTTACTTGTAAGTAGCGTTTACCTCCTTCTCTTTATACACATCATTCATCACGCCCTACGCCATCAGCCGGCCGCACCACAGGCTGTGCGTCCGTGCTTCAGCCACTATGCAAAGTCAAGGGTAGCAAGCTGCCATACACACCCACTAACCCATGTGGCTGGCACCCACCTGAGCTACGCGGCTCGACCCACCTAAGCTATGAGGGTCGACCCACCTAATCCATGTGGCTGGCACCCACCTGAGCTAATGGGTGTATTAGCGCGCATACAACAAGACCACCGAACAGCAATGTGTTAGGTGGTCTCGCTACAGGCTGCAAGGGTGAGTGCCCTTATCGTGGTAGGGGTATAAGGGCGAAAATGGTTTGCAAATAGGCGTGTACCCGATGCGGCCTGTAGGGCCGCTGGATGATAGCCCAGGGGGCAACCCTGGGCCGCTGGACGATAGTCCGGGGGGCGAAAACCTCGGGTGGTGACGAAAAACCCGGGCTGCACCGGGTATGTGCAAAAAAATGCCGGGCACCCACGATTGGGGCACCCGGCATAATCATTAATCATTGATGCGACTGTTCATCACAGCAGCGAGAACGCCACGGTCAGGCCGGCCATGACGATGGAGACCATTGACATGAGCTTGATGAGGATGTTCAGCGACGGGCCGGAGGTGTCCTTAAACGGGTCGCCGACGGTGTCGCCCACCACGGTGGCCTTGTGTGCCTCAGAGCCCTTGCCGCCCATGTTGCCCTCCTCGATGTACTTCTTCGCGTTGTCCCATGCGCCGCCCGAGTTGGCCATGAAAACAGCTAAAACAAAGCCCGCACCGAGGCCGCCGACGAGCAGACCAAGTACGCCCGACACGCCAAAGAAGATGCCCACGAGTACCGGCACGGCGATGGCTAAGAGCGACGGGAAAAGCATTTCACGCTGCGCACCCTGCGTCGAGATCGCCACGCAACGCGCATAGTCGGGTGTTGCCTCGCCGGTCAGGATACCCTTGATTTCGCGGAACTGGCGGCGCACTTCCTCCACCATCTTGCCTGCCGCACGCCCCACGGCGTTCATCGTCAGACCACAGAAGAGAAAGGCCATCATCGAACCGATGAAGACGCCAATCAGCACCTTCGGGTTCATCAGGTCCACCTGATAGTAAGCCATGAAATCGGGGATCGTAGCCTGCGCCACCTCCACGGTGCGGCCGGCAATGTCGATCGTCGTCGTGCCGATATGTTGCAGACCGATCTTCACCTCTTCGATATACGAAGCCAGCAGCGCAAGCGCCGTCAGGGCAGCCGAACCGATAGCGAAACCCTTACCCGTGGCCGCAGTAGTGTTGCCCAATGCGTCGAGCACGTCGGTGCGTTGGCGCACATGCGGCTCAAGACGACTCATCTCTGCATTGCCGCCCGCGTTGTCCGCGATGGGTCCGTAGGCGTCTGTGGCAAGGGTGATGCCAAGCGTGGAAAGCATGCCGACGGCAGCGATGCCGATGCCGTAAAGGCCGAGGCTGAGGTTGTGCGCCGTCAGCAGGTTGGCCGTGTCGAAGCCCGTAGCGAAGAGGAAAGCCAAGATGATGGCCACGGCGATGGTGACGACTGGGATGGCCGTAGAGATCATGCCCATACCGAGGCCAGAGATGATGACTGTGGCCGGCCCCGAGGCCGCACTCTTGGCAATCGTCTGCGTCGGTTTATGCGAGTGCGACGTGTAGTATTCCGTCGATTGACCGATAATAAATCCCGCCGCCAACCCGACGATCACGGAGCAGGAGAGGCCCACCCAGTTGGGGATGTCGAGCAGGTAAAGGATGCCAAATGAGGCCGCGGCGATGAGCACGGAGCTGAGGTTGACGCCGAAGCCGAGCGACTTGAGCAGCTGGCTCATGCCGGCGCCCTCCTTCGTCTTAACCGTGTAAATGCCCGCGATCGAGAGGATGATGCCCACGGCGGCGATCAGCATAGGCGCGAAGACGGCCTTGGCCTGCACATCGCCGTCGTTGTAGAAAGCTGAGGCGCCGAGCGCGGCTGTGGCCAGGATCGATCCGCAGTACGACTCGTAGAGGTCGGCGCCCATGCCGGCCACGTCGCCCACGTTGTCGCCCACGTTGTCTGCGATGGTGGCCGGGTTGCGCGGGTCGTCCTCAGGGATACCCGCCTCGACCTTCCCCACGAGGTCCGCGCCCACATCGGCGGCCTTCGTGTAGATGCCGCCGCCCACGCGGGCAAAGAGCGCCTGTGTGGACGCGCCCATGCCGAAGGTCAGCATGGTGGTGGTGATCACAACCAACTTCTGCGCGCCGGTGGCGTCGACAAATGCGTTCAGGATTACATACCAGACAGAGATGTCCAAAAGTCCTAATCCAACCACCGTCAGACCCATCACGGCGCCCGAGCGGAAGGCGATCTTGAGCCCTTCGTTCAGCGAATTGCGCGCCGCATTGGCCGTGCGCGCCGAGGCGGAGGTGGCCGTCTTCATGCCGATAAACCCGGCCAACCCAGAGAAGAAGCCGCCGGTGAGGAAGGCGAACGGCACCCACGGGTTCTGCACGTGGAAGCCGTAAGCGAGCACGGCGAAGAACAGCGCCAGGATGACGAACACGATGGCGACGACCTTGTACTGTTGCTTCAGGTAGGCCATCGCGCCCTTCCGCACATGCTCGGCGATCTGCTGCATGGTCGAGGTTCCTTCACTTGCTTGCCGCATTTGGCGGTAGAAGATGTAGGCAAAGAGCAATGCCAACACCGCCGCCATGGGAACTAAATAGAAAAGTGTTTCCATAAATGTGTGGTGTTTGATGTGTTGTGAAAAGAATTACAGCGCGAAAATAGAGGCTTTCTTTTGCCTCGCCCCCGGGGGATGAGGACTAATTTCACGATGACACCCCCATCCCCTCAGGGGACAACGAAGCATAGTTGCAGAAAAAAGGGTGCACCCATCAGAAATAGGGGTACACCCTTCTGTGCGCGCTTATCAACGAGAGATTATCCCCAATCGGCCATTAAGACCGGAGGCACCCATCGGAGGCGCGCCTTCAGGAGCCGGGCAAAAGCACAGACAACATATTCGCCCGAACCGTAACCATGCCGCCGGCTGCCAACCACAGCTCCATCCGCACCTTCCGCTCCGTCACCTCCGTGATCTTCGCCCTGAGTTCGAGCACCTCGCCGATGGGTGTCGGCTTCAAAAAGTCGAGCTGCAACGAGGCCGTGACGTAACGCAGGGCGGGCAGACTATCCATCGCCCTGCCGCGGAAGCGATACCCGGCGGCTGCGGCCGTGCCATTGCCATGACAGTCGAGGACGGCCGCAATCAGTCCTCCGTAGACAAAACCCGGATAACCGCCCGTATGGTAGGGCCGGGGGGTGAAGCGCGCGACGGTCTCGTCGGCCGCATCCTCGCTCCAATAACTCTTCACATGCAGTCCATGCGGGTTGGCCGACCCGCACCCGAAACAATGGCTGAATGCTTCGGGATAAAAATCCTGAAAGGCCTTCTTTTCTTTATCCATAATCAATAAATCAGTTTATGCATGAATTGATCCTTACACAGCAATCCGTAGCTGCCCCCTGCGGCGGCGAACTCGTCGTAACGGTCGACGGCGTCGGTCGTGGCGCCGGGCTTGTAGATCACGAAGGGAACGGACGCGTTGGTGTGCGTCCGGAGGGCGCAGGGCGTGGGGTGGTCGGGCAGGACGGCGATGGCTACGGGCTCATCCCACTGGCTGACGGCTTGGAAGATGGGCGCGACGATGCGACGGTCGAGGTACTCGATGGTGCGCACCTTCAGCCGGACGTCGCCCTCGTGACCAGCCTCGTCGCTGGCCTCGATGTGGAGGTAAACGAAATCATGTGTGCGGAGCGCCTTGATGGCGGCGGCCGCTTTGCCCTCATAGTTCGTGTCGTAAAGCCCCGTGGCGCCCTCCACATGGATCACGTCCATGCCGGCGTAGATGCCGATGCCGCGGATCAGGTCGACGGCTGAAATGACGGCCGAGGAGCCGATGCCGTACAGCTCGCGGAGCGTCTTCATGGCCGGGCGCATGCCGGGAGACCACGGCCAGATGCTGTTGGCGGGATCTTTACCCTCGGCGCGGCGCTTCTGGTTGATCGGATGATCGGCCAGCGACTGCTGCGAGCGGAGGATGAGGTCATTCAGGCGGTCGGCCGTGGGCTGGGCTTCGGGCACGTGCGCTTTGATGAGCGCCG
>CAUPYF010000138.1:0-4310 GCA_963515435.1 uncultured Tannerella sp. | reverse complement strand
TGATGTGTTCGAGCGACACGTATTGGTCGCCCATCTTGCCGCAATAGTCCACGGCCTTTTGCAGCACCGCGTTGGCCTCGCGGCTGAGGTAGGGTTCGCCGCCCTCCACCTTCGGATAGGAAGCGATCTTCCGATCTAATGCCGCGTTCAACCCTTGCGCGTTGATTCCTAACTTCTGAAACAGGAAGTTTACCACGCTCTCGCCTGTCAGTATGACAGCCTTCAAGAGATGCGTAGCCTCGATGCTCTGTTGGTTTTGCCGGGTGACCAGCTCAACTGCCTTCTGCACCGTCTCCTGCGATTTGATAGTGAAATTGTTCAGGTTCATATGTGTTTACTCCTTTTTGTTTGCTGCTTGAATCATTGTTCTGATGCCCCGCTATAGTCAAATTCGATGCCGCGAGATGTGGAATGACAAAATGGCGCATTTACGGGTGTTGCACCTGCGACTTCCGCATCCATCTTCCTTTCCGATGCTTCTTCCTACTTTTGTCATGCGATTTGGCAGAAGATGAACGAAAAAGATCAGAAAATATGGGCCGTGCTTGAGGTCAGATTGCAGGACGTGATGACCCTCTGCGACGAACGAAAACAAACAATCGAGAGCCTGACCCAAACTATCCAGCGGATGGAAGCTGATTATCGAGCATTGAAAGCCAAATACACCGACCTGCTGACAGCGGGCTACATCGTATCGACCGAAGAGGACGAACGAAAAGCAGCAAAAAAACGACTGTCAGATTTGGTGCGGGACGTTGACAAGTGTTTGGCCCTGTTGAACGGATAAAACGCGTGGAGGCCGTGAAAGCAAACGAGTTCATCATTCATTTGGAAATAGCCGGAAAGAAATATCCGGTCACTCTCAGGCGGGGAGATGTGCGGACGGAGCGACGCGTGCGTATAGCGGCCAAGCGGGTGCAGCAGATGTATTTAGAACGTAAGAGTCAATTCTCGAAGGTGGTAGACGACAAAGACCTGCTGGCAATGGTGGCCATACAGTTGGCTACGGACATGATTCCCTTGGAGGAACGGAACGAGACACGACCTTTCACGGATAATATCCGCCGGCTGACGAATGAATTAGAGAACTACCTGAAGAAGAATCGCTGAAACCCTCCCGATGTTCGCTTATTCTAAATCAGGATATAAAAAAGAGAGAATGCAACGCTCTTGTTTTTTTGCAGCAGAGGACGGGATTCCGCCCCCGGCGCAGAAAAAAAGGATGGGTGCTTTTTTATAATCACATAAACAGAAAAGAAGAAATGAGTTGGATATGGATGATTGCAGCTTTCATCGCCGGCGGAGTGGCCGCCTGGCTGGTGATGGCGGCAATAAACAAAGCCACACATGCCAAGCGCATGGAGGAGATGGACCGCGAAACGGACGTAATGAAGAAGAACAAGATGCTGGAGGTGAAAGAGAAATTCCTGCAGCTGAAGGCCGAATTAGAAAAGCAGGTGGCCGCACGAAACGCGAAGATTCAGTCCGTCGAGGCTAAGCTCAAGCAACACGAGATGGGGATCACGCAGCGCCAAGAGGAATTGCAACGTAAGATGGAAGAGGCGGACATCATGAAGGAAAACCTGAATAATCAGGCGCAGCTGATCGAGAAGAAGAAACAAGACCTGGAGAAGATGCACCAGCAAGAGGTGGTGCACTTGGAGACGATCTCCGGACTGTCAGCTGCGGAGGCGAAGGAGCGACTGATCGAGTCGCTGAAGGATGAGGCCAAGACGGACGCGGCCTCCTACGTGAACGAAATCATGGAAGAGGCGAAGATGTCAGCCAACATGGAGGCGAAAAAGGTGGTGATCAAAACCATTCAGCGCGTGGCTACGGAGACGGCTATCGAGAACTCCGTCACCGTCTTCCACATCGATTCCGATGAGATCAAAGGCCGCATCATCGGGCGCGAAGGGCGCAACATCCGCGCCTTGGAGGCGGCCACGGGCATCGAAATCATCGTGGACGACACGCCCGAAGCCATCGTCTTATCCGGCTTCGACCCCGTGCGCCGAGAGGTGGCCCGGCTGGCGCTGCATCAGCTCGTCTTAGACGGACGTATCCACCCCGCACGCATTGAGGAGGTGGTCAACAAGGTGCGCAAGCAACTCGAGGAGGAGATCATCGAAACGGGTAAACGCACCACGATCGACCTCGGCATCCACGGGCTACACCCGGAGTTAGTGCGATTGATTGGCAAGATGAAATACCGTTCCTCCTATGGGCAGAACCTGCTACAGCACGCCCGCGAGACGGCCAACCTCTGCGCCGTGATGGCCTCCGAGCTGGGGCTGAACCCAAAGAAGGCACGCCGCGCAGGACTGCTGCACGACATCGGCAAGGTGCCCGACGACGAACCCGAATTGCCGCACGCCATCCTTGGGATGAAGGTCTGCGAGAAATACAAGGAGAAGCCGGACATCTGCAATGCCGTCGGTGCGCACCACGATGAGATAGAGATGCAGACACTGCTGGCACCCATCGTGCAAGTATGCGACGCCATCTCCGGCGCTCGCCCCGGCGCCCGCCGCGAGGTGGTGGAGGCCTACATCAAGCGCCTCAATGACCTCGAGCAGCTGGCCATGTCGTACCCTGGCGTAGTCAAGACTTACGCCATACAGGCCGGCCGCGAGCTGCGTGTGATCGTCGGCGCGGACAAGATCGACGACAAGGACACGGAGAACCTCTCCACCGAAATCGCCAAGAAGATACAAGACGAAATGACCTACCCCGGGCAGGTCAAGATCACCGTCATCCGTGAAACGCGCGCCGTGAGCTACGCGAAGTGATCCCCCATTCTCTGAATACACATCATTATTATACACACAGAGACATGAAGTTTTTCTTAGACACAGCCAATCTGGATCAGATCCGGGAAGCCAACGAACTGGGCGTATTGGACGGCGTGACCACGAACCCGTCGCTGATGGCCAAAGAGGGCATACGGGGCGAGGAGAATATTCGCCGTCACTACGTGGAGATCTGTCGCATCGTCGGCGGCGACGTGAGCGCCGAGGTGATCGCCACCGACTTCGAAGGCATGGTGCGCGAGGGCCAAGCATTGGCCGACCTCGATCCGCACATCGTCGTCAAGGTGCCCTGCACGGCCGACGGTATCAAGGCCATCCGCCACTTCTCCACGAAGGGCATCCGCACGAACTGCACACTCGTCTTCTCGCCCGGGCAAGCGCTACTGGCGGCTAAGGCAGGCGCGACGTACGTTTCGCCCTTCGTCGGCCGGCTCGATGACATCTCCAGCGACGGCATCGCCCTCGTGGCGCAGATCGTGAAAATGTACAGCTACTACGGATACTCGACTGAGGTGCTGGCCGCCTCGATCCGCTCCACACAACACATCATCCAGTGCATCGATGCAGGAGCAGACGTGGCCACCTGCCCGCTCGCAGCCATAAAGGGCCTGCTCCGCCATCCGCTCACAGACAGCGGTCTGGCTGCTTTCCTCGCTGACTACCATAAACTGAACGGGTAAATTCACAAGGCGAACATCTAAAGACGAACAGTCCTGCCGGTAGAGAGGTGATCAAACCCATTCTCCTGCCGGCAGGACTTTTAGCTTTTAGCGTTTCATTTCTCTATGATCGAACAAGACTATCTCCTGAAGATCATGCAGGAGTTCATTGACGCCATCGGCAAGATCATGCGGCGCTCGGACGAGGATGACTCCACAGCCGAGGCCCGCATGCAGGCACACTTCGACGCCGTCAGCCGCCAGTTCTTCGGCCAGCCCACGAGCCACTTCCTCCGCCTCGACAGGGAGGACATTCTGGACGACCTCGTCGCCGAGTCCGACCCGCGACGCACCGAAGGCCGCGCACAGATGCTCGCCGAGCTCTTCTATCGCAACGCGCTGATCAAATCGTTGCACATGGAACGCCTCGACCTCTTAGAAAAGTCGCTCTACCTCTTCGCCTACGCCGGTCGAACGAGCCGCACCTACTCCTGGGATCGCGAGCGCAAGATGGCTGACATCCGCCGCCGGATCGACGAATTCGGCGCGGAGGGGTGATGATTAATTGTCAATGATTAAGGACTAATGGTAAACGTGAGTTCGACGTAAGAGCGTAAGAATGAACCTCGCTTATTCCTACAGAATGTCTTTGCAGGAGAGCGCTCCAACGATCAAAACGTTTTTGGAAATGCTTGCGGAAATTCCGCAAGTCGAAAAAAGAATGTTTTGGCCTTTGCAGGAATCTTGCAAATCGAAAAAAGAACTTTTTGGCGCTTGCAACAATCTTGCAAATGATAAAAAGTGATTGTCTCACGGTCTTTTGTTTGGAGTCTATTGT
>CAUPYF010000137.1:0-4338 GCA_963515435.1 uncultured Tannerella sp. | reverse complement strand
GTTCGACAGCATCGCCTTCACGCGCCGCCATGCGGTGCGCCTCACGGACGGCCGCGAGTACCCCATTGAAGCCGTGGACTTCGAGCTGCGCGAGGTGAAGTATTACAGCGAAAGCGACTACCCCCACTGGGTGAAGCTGAAGCGCATCGCGGACATCGTGTAAGGGAGAAAATCAACAGCAAATAGGAAGGGAGACGGCTAACAGTAGGGGCAAAAAGAAGCCCCTGTCTCTCTCCGGGGCAAGTCCCAAACGTCCCGAAAAGCAAAGGTGCACCAACACCACGACAGAGGCTATATGGCCTTGTGGTGTTGGTGCACCTATTTTCGTTTGGGACGGTGCAAATGTAAGAACAAGTACTTTTTAATCGAGATTTAATATGCACATAAACATTATTCAAATGAAGACGCCGATCACGTATTACGGCGGCAAACAGAAAATGCTGGGCGTCATCCTGCCGATGATCCCGGCACACAGAATCTACGTAGAGCCCTTCTTTGGCGGCGGCGCAGTCTTTTGGGGCAAGGCGCCAGCACCGGTGGAGTTCATCAACGACATCAATGGCGAAGTGGCCAACTTCTACCGCGTCTTGAAGTCCGACTTCGTTACACTCAAGGCGGAGGTCGACCAAACGCTCCACAACGAGCACACACACCGCGAGGCATGCGCCATCTACCGCTCTCCCGAAGGGCACACTCCCGTGCGCCGCGCATGGGCCGTGTGGGTGCTCTCGCACCAGTCCTTCTACGCTATCCTCGGCAGCACATGGAAATGCAGCATGTCGCGCAATGTGGCCAGACAGTTGCAGGCCCGCAAGGAGGCCTTCACTGAGGCCTATGCACAGCGATTGGAACACACCTCCATCTTCAGCCGCGACGCCCAGACCGTCATCCGCCGTGCCGACCGCCCCGATACCTTCCACTACATCGACCCGCCCTACTTCAACTCCGACATGGGGCACTACGGCGGCTACACGGCCGATGACTTCGGCCAGCTGCTGGACGTGCTGTCCGGCCTCAAGGGGCGGTTCATGCTCTCGTCCTACCCTTCTGAGCTGCTTTCGGAGTACACCGCGTCGCATGGTTGGGACACCGTCGAGGTAAAGCAGCAGCGTTCAGCCGGCGGCGGTCGTAAGGTAGAGGTGCTCACTATGAACTACGACCCAGCAGCAATCATTAAGGAATCCCAAGCTGCCTGAAAACGACACGTCCGAAAAATGGGGTGTTGTCACTCCATTCTTCGGACAAATCGTTTTGAGATTTCGGACATTTCGTTTGGCGGATTATAATTGCTACAGCAGCAACGAACTATCCCCATAACTCAGGAACCGAAACTCATGCGCCAGTGCATAGTCATAGATCGCGCGCCAGTTGCCCCCGACAAAGGCCGAGACAAGCAGCAGCAGCGTGCTCTGCGGCTGATGGAAGTTTGTCACCATGCCGCGCACGATCTTAAACGTGTAGCCTGGCGCAATGATGATCTGCGTAGAAGCCAACAGCCGCTCCTCCCCCCTGCGATCTAAGTAGTCCACGATCGCACCGATCGCCTCCGCCGGCGCGATGGTGGGCGCATCGGCGGCGTAGGGCGCCCACTGACTGACGGCAAGCCCATCCGCGCCCTCCATCGAGTCTCCCCTCGCAGCGAGCGAGCTACCTATATAATAGAGGCTCTCGAGCGTGCGCACCGTCGTGGTACCGATGGCGATCACATGCGCTGGCTTAGCCAGCAGCTGCGCTATCGTATGCCGGCTGACAGCAAAATGTTCCGTATGCATCTCATGCCCCCCGATCGTCTCGCTCTTGACCGGCCGAAAGGTGCCCGCCCCGACATGCAGCGTCACCTCCTCACGCCTGAACCCACGAGCATCGAGTGCAGCCAACACCTCGGGCGTGAAGTGCAACCCCGCCGTAGGTGCTGCCACGGAACCTTTCACCCGCGAATAGACCGTCTGATAGGTGCGCAAATCCTCCGGCTCCGTCTCGCGATGCAAATAGGGCGGGATGGGCAGCACACCCGCAGCCTCGAGCACCTCAGCAAACGTTCGTCGCGAGTCATCCCAGCTGAAGGTGACCACCGGATGCGGGTCAGCCGGCTCCGAGGCGCGCTCAGCCGTCAATGTGGTCACCTCGCCACGGATCATCACCGTGCGTCGCAGCACGCCGCCCCGCCAACGCTTGCTGTTGCCCACAAGGCAGTGCCAGCTGCATCGCGCCGTTTGACTGAACGACTGCTCATAGTCGCACGGATCGGCGGGCTCGAGGCAAAAGACTTCGATCAGCGCACCGGTGGCCTTGCGGAAGAGCAGCCGAGCACGGATGACGCGTGTGTTGTTGAAGACGAGGAGGGCGCCCTCGGGCAGCATCTCGGGCAGGCAGCGGAAGCGCGTCTCGCTGATGTGCCCACCGCGATAGACGAGCAGTTTGGAGGCGTCGCGCTCCGGGAGGGGGTACTTGGCGATCCGCTCGTCGGGGAGCGGATAGGCGTAATCGTCGATGTGGATGTTTTTGGGGGTAATCATAACGGCGGCAAAAGTATATGTAACGTAAGTTCGATATAAGAACAAAGCCGGCAGAGGTGTCGCGTCATTAAGCACCCGCCTGCTTATGCTTCACCTTTTCCTCATACATTAAATATACCCCCGTTTTTCCGACTTTGCCGCTTTACGAAGCACAAGACATACCCCCCTTACCGTAGCTTCATCTTGGGCAGATGCCAGTGGTATTTGATGGCTAAGATGCGGATGACGAGGATGGTGCCCGCGGCCGATAGCTCGCTCACCTCATGCCCGAGGTGGAAGTAATAGCAGGCCGCGAAGACGGTACCGCCCATCACGCAGGCTAAGGCGTAGATCTCTTTTCGGAAGACGAGCGGCGTTTCGTTGATGAAGTTGTCGCGCATCACGCCGCCCACAATGCCTGTGATCGTGCCCATCGTGATTGCCACCCAAAAGGGATACTTGAGATCGAGCGTTTTCTCGATGCCGATCACGACGAAGAGCGCCAGCCCGATGGCATCGAAGATGAAGAAGGGCAGGTCGAGGCGCACCAATTGGCGATTGAAGATGAAGACGACGATCATGCCTAAGAGCGTGCACCAGAGGTAGGCCGGGCTGAGCATCCAAAAGGGCGTCAGGTCAAGAAGCAGATCGCGCACCGTTCCGCCGCCGATGGCCGTCACGAATCCAACGACGAATGCGCCAAACCAGTCGAAACCTTTGGCCGCGGCCAACCGAATGCCGCTGATGGCAAAGACAATCGTGCCGATGTATTCGATCGCCTCGCGGAGGGAGAGGGGTAGAGAATCCATGAGCCGTTACTCCCTCTTTTCTTCGGTTGCGGCCTCGTCGTCGAAGGCGAACTCTGCCGCGGGCAGCGGATATTTCTCAGATTCTTTCACACCGAGCGCCTTCAGCTCATTGGCCTTCTGCACGATGCTCTGCCGACCGCTGTAGACCTTGTTGTGCGCCTCGTCGTAGTCCTTAGAAAGGGAGCGGATGCTGTCGCCCACCTTGTCGAAACGTTTGATGAAGTCGCCCACGCGGCGGAGCAGCTCGTCGGCCAGCCGGAAGATGCGTTGCTGGTTTTCCGTTTGCGTGTGTTGGCGCCAGGCGATGCCGATCATGCGAAGGATGGCGTAGAGGTTTTGCGTGCCGGTGATGAAGACTTTCTGCTCGAAGGCCGACTGCCACAGCTTGGGATCGTTGGCCAGAGCCAGTTGCAGGGCGGCATCGTTGGGGACGAACATGATGACGAACTCCACAGCACGTCGCGGCGCGGAGATGTAGCGGCTATAGTCCTTCCGAGCCAGCTCTGAGACGTGCGAGCGGACACTCTGCAAGTGACGCTCCAAGTGGTGGCGGCGGGCGATGTCGTCTGTGGCGGCGACATAATCGGAGTAGGCCTTGATGGAGACCTTGGCGTCGATCACGACGTCCTCGTTGTCGGGGTAATGCAGGACGACGTCCGGGCGCATGCGTCGGCCCGACTCATCGTGCGTCACGGCTTGGCCGCGCTCGTCGGTTAGGGTGTCTTGTACGTCGTAGTTCAGTCCGCGGGTGAATCCCTGCGCGTCGAGCAGCTCGCTGAGCACCAACTCGCCCCAGTCGCCGACCTGTTTGTTATCGCCGCGTAGGGCGTTCGTCAGGTTCGTGGCCGTGCGATCCATGCGCTCCGTCTGGGCTACCATCTGGCGGAGCTGTTCGGCCAGCGATGCCGTGTTGCGCGTTGTGGCATCGTTCGTTTTCTCGATAGCCGTGCGCAGCTGCGTCAGGTTTTCGCGGAGGGGTAGGGTGAAGCGCTCCATGTGCTCCGTGTTTTCGCTCTTGAGTCGCTCGGAGGTGT
>CAUPYF010000136.1:0-4350 GCA_963515435.1 uncultured Tannerella sp. | reverse complement strand
TCTTCCCTGGTGTGATGGCGAAGGGAATGTAATGGCGAAATACCTGCAATCCGCCGTCTGTGGCATGCAGGATCTGCTCCTTGGTTGTTCGTATCATTTCCGATTATCTCACCTGTAAAGGATAGGTTCTTTTATCGATCTTAATCTCAAGATAAATTGTTGGCCATCGAACTAAACAACTGAATCATAATTGGGGTAAGATTTCGCACGAATTGCTGTTTGCTTATGCTGGATCGATTATATCGCTGTAATTTCTCAAACAATTGATCCAGCAAAAAATAGACCTCCCTTTCATAGAGAAATGAATCAGATGGACTTGTTTCTTGCGATAAATCCATCACCGTTGAATTCAAGATGGACCTAACATCACTCACTTTGACGATACCTTCATCCTCCTTGTAGACTAAACATTCCGGTTGAATGCATCGGGCAGGGATAAAGAAAATGGCAGGATAAACATCCAGCCCTGTCGCCAATTTCCTGAGTGTATTTTTGCTGATGTTCCTCTTGTGACTGAGCGATGCTGGTATATTGGACATTTCTATATCGGATAAAATGGCCACTTTCTTCTTCTCACCAATTGGAAGGGCTTTGTATTTCTCACCTAACCCTTCTCCTATAAGGATGATCGGATGCAATTTCTTTATATCCATATCTGTCTCTCTCTTTTTGATTGCAAATAACGATGAGCCGGATTTCTCGCCGGTTATATTTCATAATGAACTGATATGATATAAAATAGGTTCAGATCTAACTCCTCGACAAACGAAGGTCTTACATGGGCGATTCGATTGAAACAGTTGTCTCGTAAGTCATATCTCAGGGGGAGACATGACCCTAATGGAGAAGCATATGGGTGGAGCTATCTCTCAGTGTCCTCCGAAACAAACTCCAAACAGCTTCTGAATCTTTTCCCGTAATGTGAAACACTTCCATGAGCAGAGGTACTCCGAGATGGAAGAAGTATCGGGCAGCATCCCGCAGGCTTTGTTTGCGCCAAAAGGCAGAAACTTACCCCGTAAGGTAAAAACGCCTTCACTGGAAGAGGTACTTCGGAATGGTGGAATCGCGCAGTATGCCGCAGGCTTTGCGCCAAAAGGCAGAACTTACCCCGTAAGGCAAAAACATCTCCACAGGCAGAGTTCCTTCGAGATGACGGCATCAGGCAGCAGACCTGCAGGCTTTACGCCCAAGGTCAAAACCTGTGCAATAACATTCCGTCATTCGCATAGGGCATCGGAGTGACGCCCATCCTGATTTTTGCCTTCATCTTGGGGGTGCAGTATTCAAACCCCTTCTGGGTGCACGGGCACGTCCCCCCTTAAAGGGGGACGTGCACCGTGACACATGAAGAGGGGTATGAGACTGCAGAGAAAAAGAGATTGCGTGATTTGAAAAGAGAAGCATCCCGCATGGATTAATTAACAACTTTACTATCAATACATTACGTGGTAAAATAGAGATGATCTACCTTGTCGTTTCACGACATTTGGCCGTTATGACTATGGGTAAAAGACCGTTTACACCTGCTTTCGTTGGTCACGAATAGGGCACCCAAAGAGCAATCGAGAGAAGATTGTAGTGTTCTGCGCATATGAAAGTCGCAGCAAAACGGCAACGTTCTCACGAGGGAAAACTATCTTTGCGGGCAGAAAGCGAGTGTTCTCTGTTATACATGAACAAAGCAGGTCGAAGCACTTAGCTCATTACCTAATCGTTACCTATTCCTTTTTGCATTACAGGTAACATTCTTCCATTCAGATAGATAGGCTCTCGATGCAGAGTTCTTGCAAGGTGGCTTGCAGTCATCCTGCAAAAAAAAAGTCCCACGGAAAACGGGTTGGTGTTTGCAACAGTGCTGCAAAAAGGACAAGGCGCTTGTGCAAATCCGGCTTAATGGTTCGTTCCTGCCGTGCTACCATATCCCTTCCACCGGCTTTACTCATCCATTGAACTCATGCTCATTATATGGCTTCGTTTGCGGGAAACTCAAATTCGTGCACCCATACCATCCGTTACAGAGCCAGAAATCCTTCCAGCATGCGGCATGTCAGCTCTCATTCGACCCAGCGGCCCAGCATGCGACATACCGGTAAATAGAAACTGAGAGCTTTTACCTCGGACTCACGTTAAAAACAGGAATCACCGGCGTAGGAACCCCGCCGACTGTCAGCCGCGGAGGATGGGAACGATGTAAAACGAAAAATTGTCGCGCGCCCGGCTCGAGCATGCATCGATGATCCTCTGCCCGACGGCTTCCGGCGTGCGACGCTCGGCGAAGAGGGACGACAGCGCGTCGTCCGTGAGGCAGTTCGTGACGCCGTCGGTGCAGAGCAGGAAGCAGTCGCCCGGGCGGACGTCCGTGAGGCGCACCACGTCGGCCTCCGAAGGCGAGTCCGATCCTTGGATGGCGCGCGTGATGATGTTCCGCTGCGGATGCCGAGCCGCCGCCTCCGGCGTGATCCTGCCCATCCTGACCCAGACGTTGACTAAAGAATGATCCTCGGTGCGGAAGAGGGAGCGGCCGTTGCGGAACTGGTAGATGCGGCTGTCGCCGATGTGGGCCACGGTGACGGCGGGCCCGCCGTCGAAGGCGAGCAGCGTGAGCGTGGTGGCCATGCCCGCAGCCTCGGGGTGGTCTGCGACATATTCGTCGAAACGGTTTTCGGTGTGTTTCACAGCTTGTTGTATGTGACGCTCCGTCAGTGGCTCGTGGACGTCGGCGAGGCTTTCCGCAAACGATTCGCAGGCCATCGCACTCGCCACCTCGCCCCGCGCTGCGCCACCCACGCCGTCACAGACGACAAACAGCGCCCGCTCGCCCCCCACGGCCCGCCCTGCGGCGGGATAGACGGCATCCTCATTGTTCGCCCGGCGGCCCGTTTCGGTGGCGGCGAAAGGTTGTCCTGCGATGAGGGTCATGGGGTTTACAGGTTAAATCGGAGGAGGGTCCGCCCTAAGCGTAGCTCGTCGTTGTCCTTGAGCACGACGGTTTCGCCCGGGCCTAAGCGTGCCCCGTTGTAGAGCGTGTGGTTTTTGCTTTGGCAGTCGGCGAGTGTGTGGATGAGGTTGCCGCGGCGGTCTTTTTTCACCTCGATACGGGCGTGATTGCGGCTCATGGTGCGGTCGGTGGTCTCGATGGCGATCGCGGCCTCGGAGGTGGAGGATTTTCGCCCGATGATAAACGTGCCTTCGGCGAGGGGGAAGGCCTGTTCGGGCGTATCAAAAGCGGCAAGGACGGTGATCTGCCCTTGCCGCTTGTCGACCGGCCGGATGAGGACGGTCTCGGAGCCGTCGTCAGCGGCTCGCCCGGTTAAATAAGATACGGGGATGTCGTGCTTGCATTGCGGGCATTTGAAGGATGCGATGCCCCGAGGAATTTTCGTTTCGTCGACCTTGAGACCAGTCCGGCAATGCGGGCATTTGACGGGTATCATGAGAAGATGGAGATGTCAGCGGCGTCATCCATGTCGGAGGCGATGTCGATGATGTCGTCCGGGGTGGAAAACTCCGCATCGTCCGAAAGGGTGATGAAATCCATTGCCTGCGCGCCGTCGTCCACCATCACAAAGTTGTGATCTACGTCGTCGTTCATGTCGATCATGACTACATCGGCCATTTCGCTGTCTATCGAAACAAAAGTTTGCTCGTCCATTGTCATATAATTATAGCGTTATCATTAGAAATCGGTTACGAAAGTAAGGCGATTGCCCAACCGAACCTTCCCGCGACCTTCATAACGTACGAAAACCAAATGTTTATGTACCAATTCCACACGCCGCGCGGGCTTACTGCGTCTTCTCGTTCACCCATTTGGCTCGGCAGCCGCTGACGGGGCAGCGCTTCTTTTTAGCCAGCGACTCCCACGGGATCTCGCCTAAAAACGTGCCGCACTTGGGGCAGACATAGTCGATTTTGAAGCGATTGGCAAGCTCCTGTAGCAGCGCAGGGATCTTGGCTGACTGCCGCGCGCCGAGGTAGACGCCTAACATCGGCGCCACGATGGTGAGCACGAGGCTGACTAAGAAAACGACGCGGTGATGCCGCCCGACAGCGCCGACGATCAACCCGACGATGCCGACTGCGGCGAAGGGAAGCGTCTGGAAGAGGCGCGTCTTGAATTGGTTGGAGGATTGGATGCGGATTTTCTCGCGGATATAGTTGTCGTAAACGGTTTTGAGGGCATCGAACTCGTCGGTGTAGTCATTGTTGAACTTGAGAACCTCGCGGACGTCGAGGGTGTAGGCGCCGCCGAGGGTGACGACGTCCGACAGGGCGAGGCGCTTGCGGACAATGCGGTCGCCATTGACGAAGGTGCCGTTGGCCGAGTCGGCGTCTTCGATGAAGAGG
>CAUPYF010000135.1:0-4404 GCA_963515435.1 uncultured Tannerella sp. | reverse complement strand
AAATGAGGGTCATTTTGGGCGCGCATGGCGTGCGCTGAGAAAATGAGGGTCATTTTGGGCGCGCATGGCGTGCGCTGAGAAAATGAGGGTCATTTTGGGCGCGCATGGCGTGCGCTGAGAAAATGAGGGTCATTTCGGTCGCGCATGGCGTGCGCTGAGGAAAAGGAGGGTCATTTCGAGGTTTGCACAGCATGCATCCCCCAAAACTTGCAGGGTTTTGCTTTTCGCACGGCGTGCAAGAGGTAAACAGCAGGTTGCTTCGGGGCAAAAAGCAGCAGAGGCAGCCGGGCGAGGCTCATGCGTGTGCCGCTGCCCTCGAGGCGGATGGCGCCGTAGAGGTCAAAGCGTGCCGTCCACGTGGAAGTGTCGGTGAACTCGCGGTCGCGCCCTGTGTGTTTCACCACCCATGCGCCGTCCCCCCCCGGGCGCTGACGCGGAAGGTGTCCACAGCGCGCACCCGGCGTTCCGCGTTTTTCACCTTCAGTTTTTCAACCGATACGTCTCGATCAGCGCCTTGAGCTTCCCGATCAACTCATCCACGGGCATCCCCGAACGCTCGCTCATCATCCCGACCGTCGCAATGGGCAGCATCACCTTGGCGATGGGCGTCCGAAGCATCGCGAACTTCTCGCTGATGGTGGGCAAATCGTCGATCAGCTTCGGGTAACGCGTCACGAGCGCCTTAAGCTTCGTGTCTTTCGTAATCGCTTCGGACGAAGAGGTGGAAGCATCTGGCGCGGGTTCGGCGGCCTGCTGTTCCTTCCGTTCGCCGTCCCACGTCAGCAGCGTGCGCGACCCCTCAAGCTCGCGGATGTGCGTGCAGTCCTGCATCATCTCCATCACGCCGCGGAACCGCCCGTTAGCGTCGCGCACGGCCACGTACACGATGTAAATGAAGAGGCCTGGCTTGTTGATCCAGAACTCGGCGCGGCTCTGCTCGCCGGTACGGAATTTTTCGATGATCTCCTCCACGAGGTGCACGCTTTTGGGCGGGTGGCAGTTCTTCACCTCGCGGCCGATGACGCCCTTGCTGCGCGGGAAGACGCGGTGGGGCGTGTCGGTGTAGAACTTGACGAGCTCGTTTTCATCCACATACGAAATGTCGACGGGCAGGTGGCGGAAGAGCAGGTTGATCTGTTCAAGCGTCAGCTTGCCCTCGGCCACGTCGAGCACACGGTCGGCGTCGTCCTTCGCGCTGCCGCCCATGCCGTACTTGCCGAGCAGCGCAGCGAGGTCGTTCATAAAGCCCTCGCTCGCGGGTGCATTGGTCGGTGCCACGGCCTGCTTCGGTGCGTCGCCCGGCATGTCGATCAGGAAGAACCCGATCTCGCGATCGCCATGCTTCATCTCCTCAAACTCGGCATCGGAAATCAGCTTGAGCGACGTCGGGTAAAGGATCATTTCCTCCTTGCCGATAAGGTCGAGCACGTCTTCCGACATCGTTCGGAACGCCTGCAGGAAGTCCTCCGTGTGCCCCAGCCGCAGCAGGTCGCGCGCCTTGTTCATCTCGTCGCGCACATAGTCGTCGTACGTCCACATCGTGGTCGACGGCCGCGTGAAACCTTTGCGTTCCAAAGCCGAATAGAGCTGGTTTTGCTTCCTATGGAAGTGCACTTTGTACTTCAACACGTCATCCATCAGTGCATTCCACGCCGCTTCATCAAACGGTTTCGCAGCCAGCGCCTCACCCTGCTTCATGAGCTCCTTCATGCGGTCGGCCTCACGCCGGTAGGCGTCGATCGGGTGCCCGAACGGCAACTCCTTTCGCGGTTCCTTAATCAGCCCCTCGTAGATGTGGACAATCTCCTGCGTGTCCTCGTCGCGGCATTCGTCCGGATTTTCATCCTTGACCAACTGCTCGGCCGCGGCAAATTCCTCAGGCGACACCTCGCCCACTTCGTTCCTCACGCGCTCGCGCGCCTCATCAATGGTCAGCTGCTTGTTGTTGTAAGCCTCGCGGATCTCAATCATCCGGCGCAGCTTGTCCTTGTCCATACTTTCAAAAATGGGATTCGTCATACGTCTTCGTTTTTATCTGTTGATGTTACGGTTATGGTGAGGGTAACTGTTGGGCACGTCTCGCAGAAATACCTTTCCCCCGAAAAATACGCCGCGCGGCAGGGGGCATATCCCCGTCGCGCGATGTCGTTAGTGTCGCTGAACACTCTTCGCAGCTTCCGGCCTTAGAAGCTGGTGACGAATGTGATCAACCCCAAAATAATACCAGGGATGTTGGCCAAGATGATCGGCCAATCCTTCGCAGGCTTCTTAAACAGCCCGTAGGTGGTCCAAAGCGTACAGTTGAATGCCGCGCACAGAGGCTGTATGGGAGTCCCTTTATGCCCGGACAGGTTCATTTGGATTTGCGAGATGTACGATACATACATCAGGATCGATGCACACGTGGCGGCTATAGCCAAAATGCGAAACCATTTTTCGTTCATATTCTATTGTCTTGTTTGGGATGAGAAATCGCCGCAAAAGTAAGCACGCAAACACTGCGAATTGTCACGTAGGTATCATTCTTCAGTGCCCAAATTACACTCCTCTGCTCATGAAGAATAAGCCATTCATTAAAGCCTTCGACACGTCTTTCCCGGGGAGCAAACCTCCGTGCGGTTCCCCTCCACGCAGATTACCTGCGAATTTGTGATCGGCCGCAAGGACAGGTGACTATACGTGCGAATCGTCTCCTCGGCCGTCTCTTCAAATGGTTCGCAACCGTAATGTGGCACCGTGTAGAAATCGACCAACCCAAGCGCGTTAAAATCGCGGAAGTTGGGCGTATAGGTCGTCGCAACCGCGTCCATCACTTGCGCATACGCAATGCTTGGCGCGGCGATCATGGCCCCAGCCGACTCTCCGATGTAGAGCGCCCCCGCCTCCACCCGGCGGACGATCGACTGGTCAGCCCCCTTCCTCCGCAACTCCTGCATGAGGAAAAATGGGTTGCCTCCGGAGACATAGATGCAATCGTTCTTCTCCAATGCCCGCGCGATCTCTTCGGCCGTGGTCTGCGTAATCTCCAGCACCTCGACCGTATAGCCCAGCCGCTCGAGCGCTGCTCGTCCTTCCTCCACGTACAGGTTATACTCCTCGTGGAGCGCTGCGGTAGGGATAAAAGTCACCATACCCCGTTCGTTTCCTGCAAACCCGGGCAGTAAATTGGCTACATCCGCAAAAGATGAGCACAAAAACAATCTCTTCATAACATGTTTTTCTGTTTGATACAGTTCATGTTGTAGTCCATGTTGACGGCCTCCGCTACACTCCGCCAGCAATAGGAATACCGACATAGCAGTTCCTATCAAACAGCCCAAGAGTACAGCCCGAAAGTCTCCGCATCACCTACACTTCATTCTCCCTTTCCAGTTTACCGATGTCTATCGGCAGGCGCCTCCGAAATCCCTCTTTGAAAGAGATCAACGTCTCCGTCCGCGCCAACCCAAGCGGCAACAGCTTCTTATGAATGATGCTGAGAAGATGCTCATTATCCCGAGCGTAGATCTTTATGAAGAGGTCATATTTACCCGTTGTGTGGTGACACTCCACAATCTCGGGAATCTGTTTCAACGCATCTGTAATCGTGGTGTATTGATCTGAATCCTGAAGAAAAAGTCCCATGTAAGCACAAGTTTTGAATCCGATCTTACTGTTATCGATGATGAATTCGGAACCCTTCACAACCCCAGCATGGATCAACTTTTGTATCCTCTGATGGATAGCGGCCCCGGAAACACTACATTCCCTCGCCACCTCAAGGAATGGCTTCCGCGCATCCTTGACCATCATGCTCAGTATCTTTTCGTCCAGCTCATCTAATTCATATTGTTCCATCGTCTTCTTCGATTATAAGGTGTTTCCTTGGGGCGTGAATCAAAAGATGGGGGCGAATCTTCTTCATTATCTATAAGATCCGCCCCCACTCTCTTAGAGTTTATTATTCATTCGTACATATAGGAACCACAAACTTTGTCCTTACACTTTAGTCTGATTTTTTACGTGCCGAGTAACTAATCTTCAGAGCATACGCTTCACGAAGCGCCTGCTTCAAGTCGGTAATAAGTCCCATCTTCGTGTCGTAGTCAGCTTTGATCGAGACGGTCATAAAAGGCTGATCTTCCTCTTTCATACTCGACTTCTCCTGGCCGATGTAGCTCCCCACTTCTGAGATTTCTGCAAAAGCATCATTCAATTGTAGACGGCTCTCCGAACCCATCTTTGCACGATACTCCTCGATAGGTTGCCCAACATAAATAAACGTGACCAATGATTTCTTCTCCAGTTTCTGCAATTCCGTGGCCTGCGGCGCTCGGAACTGTACCTTCAAAGTAACTTCGCGCATGGTCGTTACCATCATAATGAAAAACAAGAACGCAAAGACCAAGTCCGGCAATGATGACG
>CAUPYF010000134.1:0-4419 GCA_963515435.1 uncultured Tannerella sp. | reverse complement strand
CGATGTTCAACAGCGCCATGATCTACGAGCTGGCCGCCCTCCGCCGCTACGCCGAACCGGTGCTGAGCGAGATCCGCGAACGCGACACGGAGAGTGCCGAGGCTTATCGCCTGCTCCGTTTCCTCCGCTACTTCAACTATATCCCCATCGAAGAGCTCCCCGCCACCTCCCTCCTGCGCGAGTTCCTCGGCGGCGGCATCTTCCGGTATTGAGGGCTAAAAACGAAAAGCCGAGGGCGGATGCGGCCGCCAGCGAGGTTTGTCCGGATACATGTTGGAGGGATTCCACCTGTATCCGGCTTTTTCATGTTCCTCTGCCGGCGTCCGCATCCGTTTCCTTCGGAAACGACGGGAGAAAACATTCAGCCCCCCTCCCAAGTCCCATCCTCCCCCTTCCCTTCCTTTCCCTATCCCTCTCAAACCCCGTCACACCCTTTGCCGCCTTCCCCCGGATCCGAAAGATCCCGGCTCCTTCTTCGACGCCCCTTGTCTGCCTTATAAGTTGCTGTCTATAACATAAACAGCTTGAAAACCATTTTTATTCTACTATTTCAATCACAAACAGCAACCAAAAATCGATCCACCTACTATATATAATCGAAATAGTCTATAGAAATACTTTTACCTATAATATCGATTCAAAACATGATATAAAATTATTTAGACAGTTCATTTTGATTATAAACATACATTAAATCCTTTTGGAGGAATATTTTATAAGATAGATAAGAGGTAAAATCATTTTGAGATCACTTTTTGATAGCAAACAGAAGATGTATTTCTTTTGAATTTATGTTCTGATTATAAACAGCACCTCACAGGGCGGATAAAAGGCTTCGTGAGACACGACGGGACCGGGGAGGGTCGGGGAAGGCCGGCGGGCTGACTGACGGGAGTTTGGAAGGCGAGGGAAAGGGCACGAGGCGTTTGGCCGGGATCTTCCGAGTCGGGGAAAGGGCGGCGGAGGGTGCGACGGGATTTTGCGGAGCGTGAAAGCGGAAAAAGCAGCCCCTTTTGTGGAAATCGAAAACGATTTACTTTCGCCCCCTGATAGAATTTGTATTCAATACAAAAACAACGCAGAAATGGAGAACAATCGCCCTCGCAACGCCCTCGTGCGCGTCGCACGCTTCTACATCGACGGCTTCCGGCAGATGACCTGGGGGCGCACGCTGTGGATTTTGATCCTCGTGAAGCTGTTCATCATGTTCGTCGTGCTGCGTATGATCTTCTTCCCCCGTTTCCTTAACCAATTCAGCACGCAAGACGAGCGACGGCAGTACGTCTCCGAAGAACTCATCGACCGTGCCGCGCCCTGAGAGCCCCCCTACTACCTCTGATTACTACTAACTACTTCAAACTACTTCTTGATATATGGATACCTCATTAATTGACTGGTCGCGGGCGCAGTTCGCGCTGACGGCCATCTATCACTGGCTTTTCGTCCCGCTAACGCTGGGATTGGGTGTCGTCATGGCCGTGATGGAGACGATCTACGTCCGCACCGGGCGGGCGTTTTGGAAAGAGACGACAAAGTTTTGGATGAAGCTTTTTGGCATCAACTTCGCTATCGGCGTGGCTACGGGGCTGATCCTTGAGTTCGAGTTCGGCACGAACTGGTCGAACTACAGTTGGTTTGTGGGCGACATTTTCGGCGCACCGCTGGCCATCGAAGGCATTGTGGCCTTCTTCATGGAGGCGACATTCATCGCCGTGATGTACTTCGGGTGGAACAAGGTCGGGCGCGGCATGCACTTAGCCTCGACGTGGCTGACCGTCGCGGGGGCGACGCTGTCAGCGCTGTGGATCCTCGTAGCCAATGCGTGGATGCAGTACCCCGTGGGCATGCGGTTTAACCCGGAGACGGTGCGTAACGAGATGTTCGACTTCTGGGCCGTGGCTCTTTCGCCGATGGCAGTGAACAAGTTCCTGCACACGGTGATCTCGGCGTGGGTCTTGGGCGGCGTGTTCGTGGTGGGCGTCAGCAGCTGGTACTTGCTGCGCGGGCGGCACCGCGAGTTTGCCTTGCAGAGCATACGCATCGGCGCACTGTTCGGGTTGGTGGCCTCGGGATTGGTGATCCTGACGGGCGATGGCTCGGCGTACAACGTGGCGCAGTATCAACCCATGAAGCTGGCTGCGATGGAGGGCCTGTATAAGGGCACGAACAGTGTGGGGTTGGTGGCTGTGGGCATACTGAACCCTGCAAAACAGTCGCACGCTGACGGCGTGGAGCCATTTGTGGTAAAGGTGGAGATCCCCTATGCGCTGTCGTATCTCGCGGAGCACAAATCAGACGCGTTTGTCCCCGGCATCACCGACCTAATCGAGGGTGGATACACGCTCAAGTCGGGCGAGCGGGCGCTTTCGGCCGAAGAGCGCATCGCCAGCGGACGGCGTGCCATCGCGGCGCTCGCGGATTATCGCAAGGCTCTCGCGGCGAAGGACGAGGAGGCCATGCGCACAAGTCGGGCTACGTTAGAGGAGAACTTCCCCAACTTCGGCTACGGCTATATCAAGGATCCGGCCGAGCTGATCCCACCTGTGGGGCTGACGTTTTATGCATTTCACGTGATGGTGGTGCTCGGGGGATACTTCGTACTCATGTTTCTGCTTGTGTTGTGGTTCGGACGAGGGGGACGGATCGCGTCCCACCGCTGGTTGCAGCACCTCTGCCTCTGGACTATCCCGCTGGCATACATCGCCAGCCAAGCGGGCTGGATCGTGGCCGAAGCGGGGCGTCAGCCGTGGGTCATCCAAGACTTGATGCCGACGAGTGCGGCCGTGTCGAAGCTGCAAACAGGCTCAGTGCAGCTCACTTTCTTTCTTTTCCTCATCCTTTTCACCGTGCTGCTGGCGGCCGAGCTGCGCATCATGACGCGGGCCATTAAGCAGGGACCTTCTAACGAATAAAACATCATGGACTATACCTTTCTTCAACATTACTGGTGGATGCTCGTCTCGCTTTTAGGCGCGCTGTTGGTGTTCCTCATGTTCGTGCAGGGCGGACAGTCGTTACTCTTCACCGTCGGCCGCACGGAGCGGCAACAGAAACTGCTGATCAACTCCATCGGCCGCAAGTGGGAGTTCACGTTCACCACGCTCGTGACGTTTGGAGGCGCCTTCTTCGCCTCCTTCCCGCTGTTTTATTCCACCAGCTTCGGCGGCGCCTACTGGGTGTGGACGCTCATCCTGCTGTGCTTCGTACTGCAGGCCGTCTCGTATGAGTTTCAGGCTAAGCGGGGCAATTTGCTCGGCAAACGCACGTATCAAATCTTCCTTTTTATTAATGGGGTTGTCGGGCCGCTGCTTGTCGGCACGGCTGTGGGGACGTTCTTCAGCGGCGCTTCGTTTGTCGTCGATCGCGTGCAACTGACTGACGTAGGCATGCCTGTCATCTCGCGTTGGGCCACACCGTGGCATGGGCTCGAGGCTGCACTCGTGGTGTGGAACTTGCTCTTAGGCGCCTCTGTTTTCTTCCTCTCCCGCGTGCTGGCGCTGCTCTATTTCATCAATAACATCCGCGACGAGGAGGTGAACGCAGCCTGTCGCCGGCGCCTGCCCATCGAGGCCGGGGCCTTCCTTGTGGTCTTCCTGTCCTTCGTGGGGCACCTGCTCATGGCCGAAGGTTTCGCCGTCGACCCGGAGACGGGCAATGTCTTCATGGAGCCGCACAAGTATCTCAACAACCTGCTGCAAATGCCGCTCGTGGCAGTAGTCTTCTTGATCGGTGTTGTGGGGGTACTCTTCGGTATCGGCCGTACAATCTTCTCCGCCACGTGCACGAAAGGCATCTGGTGGACCGGGGCAGGCACCGTCCTGACCGTTCTCGCACTGCTGCTTACGGCCGGCTGGAACAACACAGCTTACTACCCCTCGACGGTCGATCTTCAGAGTTCACTGACGATCGTAAATAGTTCGTCGAGCGAGTTCACGCTGCGGACGATGATGTATGTATCGTTCCTTATCCCCTTCGTCTTGGCTTACATCTTCTATACGTGGCGCGCGCTGGATCTGCATAAGATCAATCAGCAAGAGATGCAGGAGGAGGAACACACGTATTGAGTCTCGCTAATGGTTAGCTGTCAGTGGTTACAACGGTACCACGATGGCCATTGAAAAAAGATCCCGTCGGAGGCAAAAGCAAGGCATCCGGCGGGGTCTTTCTCTTTTTTACAGGGTGGGCGTTTGCCGTATTCCCGCATCCTTTTGCGGAGCGGCTGTGTCATTTCCGGCCGAAGTCAGCGGGGATCTCGCCCCACGCGGTCGTCTCCCACTTCAGGATGGGGTTCGTGTAGGTATGGGTGTGGAGCCACGCCTCGGCGCGACGGATGAGGTCGAAGAGGGGGGCGTTGGCGGCAGTGGGGACGAGCTTCGTGCGACATTTTTTCAGGCGTACCCATAGGATGGCGTTGCGGCT
>CAUPYF010000133.1:0-4486 GCA_963515435.1 uncultured Tannerella sp. | reverse complement strand
ATAGCTCCACATATTATTATACATAACAACACATGGTTAAATACAACATTGTCGAACTGACAGACATGGAACTTCCCAAGCTGCAGACAATCGCGACCGACTTGGGCCTTAAAGAAACAAAAGGCATTGACAAGCAGGCGCTGATCTACCTCATCCTTGATCAACAGGCTGAATCCGTAGCCGGCATGCAAAAAGAAAAAGAAGCTCAAAAAACAGAACAGAAACAACGACGAGGGCCCGGACGACCACCCAAAAACAAGTCGGTCGAAACTCCTACAGCCGCCGATAAGACGGAAAAGAAGGAAAAAGAGAAGCCGACGGTGAAACGTCGTGGACCGGGGCGCCCACCGAAAAACAAACAGGCTGACACGGCCGATGCTGTCGCAGAAAAGCCGGAGAAAGCGGAAAAGAAGCCCGCTGTGAAGCGACGCGGTCCGGGGCGCCCGCCCAAAAACAAACAGGACGAGACGAAAGTCCCTGCCCCCGCGGAAACGGAACCGATCCTCGCCACCGAACCGATGCTCGAAGCCGAGGATACGCCGACAGTAGCCACGCAACCCGTTGTCATCCCGACGGAAGCAGTGGCGATCGCACAGCCGAATGAGCCCGTAGCTGAGGAGCCGACGCTGACAAAGCCCGAAGAGGAGAAACCGACCGAGCCCAAGTCCACGCCGGTCACTGAGGAGCCGAAGCGCACCATCTTCAAGCATGCCACCGACACGCCCTCCGTCCTCGATCAAGTACTGCCCATGCAGCTGCCTGCGCCTCAACCGAAGGAGAAACAACCGAACGAACCCAAGAAACGTCAGCCGAATAATCACCGCCAGAACAACCCCAACCTGCGTGAAAATGCACCGGCCGTATCGCCTCAGCCACTCTTCGATTTCGACGGTATTCTGACCGCCACGGGCGTGCTCGAAATTGTCCCCGATGGTTACGGTTTCCTCCGCTCATCGGACTATAACTACTTCGCCTCGCCGGACGACGTCTATGTCTCCGTCTCCCAAATCAAGCTCTTCGGGCTCCGCACCGGAGACCTCGTAGAGGGGCCCATCCGCCCGCCGCGCGAAGGGGAGAAATACTTCCCGCTCGTCAAGGTGAATACGATCAACGGCAAACTGCCCGACGAAGTGCGTGACCGCGTCCCCTTCGATCATCTCACCCCCCTTTTCCCAGACGAAAAATTCAAGCTCACCGAGCGACGTTCACCCAAAGTGTTCGACCCCTATTCCGTCCGCGTCGTCGACCTCTTCTCGCCCATCGGCAAGGGCCAGCGCGGGCTCATCGTGGCGCAGCCCAAGACGGGTAAAACGATGCTCCTAAAGGACATCGCCAACGCCATCGCCACCAATCACCCGGAAGTCTACATGATCATCCTGCTCATCGACGAGCGTCCTGAGGAAGTGACCGACATGGCCCGCAGTGTCGATGCTGAAGTCATCGCCTCCACTTTCGACGAGCCTGCCGATCGCCACGTCAAGATCGCTGAGATCGTGCTCAACAAAGCCAAACGCATGGTGGAATGCGGCCATGACGTCGTCATCCTGCTCGACTCCATCACCCGTCTGGCCCGCGCCTACAACACCGTGCAGCCAGCCTCCGGAAAGATCCTCTCCGGCGGTGTGGAAGCCAACGCACTCCAAAAGCCTAAACGCTTCTTCGGCGCTGCCCGCAACATCGAGCACGGCGGCAGCCTCACCATCCTCGCCACGGCCCTCACCGAAACAGGATCGAAGATGGACGACGTGATCTTCGAGGAATTCAAGGGCACGGGCAACATGGAGTTGCAACTCGATCGCAAACTTGCCAACCGACGCATCTATCCTGCCGTCGACATTCAGGCCTCCAGTACCCGGCGCGACGACTTGCTGCAGGACGAAACCACCCGCAACCGCCTTTTTGTATTCCGCAATTACCTCTCGGATATGAATACGGTCGAGGCAATGGAGTTTGTCAAAAAGCAAATGGAGAACACCACGGACAACGCCGAGCTGCTCGCTTCCATGAATGGCTGATCCCCAAGAGGGATGAATCTCTAAAGACAAAAAGCCCTGTGTCGGGGAGACTTCGCTCTAATTATTAATTGTCATTAGAGTAAAGTCTTCGGGCAGGGCTTTTCTTTTTTAGTCATTGCATGAGTTCGACGTAAGAATGGACTCGCTTTTTCCGCCAGAGTCGTCTTGCAAATCCCATAAGTCCTAAATTCTGTGCTTTAGCATTTGTAGAACTTATGCAAACGTCAAAATGGAGAAATGGAGGCTTGCGAGTGCCCCGCAATGGCCAAAACGTTTTTGGAAATGCTTGCGGAAATTCCGCAAGTCCCATGAAAAACTTTTTGGTGTTTGCAGAAACTCCGCAAGCGTCTCGAAAAACTTTTTGGCATTCGCGGGAATCCCGCAAGCGCTAACTTTTTAACGTTCATCCCGGATTCGGTCATTAGACACTCCCTCCTGCCGTGCAGCTCGCTCCCGGCCTGAATAAGAATAATTTGATCAGGCTTTTACTTTTGCCTGCGCACGAGGGGGGCAATTCTCCCCTGCTTATTGTATCACCTAAATCAAAGTAATCAGCGTATGAATAAGAAAATGAATGTGAGGCTTGCCGTCTTCAGCCTGTGCTTAGTGGGGCTGCTCGCGGCATGCAAGGAAGATGAACCGAAACCGGATCCTGAAAAAAACGTCACCCTGAAGGTGAATGAGTTTATTTACGAGGGCCTGCGGAGTGAATACCTCTGGACGAGCACCATCAATTGGGGTGCGATCGACTATAAAAAGGAGAAGGACTCACACGCCTTTTTCAAGCGTCTGATCTATAAAGACGACCGCTGGACCAGCCTCACGGACAATGCTAAGGCATGGACGCAGGGCTTCGCAGGCATCTCCACCACGTTCGGCTTCGACATCGTATTCGGGACTTTCTCCAATTCCTCCGACCTCTTCGCCATCATCCGCTACATCTACCCCGGCACGCCGGCTGATCTCGTGGGACTGAAGCGTGGCGACCTCTTAGTGGGGCTCAATGGCGGCACCATCACGCGGGAGAACTACCGCCTCCTGTACGGCTCGAAGACCATCGTCGTAAATAAAGGGATCCTCGGCGACAAGAAAATCACCCGCGATTCCATCGGGATTGCCATCACACCCGTGGAGATGTATCAGGATCCCATCCTCAAGGATACGGTGATCCTTAAGGACGGTCACCGCGTGGGCTACCTCTGCTACGCGGATTATACGGAGCGGTCTACCCCGGAGCTGATCAAGGTCATGGCTCGGTTTAAGACAGCGGGCGTGAACGATGTGGTGCTCGACTTGCGCTACAACGGCGGCGGATACGTCAGCACCGCGCGCGCGCTCTGTAGTCTTCTGGCGCCCGAGGCGGCGGTGAAGCAGAAGGAACGCTTCCTGCTGAAGCACTGGAACGATAATTATGCGAATTACTGGAAGGCGAAGAATAAGCTCGATCAGCTGTATGAAAACTTCGTCGACACCCTCGGCGTGAACATGAACCTCAGTCGCCTCTATATCCTCACAAGCAAGGGCACGGCCTCGGCCTCAGAGCTGACCCTCACGGGCCTCACGCCTTTCATGGATGTGGTGCAGATCGGCGACACGACGCACGGCAAGTTCTGCGGCGGCTACATTTTGCAGCCGGAAGATCTGTGGAAGGATAATGGTCTGTCGTATTATAAGGAGATCAAGAACTGGGGTATGTACGTGATGATCTACAAGTTCTCAAACACGCGCAAGGATGAGTTTCCGCACGGCTTCGCGCCGAAGTACGTCGTGAAGGAGAAGCTGCTCGACCTGCATCCTTTCGGTGACGAGCGCGACCCGCTGCTTGGCAAGGCCTTGGAGCTGATCACGGGTAAACAAGTGGCTAAAGCCCGCTCCGAACGCACGCTGCCGGTCATCCGCGAGGTGCCGATGCGCCATAATCGCCCGTTAGAAGGCAAGGCCATCGACCGGCCGCATCAGATGCGCTGACCGGCTGCGAGTAGGTAGTCAAGCATAGTCATCGCCGCCATCGCCTCAACGAGCGGGACGGCACGCGGAAGGACGCACGGATCGTGGCGTCCTTTCGCTTTTATAACCGTCTCCCGTCCCTCCCGGTCCACCGTCTGCTGCTCACGCAGCAGGGTGGCCACGGCCTTGAAGGCGACGCGGAAGTAAATATCCTCCCCGTTGGAGATGCCGCCCTGTATGCCGCCCGAATGATTCGTGCGGGTGGTGATGCGGCCGTGGTCGTTGCGGAACGTGTCGTTATGCTCCGATCCTAAGTAGAGCGGGGCGTCGAAGCCATCGCCATAATCAAAGCCCTTGGCCGCATTGATGCTAAGCATGGCGGCGCCAAGGGCGGCGTGCAGCTTACCGAAGACGGGGTCACCGATCCCCACAGGGAAGCCCGTGATGACGCCCGTGATGATGCCCCCCACCGTATCGCCCTGCTCCTTCACGCGGCGGATCAGCGCCTCCATCTCGGCCGCCTT
>CAUPYF010000132.1:0-4519 GCA_963515435.1 uncultured Tannerella sp. | reverse complement strand
CCGCTGCGCCATCCGCTACGGCGACATGAAGAAGCAGCTCGCCGCCGACATCAACACCTTCTGCGCCCCCATCCGCACCCGCATCCGCGACATTGCCGCTGACGAGGCCTATTTGGATAAGATTGCACGTGAAGGCGCAGAGAAAGCCTCCGATAGCGCCTCGAGGACTATCACCGAGGTGCGTCGGATCATCGGATTCAGAGCTATGCCCTAACGAGATGCAGAGAAAAGGAGCGAAAAAAATATTGAAGCCTACCGATACGCCGTTTGTCGTTTCGTATACTTTTGCGCTCACTTTATTGATTCGGTGATAGGAGAAAAGAAGATGAGTAAAAAGAAGATCGTCATAGCACGCGCCAAGGTCAAAGCCGGCAAGGAGAACGCGTTTATCGACGCTGCAAAAAGGTTGGCTGAGGCAGCCCGCGCAGAGGTGGGTAACATGAGTTACACCTTCTATCAGTCGGTGACGGAGCCCGAGGCCTTTATCTTTTATGAAGAATATAGAGATGATGCAGCGGTGAATACCCACACTTCCTCGGAGGCTTTCAAAACCTTCGGCAAGACAGTAAAAGAGTTGCTGGACGGAGATTTAATAGTAGAAGAATTTTGAATGTATACCCCCGCAAGCATTAGGCTTATTTGAAAAAAAAACGTTTTTCGTGTTGCGAAACATTTTTTCCTCTTACCTTTGCGGCGAAATAGATTAATCAGATTTTTAATTCAAACGAGATGAAAAAGATTTCAATGTTTTTGATGGCTTCGGCCATGGTGATGATGGTTGCTTGCAACAACAAGAGCGGAGCAACGGAAGGTGAAACGACGGATACGATGGCTGTAGAAGCTCCGGCACCCGCAGCTGAGGCTGCTCCTGCTGAGGGTGGCAACGCACTGGATCAGTACGTAAGCCTTGTAGAAGAGATGGTTCCCTTGTATGAGAAGATGGCTGCCGGCGACGCTGAGGCAACTCAGAAGCTCACTGAGCTGGGACAGAAGATGCAGGAAATGGCTACAGCTGTTCAGAACGAAGCTGCTAACCTGACTCCGGAGCAGGCTCAGAGGTATAACGACGCAATGAAGAAACTGGCCGAAGCCGCCCAGAAAGCTCAGGAGAAGAAATAAGTTCCATCCTTATTTCTTGTAAGGAAATGAAAAAGGCAATCCGCGAAAGTGGGTTGCCTTTTTGTTGATACATGCGCCCCGCACAGAGAGGGAGGCGTCGGATCAGATGCAGCACTACTTCTTGTTTTTACTGCCTCTTACTACTTCAAATTACTTCTTACTGCCTACTTATCTTTGGCACCCGAAATGAAGTATAACATATACATCTTCACCGTCCTTGTGGGAATCCTGTGTATCACGGCTGTATCCGCACAAGATCGTACGAGGAATCGCGGCGGACGCGGATTCTCACTCGCTGCACGTAACGCTGTCTTGGCTGCCGACAGTCTTCCTAACCTAGACAGTACACGTATCGGCACGGCGCGCATCAATGCCTACCGCCTCACCGATAAGCTCGGCGATCCGTACGTAGCGGAGATGGACACTGAACGGATCAATACGGCCGATCATACGCTCATGGAAAGCCGTAGTGTGGCAGGCGCATACACGGCCAACATCGGCGCTCCGTTTCAATCGCGCATCTTCAGCGAACGCCGCGAGGCACGCGACTTCATCTTTGCCGACGCTTTCGACGGAAACATCACCTCGCCTACGAACGGCTATTTCTACGATGTCAAAGTGCCCTATACCAACATCCTCTACACCCGCGCGGGCGGATCCACCAAACGCGAGGAGCAACTCCGCGGTGTCATCACAGGCAACTTCGGGCGGAAGATCAACCTCGGCGCCGACTTCGATTACACCTACAGCCGCGGCCAATACACATCGAACAACAACAAACTGCTCTCTTACCGCTTCTTCGGCAGTTACCGATCGGACCGCTACGAGGCGTTCGCGCACGTCCGCAACCTGAACTTCGTCACCAACGAAAATGGCGGCCTTACCGACGACCGCTACATCACTGACCCCGACAACTTCGAAGACGGACGACGCGGCATCGACAGCAAATCTTTCCCCACGCGATTCACCAACACGTACAACCGCCTGCGCAGCCGCGACTTCTTTCTCACCCATCGTTACAACCTCGGCTTCTATCGCAGCATGACTGCCGATGAGGCTGACCGCAAGCGTCAACGCGACGAACGGCGTGAGAAAATACGCCGACTGAACGCGGAAAAAGAAAAGGAGAAGGCCGACACCGCGCCCACCGACAGCCGCCCACGTCCACCGCGCGACGACGAGGAAGACGACGATCCGCACGCCGGAGAAGTGTTTGTCCCCGTGGCCAGCGTGATCCACACCTTCGAGCTGGAAGACTTCCGACGCCGATTCATCTCCAATGACGCCGGCATCGACACCTGTTACACCAACCGCTACGACACCACCACGACACGCCCCGACGACCTACAGTCCGCCCGCACGCTGCGCAACACGCTCGCCCTTTCGCTCCGAGAGGGCTTCCAGCAGTGGGTGAAGTTCGGGCTCACGGCCTACATCTCCTTCGAAAACCGACGCTTCGAGCAGCCCGGAGATACGGTCCGCGGCCTCTTCCAGGGGCGCTCCCGGACGGACGAATACGCTGCCTTCCTCGGCGCCGAACTCTCCCGCAACCAGGGCCGACTGCTCACCTTCCGCGCCCGCGGAGAGTTCGCTCTCCTTGGCGACGACATCGGCGAGTTGCGCCTCGACGGGCACATCGCCTCCCGCTTCCGCCTCTTCGGCCGCGACGCCGCGCTCCGCGCCGAGGGCGCACTGAGGAATCTCCGTCCCGCCTTCTTCACCCGACATTTTCACAGCCGATACTTCCTCTGGGACGACGATCTGCGCAACACGCAGCGCGTCTACATAGGCGGCACCGTCGAATGGCAGCAGACCCGCACGCGCCTCAGCGCCGGCGTGGAGAACATCACGAACCACATCTACTTCGGCACCGACGGCCGGCCGGCGCAGTTCACCGGCAACCTGCAAGTCGTCACCGCCCGCCTCCGGCAAGACTTCCGCATCCGCGCCTTCGGCTGGGAGAACGACGCCGTCTTCCAGCTCAGCAGCCGCAGCGACATCCTCCCCCTGCCCCGCCTCGCGCTCCGCTCGAACGCCTACGTCGTCGTTCGCCCCGTGCGCGTCCTCACTCTCCAGCTTGGCGCCGATGTCCGTTACTTCACCGCCTACCACGCGCCGTATTATGAGCCCGCCACGCAGCAATTCCAAAACCAGCGCGACGTCCGCGTCGGTGGCTACCCGCTCATCAACGCCTACGCCAACTTCCACCTCCGGCAGGCCCGCTTCTTCGTCATGGCCTACAACCTCGGCCGCCTCTTCACCGCGCCGCGCTACTTCTCCATGCCCCATTACCCGCTAAACCCGATGGTCATCAAGCTCGGTATCGCCGTCACCTTCAACAATTAATATGTCCCCGCCAAGATGTCCGCACCTCCGTAAGAAAGCCGCTTCATTTTTTTCTTATCCCATTTTCCCATGATGAAATCCCGCAAACTCCTTCAAGTCTACATCGGCCTGCTCGTCATTGCCGTGGCCACGATGGGCCTCATCCAGCTTTACCGCGCCCTCGACAAACGAGCCGAGGCCAACCCCGCCGAGCGTGACTACGACGCCATCCGCCGCGAGGGCATCCTCCGCATGGTCTCCGAGTACGACCACAACGGCAGCTTCGTCGCCGCCGGAGACACCGCCCTCCGAGGCTTCCACTACGAGCTCTGCCGCGCGCTCGCCCGATACGCTCACCTGCAGACTGAGATGCACTTCGAGATGAGCCTCGAGGCCAGCTTCCGCGGCCTCCGTGAGGGGCGCTACGACGTCATAGCCCGGAGCCTGCCCACGACCAACGAGCTCAAAGCCGAGTACCTCTTCACCGACCCCGTCATGACAGATCGTCAGGTGCTCGTCCAGCGCGCCGCCCCTCCTGACTCCCTCATCCGCAACCAGCTCGACCTGGCCGGCCGCACTCTCTACGTCCCTCGCGAATCGCCCGCCATCCTGCGCCTCGAGAACCTCCGCCGCGAGATGGCCGACACCTTCCGCATCATCCAGGAGCCTCTCTACTCCTCCGAGCAGCTCATCGACATGGTAGCCGCCGGCGATATCGACTACACCGTCTGCGACCGCCACATCGCCCTCCGCGCCCTCGCCCGCTACCCCGGCGCCATCGACATCAAGACCGACATTGGCTTCTCCCAGCTCCAGGCCTGGGCCCTGCGCCGCACCTCGCCCGCCCTGCGCGACAGCCTCAACGCCTGGTTTCGCCGCATGCACGCCGACGGCACCTTCGACCGCATCCGCCGCACCTACTACCCCGAGGGGGAATGACGACGGCGAGGAAAGGAGCCGATTGCCTCAGACAATGAGCTGAAAAAGTTTTTTTCATGCGAAATCCTGAGGAAATCGGCTGAAAAAGTTTTTTTCATGCGAAATCCTGAGGAAATCGGCCGAAAAAGTTTTTTTC
>CAUPYF010000131.1:0-4605 GCA_963515435.1 uncultured Tannerella sp. | reverse complement strand
AAGAGCGGTCGGTCGGAGAGACCCTCCCGGTAAGCCAGCCGGCACACCTTCTTCAATAAGCCGGAAAGCCTGATGAAAGATTCTTCAGAGATCCCCAACTCCCCTTTGATATAGTGTTCAAACTGCGGGAAGAAGTCCTCCGTCATCTCACTGAAAGTCATGTCTTCACGGCCAAAACGGCTCCGTATAAAGCGGGCGAAGTGCTTTCTCGCTTGATGGTATCTCAGCGCCGAACCTCGTGTCAGATCGATGCCGACGCGTGCATCCACTTCCTCCAATAGCCGGTCGTAGCGTTCGAGGAAGGTCGTCCGACTGTGGGCATTGCCTTGCAATCGTTCCTTGATGTCGGCGGCCGTGAAAGCCACACCCCGATCGGCCAGTGTCCGGTAAGCCTGACTAATGGCCAACATCAGATCGTCTAACTTCTCATTGGTGACGACGGCCTCCCGGCTCTTGCCTCTAAGGCGGCTCTCGCGGGGATTCCAGAGGTCGGGCGGGCAAGAAAATTTGCTACCGAATTGAGCCATTGTCCCGGCATACGTGATGCGCCCCATGATTGGTGCCCGTCCCGATTTGTCTATGCTGCTCTTTTTTAGGTAGAGCAAAACCTTCATCGTTTCTCTCTTCATTACCTCGGTTTTTTAGGGTGTGCAAAGTTACCTGTCAGCGAAGCATTCAGAGCTATACAAAACGCTACAAATAAGCGCAATACGCACGTTTCACCAAAAGGCGTTTACCGCCGCATTTTGCGTTTTCGTTACCTCTCGAATCATAGGTAACGATTTGGTTACGCTCCGTCTTCATCGATCCCAACGCTTTGCCTTTTCTTTGCCGATGCAAATCCGTTAGAACCGATGCACTTATCACCCAAAACCCGATCGTTTTTCCCACTGCCTTCCTTAGGCTTCCTCCATATTAATAGACTGCACGATGTCTGCAAGCCCGCTTAAGAACCCTTCTTAAGCATGCTTAGTGTCATCTCTTATAGTCGAATGAAAATGGTTTGCAAATAATTGGGGGTACCCGATGCGACCTGAAGGGCCGCCGAATCATAGCCCGGGGCGAAACCCCGGGACACATTCGCAAACCATTTTCATTCGACTATAAATCGGAGGCTGTTTCCATCGATGGAAATTTTTCTCTCCACCCTCCTGTAGCATTTCCGCCGCGGGTGCGTTATGGGGGCAGAGGGAATGAAAAAGACGCGAACAATGAACGGTTACAAGCAGATCATCGAGGGCGTGAGGCGGGAGTTGCAGGTGTCGCAGCTGGCGTTTTACGACTGCTTTCACAGGCCGACGTATCGCAGTGCTGCGGCCATCCTGGGTGTCGGCGACGAAGCGGAGGAGGTCATGCAAGACGTGCTCCTGAAGGTGCTCCTCCGCCCTGTCCTGCTGCAAGCCGATGCCGACACGATGGAGCGTTACCTGCGCCGCATGGCTACGAACGCCGCCATCGACCGACTGCGTCGGCGGCGCTTCGCGCTCACGTTTGCGATCAACGAAGCCATGCTGCCCGACGCACCTGACGATACTGACGACAACACAGAGGAGCTACCCGATGCTGATGAGATACGCCGCGGTGTGGAGCGCTTGCCGGAGACGTATCGCGACATACTCCGTCTGCGGCTCTTCGGCCAGATGCGCTTTGCCGACATCGCCGCGGCGCTCCGGGCTAACCCCTCCAGCGTGCGCGTGCAATACACCCGCGGCCTGTCGCGGCTGCGCAATCTCTTAAAACAAAAAGAAGAATGATGCATACGAAGGACAACTTAGAAGAACGGATCCGGGCGCAGGCCGAGGAGATCTTTGGCTCCTCTGAACCGCCGGCAGGGCATCGCGAACGCTTTACCCGACGATTGGAGGATGCGCGGCGCGCGACACGGCACAGGCGTCTCCGGCAGATATGGCGCCTGACGCTCGGCGCCGTGGCGCTGGCGGCGGCCGTGGCGCTCGTGGCCGTATGGTTGTGGTCCAGGGCAGGCACGGTGAGCGGCGGCACCGACGATGATGTTACGGAGTCGCCCGTCGAGGTGCAACGCTATTATGCCATGCGGTTAGACGACGAATTAGAGGTGACGCGTGCCCTGATAAACCGTCACCCCGATAGCGATGACCGTCGCGCCCTGCTCGACGAGCTGCACGCCATGCAAGCCGAGGATGTGCCTGAGGTGCAGCTGACCGACGATGAGCAGATCACGCTCATCGTCCGCGTTTACTCCTCCAAGATCGACGTACTGCAAAGGATTCAGGCGAGATTATCAACCAATAACCATAACAAAGAGGAATCATGAAAAGAATATTGATGATGGTGCTTGCGAGCCTTTGCGTCGTAAGTGTCGCAGCCGCCAAGAAGGTTTATCGGCGGCAGATCGTGAAAGAATTTAGTGTCGGCGAGCGTCCCGAGTTCTCGCTCATCAACAGCTTCGGCAACGTGCACATCGTCGAAGGCGCGGATCGCAAGATCGTTGTGCAGTTGGAGGTGCGCGGCGAGGCTAAGACGGAGGAGGAGGCGCGGCAACTGGCCGAATCCGTTACCGTCGACCTCTCGCAGTCAGGCAACCGCGTGGAGGCCCGAACGCGCTACCGCTCCATCTCGTGCAACAACTGCGGCCGCACGGCCGACTACACCGTGACGGCTCCGCGCGACGTTGTCCTCTCGCTCTCCAACCGCTTCGGCAACATCTATCTCAACCGCACCACCCAACCGCTTACCGTGGAGCTGAAGTACGGCGGCCTCTACCTCAAGGAAGCCGCGACAGCCGCAGTCAGCGTCTCTTTTGGCAATGCCTCCATCGACCGTTGCGCGACGCTCACCCTCAATAGCCAATATTCGGGCATCACCCTCGGCACCGTGGGGCTACTCACGGGCAAGACGAAGTTCGACGGCACCTTCCGCATCGAATCCGTCAGCCGCTGCACATTGGCCGCGGGCTATACGCAGGTAAGGATCGACCGGGTAGGGGAGTCGTGCGTCGTGGACAAATTGCGCTTCGGCGGCCTCCGTATAGGCGAAGTGTCGCGCGGCTTCAGCGAGATCTCCGTCCGCGCCTCCTACAGCGAGGTACACCTCGGCCTGACGCCCGGTCACGCTTTCCGCGCCACGCTTTCGACCTCCTACGGCAGTATCTACACCGGCGAATTGAACTTCCGTTTTACTGAAAAGATCCAGCTCCGTTCGAGCAAGACGTTCATAGGCACGGTCGGTGCGTCGGATAATCCGCCTGCGACGGTTCGCGTCGAGTCCTCATTCGGGGATATTTATCTGAAGTAGTAAATCAGGTGCGCGTTTTATAATCAATCGGAAATGGTTTGCGAATAATTAGAGGCGTTTTGGTGTGGTCTGAAGGGCCGATCCGGAGATGAAAAAGATCGCAACCCCTTTCCGATCTACTATAACTCCTTTTGACTACGCTTGATCACTTCGACCATTGCATCACCCACAATGCATGCTTTGCGTCACCCGCAATAGCACAAACACCTTGTGAGGGAATATACAGCCACGAACCATTTCTACTTGACTATAACTGCCATTGGAATGGTGCTTAAACAACGCTATCTCAGGCCCCGTGTAGACTCATTTTGGGGATTTCAGGATTCGGTTACATTTGTCCTATCAAATGAGTTATAAAGCAGAACATAGTGGAACCGAGGAAAGAGATAGAAGAAATTGATGCCTCGACAAGCTGGGCCCGCATGTGGCGGCTGCTGAACGATGAGGAACGAACGATCTTACGTGCACACTCCATCATTGCGCACTATAAGCGCAATCAGATGATCTATTTCGAAGGTGACGAACCGACGGAGCTGATGTGTCTATTGAAAGGGAAGGTGAAAATATCGAAGGAGGGCGTGGGCGGACGCCGACAGATTATCCGCATGATCCGCCCCATCCAATACTTCGCTTACCGTGCTTATTTCGCTCACGAGCGCTACCTGACGAGCGCTACGGCGTGCGAAGCCTCTGTAATCTGCGCCATCCCCATGCGTATCGTCGACTTGTTGATCCGTGCCAATTCGCGGCTGGCCATGTTCTTCATTCGCCAGCTCTCCACGGATTTGGGTATTGCTGACGAGCGCACGGTGAATCTTACGCAGAAACATATCCGCGGTCGCCTGGCCGAGTCACTCCTCTTCCTCAAAGACAGTTACGGGTTAGAGGAAGACGGCGCTACAATCAGCATCTACCTCTCACGCGAGGATCTGGCCAACCTCTCGAACATGACTTCCTCGAACGCCATCCGTACGCTCTCCTCCTTTGCTGATGAGCGTGTCATCGCTTTAGACGGACGCAAGATCAAGTTGATCGACGAGGATCAGCTCCGCAAAATCAGTGACATGAGGAAGTAGCGGAGGGAACGGATAAGCTAAAATCTAAAAACGAAAAATGGCCGGGTACCTGTGGGGCGCGTATGCCTCCGGTACCCGGCCATTTCTCATTTTTCGTTTCCTCTCTATCCGATAAACACGTATTTCAGGATGAAGAGCACGGCCAGGACATACATCGTCGGGGTGAGTTTGTGGAGCTTACCGCTGAGCAGGTTCAGCACCACGTAGCTGATGATGCCGATCAATATGCCGTCCGAGATGCTATACGTGAGGGGCA
>CAUPYF010000130.1:0-4606 GCA_963515435.1 uncultured Tannerella sp. | reverse complement strand
TTTTCGGCCCATTGATTGAGTCAATCGCATGAAAAAAACTTTTTCGGCCCATTGACTGAGTCAATCGCATGAAAAAAACTTTTTCGGCCCATTGATTGAGTCAATCGCATGAAAAAAACTTTTTCGGCCGATTTCCTCAGGATTTCGCGCCGGAATCATTAATGATTTCAATGATTGGACAGGGATCTATCGCCGTGTCCCCGATGCCCGCCTTGAGGGGCGCCGGGCGATAAGGGGCAATGACCATCACTTCAGCTCATAATCCATCCCCGTCACCTGAAACTCCGTGCGGCGATTCAGCTGATCAGCCACTTCCTGCTCCTCGGGCGGGAGCGCGTTTACGAACGTCTCGTCCAAGACCGTCCCCTCGGGCAGGAAGGGATACTTCTTGGCCAGCTTAGCCGTGATCGTCTTCGGCACCATCTCTCCATAGCCCTTAGCCGTGAGCCGCGCCGTGTCGATGCCCGCGCCGATGAGGTAATCCACCACCGACTGCGCCCGGCGCTGCGCCAAGCCCTCGTTGTATTCGTTCGTCCCCTTGCGATCCGTGTGCGCGCCTAACTCGATGGTCACGTTCGGGTTCTCGTTGAGCAACTTGATGAGCTTGTCGAGCGCCTCCTTCGATTCGGGCCGGAGCGTAGCGCGGTCGAAGTCGTAGAAGATGTTTTCCACCACCACGGGCTTGTCCACGGGCGAGAGGAAAAAGTCCACGTAATACGTCTCGTCCTTCTCCTCATCGCTCGTCTTGAGCTCGAAGTTTTGGTTCAGGAAGCCCGGGGCACTGGCCATCATCACATAGCGGATGTCGCGCGCCAGCTCCACGCGGTAGGATCCATCGGCCTTGGCGGGCACTTTCACGTTCATGCCGTCGCGCCCCACGATGCGCACCACGGCGTCCTTCACCGGCGCCTCGTCCACATCGGAGACGAGGCCATCGATCTTCACCGTGAAGGTGGGATACTCGAAGGAGTAGATGTGATCCCAGCCGCGCGCGTCGCCGCGATTGGAGGAGAAGAAGCCGCGCTCGTGGCGCCCCTCGAAGGTGATGCCGAAGTCGTCGCCCTGGGAGTTGATGGGCGCGCGCATGTTCGTGACGTGCCAATGGCCGGTGCTGTCCTGCGTGGCCTTGAAGAGGTCGAGGCCGCCCATGCCCGGGTGGCCGTCGGAGGCGAAGTAGAGCGTCACGGAGTCGCGGACGTAGGGGAAGAGCTCGTCGCCAGCGGTATTAATCTCCGGCCCGAGGTTCTCAATGCCGCCAAAGTCGGAGGCGCCGACGAGGCGTGTGCGGAAGATGTCCTTGCCGCCATATCCGCCCACGGCGTCGGCCACGAAGTAGAGGTACTTGCCATCGGGCGATGCGGCCGGATGAGCCAGCAGCGTGACGGAGTCTTTGAGTATGTCCGCGCGCTGCCCCTTGCTCCAGGCCGCCCCGCTGCGCGTCGAGAGGTAGATCTCAGCCGTGCGCGGCTCGGTGGCGTCCACGGCGCAGTAGGTGTAATACATCGTGTTGCCGTCTTTCGAGAACGAGGGCGTGCCCTGATCATACTCGCTGGCTACGGGGTCGTCCACCTCCTTGGGCTTCTGCCAGGCGCCATTCTCATCCTTCTTCACAAGGAAGAAGGCGTTGTTCTTCAGCCCCGTGATGGCGTTCAGCGAATCCTTGTGTACGATGCCGCGGGTGGAGTTGAAGTAGAGCTGATCGTACTTATCGCCGTAATACATCGGGCAACACTCGCTGCGGCGGGAGTTGAAGTGCTCCATGCGGGCCACCTGATAGAGTGTGGGGTGCTCGCGCCAACTTTTGGCCGAGTCGCATCCCTCGATGGCGCGCACGGCGCGCAGATCGGTGGGGGCCTGCGCCAGGTATTCGCGGTAATACTTCACGGCCTCGTCGTATCGCCCCTCCTTCTGGCAGACTTGCCCAAGGAGGAAGGGGAGCAGGCTGTCGGGGTAGTCGTAACGCTCGGCGTTGAGGTAAGCGCTTGTGGCGCGGCCGGTGTTGTTCGCGCGCTGGTTGCAATACCCCATGCGGAAGGCGATGTAAGCGCGGAGATCCTTCTGCGTGGGTTTCGACTTGGTATAAAGTTTACGATACATCGCCGCGGCGGCGTAGTATTCGCCTAATCGCTGCTTCTCTTCAGCGTCTTTCAGCTTCACTGTTTTACATGCAGAAGCCACGCCAAGCAGCAGGCCGGCGATCAGTAGCAAGGGGATATGTCTTTTCAACGAAGATTTCATGGGCTTGTAACGATGTGGATTTATGGGTTATTGTGGGGCCCTCAAAACGGATTGTCCAAAGGGAGATTGTGTAAGGGGTTAATAGATAGGGAAATACGGAGATGGGAGTGCAAAACGAATTGTCCAAAGACTTGACGTTTGCTTTACATGAGCTTTACGTTTTGGGCCTGCGGAGGGCCTTTTTTTGTGCCCAAGGGCGACATTTGCTTGCAAACGCTTTACTGATGCGCGTTTGAAGGGCGTTTGGGCGCCGTTTGAGGGGTGTTTGAATGGGGGAAGTAGAAAGGGGGTAAGGAAAGGGCTAAAAGCCGCCTGTGAGGCGGGATTGAGGGCGTTTTGGGGGCGTTTGGAAGGCTTTCCGGGCGGGTGAACCGGGGGGCGTGGTGTACGCATGGGACTTGTAGAGGCCTCAGGCGCGCACCTGTGCGCACTTATGCAACTGAGAAACAGGAAGAAAGGAAGGCCGAGGAGACCCCTCCAAACAGCCGAAAAAGGCCATAAAAAGCCGTAATGTTCTGAACTGCCCCCCGAATTGTTTGAAAAAGCGCACGTTTTTTGAACTGCGGTCGAACTGCGGTCAAACTGCGGTCAAAATCGCGTCGCGAGTTTGGTTAAACACCCGTTGCAAAAGGTCAAAAACGACTCAACGCGCGTTAAAACTGTGTTAAATAGGGGTGCTAAAACATAGCGCTCTGTGCTGTGAATTAACAGTTTACGGACGAAAACAGCCGATTTTTCGAGGTCTGACCGAGAAGAGGATCAGGAGCAGGGCGGTTTGCGGCCAAAAGAATGAGCAAAAACGGTGTGCGCATGGGTATGCGTCCCTCTATCGAGTCATCCGGGTGGACGGACAGGGCTCTATACCTATTATATATGAGGCTTATTCACCCGAAGGTGACTTGCTGGTCAGTGTCTTGTTTCGCTCTACTTGGTCTTCGTACTGCTTTTTCAACCAACCATGTTGCTCCTTCATCCATTCAATCATTGATTCCTGCGACTTCAACTGCGACTTCAACTCTGCTATCACTGTTTCCAGCGCTTGTTCCCTCTCAGAATGCATTTTGCCCTGTTTGGGCAAGTCTACGGCAGATAAAGTACCCGCTGTGTTTTGAGTGTCGAGGCTGCTTTTGTAGGTTTTATCCGCCATCAATGAGTCGGATAGAGTATCTCGTCGATTAGTTCCTCCAAGCTGAAGCGTGTTTGAGCCGTTATCTCCCGCTATTTGATTGATGGTATTATCTCCATCTGCTTTTCTATCTGTTTTTAGCATGGATCCGCTGCCTGTAAGTAGCCACACTGGATCTATTTCAGGAAATTCGGAGGCTATTCTCGCCAACTTTTCGCTTCCGACGTCCTTGGCTTTATCTAAAAAGCCATTTGCCACACCAATTCTTTGGTAAAAGCTCCTTGCGCTAATACCCTTATACTTAATCACTTCTCTTATTCTATCAACGATCATACTCCACTCGCAGCAAAATTTCTACAGAAAGACTTGCGTGTGTAGGATATATCCTACATCTTTGCGGTGCCTTTCAAAAAGAAAGACGCGATAAAAATATGGATTAAGTAAACGAACGAAGACATGGGAAAGATTTTAAGAGAACGCGGGGCGGTGGCGGAGTTGGCGAAGGCCTTCCGAGTAAGCCCCCAAACGGTAAGATCGGCCTTGAACGACGTAACGCAAAGCGACCTGGCCAAGCGGATCCGGAAACGGGCGTTGGACATGGGCCTGAAAGAGAAAGGAACAGAACAAGTAACGGTACTGAATTAAGTAATCAACAAACCCAAAAAGAAAGATGGAAAGGTATTTCAAACTGATCGACGAGACGATCGTAAACGAAGTCGGCCGGAAGCTGCACCAGATCGAGTGCACACGCGACTTCAAGTATGCCCACGCCGGTGAGCTGGGCGGCTTTATTGAGAAGGAAGAGAACCTCGGCGGCGAGGCTTGGGTGGACGAAGAAGCCCAAGTATGGAGCGAGGCCAAGGTGGTCAGCGGATCGGTGCTGAGAGGCAAAGCCCGGGTGTACGGCCACGCTACGGTAAGGAACGGCTCGGTGATCTATGACGAGGCTCGAGTGTACGACTACGCAATGGTCGACGGGTGCTTCGTAGGCGGGCAAGCCAAGGTGTACGGTAAAAGCCGGCTGGCTCTCGGCGTAACGATGGCCGATCAAGCAGAGGTTTTCGGGCTGGCGAGCATAGAAAGCTCCTCCTGCCTGCTGCATAATGCCAGCGTGTCGGGCCGAGCCTGCCTGAATTACGCCACGGTGCTGAGCACGGACGCTTACGTGACGCGCAACTTCGACTGCTGTCAGTTTCACAACCTCTGCCCGGAAGCCGGTATAACGTCAGTCTACCGGACGAA
>CAUPYF010000129.1:0-4629 GCA_963515435.1 uncultured Tannerella sp. | reverse complement strand
TATCCTCATGCAGCACGATGCGCATCGTGGCCGTGGCCGTCACTTCCTGGGTGCGATAGCCGATGTAGGAGACGACTAATCGCGCGCCAGCCCGTGCACGGAGCGTGAAGTGCCCATCGGCGTCGGTGATCGTCCCGTTCGACGTGCCCTTTTCCAGTACGCTCGCCCCGATGACGGGCTCGCCCTTGTCATCGACGATCACGCCGCGCACGACACCGTCTGCTTGCATTTCGGCGGTTGCTGCCCTGAGGGCTGCCCCGTCTGCTTTCATGACATGGGGCATGCCCCCAGTCAGCGCGATCACTGCCCAGGCCGCAATGATTCGCTCGAAATGAATGCTTCGTTTTCTTGTGTTTACCATAATATGCAATGAATTAAAATGATGTGTTGGTGATATAGGATACGCACACGGCCGGGGAAACCCGTTGCCGAGCGTATATATTGTTGTATTACATTCTTTCCACGTGTGTAAGTTTCTTATTGTCGGAGAGCCGAAATAGGGTCGGGTGCCCCCTCATCCTCCTTTATTCGTAAACAAAGGTAAAGCACGGTTTTGAGATTGAAAAGCATTCGGGGGAATGAGGCAGAGTTCGACGACTGCAAATCCTGCTTTCGTGGATCGGAAGGAGGATAGCCTTCAAGGAAAGGGCGTTTTTGTGGGGAAAATTGGTGTAAACAGTCGTCGAAGCCGTTTTTCGTGCGACATAAAACGGCATATCCAATCGCCGATGCCATTTCAAGCGAAAAGATGCGATTTCGCAGATCGGCTGCCTCTTTTCAAAAGATGGATTGCGGCACATCGAAACAGCCATCCGCTCTCCGGTTTACTTTTGTGCCCCACATAGATGATAGTAGAAAAGGATCCCATTATGTCACAAGACCTACACTTAGAAAACATCCGCCGCGAATACTCCTCGCGCAGCCTCAGCCGCCGTGACCTGCCCGACAACCCGATCGAGATGGTGGAGCGATGGCTCAATGAGGCCATCGAAACGAAGGTGAACGAGCCTACGGCCATGATCGTGGCCACGGCCACACCAGACGGATGCCCCAGCATACGCACCGTCCTGCTCAAGGAGGTGATCGGCGGCGAGTTTGTCTTTTACAGCAACTACGAGAGCCGCAAGGGCCGGCAGATCACGGCCAACCCGCATGTGGCGCTGACCTTCCTCTGGCACGAGTTAGAGCGGCAAATCCACGTCGAGGGGCTTATCCGCCGCCTCAGCCCCACGGAGAGCGACGCCTACTTTTCCATGCGACCCTACAAGAGCCGCGTCGGGGCGCGCATTTCGCCGCAAAGCCAACCCATCCCCTCGCGCGAATACATTATGATGCGCTTCGCCTCGGAGAGCCTGCGCTTCGTCGGTCGCGATGTGCCCCGGCCCGAGACGTGGGGCGGGTTCATCGTCAGGCCCTCCCGCATCGAGTTCTGGCAGGGGCGCGACAGCCGCCTCCACGACCGCTTCCTCTACGAGCTCCAACCCGACGGCATCCATTGGGATCTCCACCGCCTCGCTCCCTAACCCCCAACCGTGCAATGAATCCGAAGGCCATAAGCATAGAACATGTGGCGCTCTACACCGCCGATTTCGAGGCCGCGCGCGACTTCTTCGTGCGCTATTTCCACGCCACCGCCGGCCCGCTCTATCATAATCCGACGAAGCAGTTCCGCTCCTACTTCCTCACCTTCCCTGGCGGTGGCGCACGGTTAGAGCTCATGACGCGCCCCGCGCTGCTCCCGCCTCCATCAGCCAACAGCTGCGGCTATGCCCACATCGCCCTCAGCGTGGGCAGCCGCGCAGAAGTGGATGTTCTGACCGAGCGCTTGCGCAGGGATGGTTACGCCGTCCTCAGCGGCCCACGCACCACGGGCGATGGCTACTACGAGAGCGTCGTTGCCGCCATCGATGGCCTCACGATCGAGATCACGATCTGAACAATTATCATCCCACACCCAGCCATCTTGGCCGGCGCCCTTATACCTTTATATATAGCGCATCCGTCACGCCTTCACATCCGCCAGCGACGCATCCCGTTCGAAAGCCATCCTGACAAACGAGCACACGGGGACGATCTTCACGCCCTCGCGCCGCGCAAAGTCCACGCCCGCGTCAATCAACCGTCGGCCATAGCCCTTCCCTCCGAAGTATTTCTCCACACCCGTGTGGTCCACCACGATCGTCCCGCCATCCTGCCACGCGTAAGTCATTTCGCCCGCATACAATTCATCTTCATAAATGACAAAACGACCGCGCCGTTCGTCGTCCTCTCTCTCTATTCGTATCATATCGTTTCTGGGGAGATAAAAAGAAGCGTGTCCCCGTCCGATGTGGAGGGAGACACGCTGAATCATTATAAAATCGACACTTATACTATGCTTTTGATGAGGAGGCGGAGAATCGTCCGTGCCTTCTCTGGCACCGCTTTACGCGGATCGCTCAAGTAGATTTCGTGATGATGTCGTTCGTCGGTTATATCGACAGCATAACCATTCGCTTTGATGACGTCATGCATGCGCCTCACCGTCTTCGGCTCATTGTCATACGGGCCAACATGCAGGCATTGCACGCATAATCCCTCGTCGTAGCTTAAGAAGTCCACCTTCGAGAAGTCTGTTTTCTTCCTCCGGGTCGCCTCAGTGATCGCCCAATCAAAGTCGGTCTTCGTTACAAAGTCCGGCAAACGAATGATCGAAATCCAATGAAGATCCCCCTTACGCGTGCGATCAAATCCCTTCAATCCCGGCTGCCACCAGAAGCCTTCAAGTGGCGGTACGACATAGTCGAAATAACCCTCGATGTGATGATCTGTTTTCTTGCTCATCTTGATCGTAAAGGATACTCCGTACAGCAGTCCGATCGCCTGTTGGTAGGATCCTTCGGCTTCGTTGGGATCACCGGATCCGCTCATAGCCACGAAGTTCATTACTGGAATGCGGATGATCTCAGGACACGCCTTAGGTGCGTAAAATGCCTTGAACTCCTTTTTATAATCGAATGGCATAGCGTGTGTTTGTGGAGGATTACAGCTTCGGGCCAGCCACAACGAGCGCCTTACCAGCCGCGTTGCCCTCATACTTTACGAAGTTCTTCACGAAGCGTGCGGCCAAATCCTTAGCCTTCGTCTCCCACTCAGCCGCGTTAGCATACGTGTCGCGCGGGTCGAGGATCTTCGGGTCAACGCCCGGCAACTCCGTCGGGATCTCAAAGTCGAAGAAGAGCAACTTCTTCGTCGGTGCCTTCAGGATGTGCCCCTCAAGGATCGCGTCGATGATTCCGCGCGTGTCGCGGATCGAGATGCGCTTGCCCGTGCCGTTCCAGCCGGTGTTCACCAAATAAGCCTTGGCGCCGCTGCGCTCCATCTTCTTCACCAACTCCTCGGCATACTTCGTCGGGTGCAGTTCGAGGAACGCCTGTCCGAAACAAGCAGAGAAGGTCGGTGTCGGCTCCGTGATGCCGCGCTCCGTGCCGGCTAACTTAGCCGTGAAGCCAGAGAGGAAGTAATACTTCGTCTGCTCTGGCGTCAAGATCGACACCGGAGGCAGCACACCGAACGCGTCGGCCGAGAGGAAGATCACATTCTTCGCAGCCGGCCCCTTCGAGACGGGCTTCACGATCTTTTCGATGTGATAAATGGGGTACGACACACGCGTGTTCTCCGTCACGCTCTTGTCCTTGAAGTCGATCTTCCCTTGGGCATCCACCGTCACGTTCTCCAGCAGCGCATTACGACGGATGGCGTGATAGATGTCCGGTTCGCTCTCCTTATCTAAGTTGATCACCTTGGCGTAGCAGCCGCCCTCGTAGTTGAAGACGCCCTCATCGTCCCAGCCGTGCTCGTCATCACCGATCAGCAGGCGCTTCGGGTCAGTCGAAAGTGTCGTCTTGCCCGTGCCCGATAGGCCAAAGAAGATGGCCGTATTCTGGCCGTTCATATCCGTGTTCGCCGAGCAGTGCATAGAAGCAAAGCCCTCCAACGGCTTGAAGTAATTCATCATCGAGAACAGCCCCTTCTTCATCTCCCCGCCGTACCACGTGTTGATGATCACCTGCTCCTTGGAGGTCAGGTTGAAGACCACGGCCGTCTCCGAGTTCAGCCCCAACTCCTTGTAATTCTCCACCTTCGCTTTCGAGGCATTGTAAACCACAAAGTCCGGCTCGAACGACTCCAATTCTTCCTTCGTCGGACGGATGAACATATTCGTCACGAAATGCGCTTGCCAAGCCACTTCCATAATGAAGCGCACCCGGATGCACGTAGCGCGATTGGCGCCGCAGAACCCGTCCACCACGAAGAGCCGCTTGTTCGAGAGCTCCTTCTGCGCAATCTCCTTCACCGCCTTCCACGCCTCAGATGATGCCGGCTTGTTATCATTCTTATACCCCTCCGATGTCCACCATACCGTGTCACGGCTCGTGTCATCCATCACAATAAACTTATCCTTCGGCGACCGCCCGGTGTAGATACCCGTCATAACGTTCACCGCTCCCAGCTCCGTAAGCTGTCCCTTCTCGAAGCCCTCCAAGCCGGGCTTCATTTCTTCCTTAAACAGATCCTCATAAGAAGGATTGTGTACAATCTCCGTGGTACCCGTGATACCGTACTTCGTCAAATCGAGTTTTGCCATGT
>CAUPYF010000128.1:0-4787 GCA_963515435.1 uncultured Tannerella sp. | reverse complement strand
TCTACCACCCCCGCCCCTAGTTCCCCGCAAGTCTATACAAAAAAACGTTTTGACCGTTGGAGTACCCTTGCAAAGACATTCTACAGGAATAAGCGAGGTTCATTCTTACGTCGAACTCACGTTAGCAAGGGTGTTTTGCAAGCGTTAGCAAGAGTATCTTATATCGTGTAAGTTGGATTGCTTATCTCCAAATTCCTCGCTTTGGTGTTTGGGGCATTCTCGCAAACGTCAATCGATTCTCTGCGAGACTTGCGGGATTCCCACTTCCTTTGCCGCCAAACTCAGAAGAAGTAATGGATTGGTTTATCGATTTATTCAAGGAACAATCGGCGTTGCAAGCGATGGTGGTCATCTCCTTTATTTCCGCCATCGGACTTGGATTAGGGAAGGTGCGCTTCATGGGCATTTCGCTCGGGGTAACCTTCGTTTTTTTCGTGGGCATTCTGGCTGGCCATTTAGGCTTCACTGTTGACTCGGCCATGCGCACCTATGCTGAGAACTTTGGCCTTGTCATCTTCGTTTATGCCCTCGGACTACAGGTCGGCCCTGGCTTCTTCAGCTCGTTTCACTCCGGCGGATTGACGCTCAACATGCTATCTATGGCCGTCGTGTTGGTGGGTACGCTCATGGCCGTCTTCTTCTCTTATATTATGAGTGTGGCCCTGCCGGACATGGTCGGCATACTCTGCGGCGCCACGACGAATACACCCGCCTTAGGTGCGGCGCAGCAGACGCTCGTGCAGCTCGGCATGGACGGCAGTACGGCCGCCTTGGGTTGTGCCGTGACTTATCCCTTAGGCGTGGTCGGTGTCATCTTCGCCGTCATGCTCATGCGTAAGATGTTGGTGAAGCCGGGCAATACGGGCGTGCAGAAAAAGGAGGACGCGAACAAGGTTTACATGGCCGCCTTTCAGGTGCACAACCCTGCCATCTTCGGCAAGAACGTAAAGGAGATCGGCGCTATCAGTGCCACGCGCTTCGTCATCTCCCGCCTCTGGCGCGACGGTCACGTGAGCATCCCCACCTCGGCCACCATGCTCCGTGAGAGCGACCGCCTGTTAGTCATCACGTCCGAGAAGGACGTCCCGGCGTTGACCGTCCTCTTTGGTGAGCAGGAAAACAAAGACTGGAACAAAGACGATATCGACTGGAATGCTATCGATAGCGAACTGGCTTCGGAGCGCATCGTCGTGACCCGCCCCGAACTGAATGGCAAACGCCTCGGCTCGCTCCGCCTCCGTAACCATTATGGCATCAACATCAGCCGCGTCTATCGCTCCGGCGTGCAACTCCTGGCCACGCCCGAGTTAGTGCTTCAGCTCGGTGACCGTCTGACGGTCGTTGGCGAGGCGGCTGCCATCCGCAACGTGGAGAAGGTGCTCGGCAATGCAGTGAAGAGCCTCAACGAGCCGAACCTTGTGGTCATCTTTGTAGGCATCGTGCTCGGGTTAGTGCTCGGTTCGCTGCCCATCGCCATCCCCGGCATCTCCACGCCCGTGAAGCTGGGCTTGGCCGGCGGCCCCATCATCGTGGGCATCCTGTTAGGCACGTTCGGTCCGCGGCTGCACATGATTACTTACACCACGCGCAGTGCGAATTTGATGTTGCGTGCGCTCGGCCTGTCAATGTACTTAGCTTGCCTCGGCCTCGACGCAGGTGCACACTTCTTCGAAACCGTTTTCCGTCCCGAGGGCGTGCTATGGATTGCGCTCGGCTTCGTCCTGACCCTCGTCCCGACGCTAATCGTGGGCGTGGTAGCGATGAAGTGGATGAAGATCGATTTCGGAAGTGTCTTCGGCATGTTGTGCGGTAGCATGGCCAACCCGATGGCACTGAATTACGTGAACGACACCGTCTCCGGTGACAATCCTTCGGTGGCCTACGCTACGGTCTATCCACTCAGTATGTTCGCCCGTGTAATACTCGTACAGGTGCTGCTAATGTTCCTCTTAGGCTGATAGAACGCCGTTTCCGAGTTTTGCTGGAAAAATTACTTTTGCCGCCATTAAAAACAGGAGAATGAAGAATATCGGATGGGCTATTGCGATGATTTTATTGTGCGCTTCGTGCGGTGAATACAATAAGATTCTCAAGAGTACGGATTACGAGTTGAAATATTCGTACGCAAAAAAATACTTCGACGAAAAGAAATACATCAAGGCGGCCACCTTACTCGAGGAGTTGGTGCCGATATTCAAAGGCACGACGCATGCAGAAGAGTCGCTCTACCTTTTAGCGCAGACCTATTACGGCGAGAAGGACTACGAAACGGCTGCCGAATATTTCAAGACCTATTACACCACCTACCCCAAAGGGGAATATGCCGAGCAGGCCCGTTTCTACTCCGGCTACGGCCTCTACCTTGACTCTCCCGATCCGCGCCTCGACCAAACGCAGACCTACGAAGCCATCGCGCAACTACAGCTCTACATGGAATATTACCCGCAGAGCGAGCGCGCCAAACAGGCACAGGAGATCCTTTTTCAATTGCAGGAAAAACTCGCCTACAAGGAGTTGCTCGCTGCCGAACTCTATTACAACCTCGGAACCTACATGGGCAATAACTACCGCTCATGCGTAATCACTGCCGACAATGCCCTGCGCGATTATCCCTACACGAAATACCGCGAGGACTTCATCTTTCTAAAGATCAAATCGAAGTACGAGCTGGCATCGGTCAGTGTGGAGGATCGCTTGCAAGGGCGTTATCGTGACGTGGTCGATGAGTATTACAACTACAAGAACGAATTCCCCGAAGGGAAGTACAGTCGGCAGGTTCAGAAGTACTTCAACGAAGCCAACGCCCACATCACAACCAATTATTGATACATCATTTTAACGAGAGAGGATAACAACCAATGGATTACCGCAAAACAACGGCGCCGACAAATACCGTCACGCGCGACATGATCAAACTCTGTCACAACAACGAAGACAATGTGTATGAAACAGTGATGGTGATCTCCAAACGCGCCAACCAGATCAGCAATCAGATGAAGCAGGACTTGGAGAAGAAGCTCCAGGAGTTCTCCAACTTCTCCGACAACTTGGAAGAGGTGTTCGAGAATCGTGAGCAAATTGAGATCTCCCGCTTCTACGAGAAGCTACCCAAGCCCACCCTGATTGCCACAGAGGAGTACCTCGAAGACAAGGTCTACTTCAAGAATCCCACAAAAGAGAAAAGCTTCTAATGATTCAACGCATTCAAACCGTCTATCTGCTGATCGTTTCCGCACTCAACTTAGCCGTGGTCTTCCTGCCACTGGCTACCGTGCAGGCCGACGGCATCTTCTATTCTTTTGATGTCTCGGGAATGAGCACCGTCGCTCCTCCTGAGACGCTCGTCTACCCGGCGTGGGCACTGATGGCCCTCTCCGCCATTATCTCTTTGCTGGCCCTCGCCACCATCTTCCTCTACCGCCGGCGCATGCTACAAATTCGACTCTGCACCTTCAACACCCTGCTGATTGTCGGATTCTATGGGCTTTTCGCCTTCTATCTTTGGAAGCTCGCCGGCACATTAGACTCTTTCACCTTCAACTTCCGCATCGCCCTCGCTTTCCCACTCGTTTCGCTCATACTGAACTGGCTGGCCATCCGTGCCATCGGTGCCGATGAGATACTCGTCCGTTCCCTCGACCGACTGCGGAAGTAACGTACGGGCGCCCCCCTGTCCCCCCCCGATGAAGCATTTTAAGCGCATCCTTCGCTGGTGCGGCAAAACAGTTCTGGCACTCGTTGCCCTGAGTCTGCTTATGGTCATCGTCTATAAATGGCTGCCTGTACCATTCACACCGCTGATGGTCATCCGTGCGTGCGATTCAGAGACGCCGCGGTTGCGGCACCACTGGGTGTCGATCCAGAAGATCTCGCATGCTATGCCTTTAGCCGTCGTTGCCTCGGAGGACAATCGCTTCATGACCCACCACGGCTTCGACCACGAGCAGATCCGGCAGGCGATGGAGGAGGCTAAGCGTGGCAAACGCCGTCGCGGCGCAAGCACCATCTCCCAACAGACAGCTAAGAACGTCTTCCTCTGGCCCGGCCGGACATGGATCCGCAAGGGGTTAGAGGCTTACTTCACTGTCCTCATCGAGTTTGTTTGGGGTAAGGAGCGCATCATGGAGGTTTACCTCAACTCCATCGAGATGGGGCGCGGCATCTTCGGTGTGGAGGCGGCTGCCAACGCCTATTTCTCCAAGTCGGCCATTGCACTGACCCGTCCTGAGGCCGCGCTCATTGCAGCCTCGCTGCCTAACCCCCGCAAACGCAATCCCGCCTCCCCGTCGGCTTACATGAGGCGCCGTCAGGGGGCCATCCTTTCGCTGATGCGCAAGATGGCCGCCGTACCCATCGGTTCGCGCGGTATCTCAGCAGCCGATGTCGCTGTGCCAGACAAGCGTAAGCCTCAGCCTCAACCCATACCTGCTGTTGCCGAGCCCACACCCGAGCCGTTGCCCGAAAAGATCGTGACGGAAGAAGAGGCTGATGACATGGATGAAGATGAAACGGAATAAAACATGAACGAGCCTTTCATTTATCAAGATCTGAAGCGCATCGCCTACACTGAGGCGCTGGCCATACAGACAGCCGCCTTCGACGAACTTATCGCCCATAAGGAGCGCGGCGAGACGGGTACAAGTCGGCTCTTCTTCTGCGAACATGATCCCGTACTCACGCTCGGAAAACACGGTCAGGACGCCAATCTGCTCGTTTCGCAGGACGTACTCCGCCATCGCGGCATCTCCTTCTACCACACCAACCGCGGTGGCGTCATCACCTAACAC
>CAUPYF010000127.1:0-4803 GCA_963515435.1 uncultured Tannerella sp. | reverse complement strand
TCGGCCCGCCCAACTGGAAGCCCGACACGGGCATCAACGAGATGCTGGCCGAGACGCTCCGCCCCGGACAGTTCTACCTCTCCTACACGCCCGATCAGCATTACGCCCGCGCCCGCGACGGCGCTCACCCCACACGCGCCTCAGCTGCGGCCTGGATGGATCGCGTATGTGCTTGGGTCATGGCCCACGCCGCGCATCGCATCGTCCTCAACCGGCCCACCGCCGCCCGCGCGCATTGCCACACCGTCATCCTCGCCCCGGCGAAATGAATGCTGGTGTACAAGTGTCATCCCTATATATATCCAACGCATACGCATAGCATCCCAATGAACACCTTCCCTGACCTCTCTGCCCTCCCCGCACGCTTGCTTGCGTTGCTTACGCCCGACCTCGCGCACCCGCTGATGTTCTCGGGCGGACTCTTTTGGGCGCTCTTCGTCCTCTTCTTGCCCGTCTACGCTTGGCTGCGCAGCAGCGGCCGGTTCGCAGCGATGAAAGGCTTCGTCGCGGCCTTCAGCCTCTACTTCTTCTTCCACAACAGCGGCTGGCTCTTCCTCCTGCTCGTCTTCACCGCCGCGGCCGATTGGGACATTGCGCAGCTGATCGCCCGCAGCACGCGTCCCGGCCGACGGCGCGCCTGGCTCATCCTTTCGCTCGTGCTCTCGCTCGGCATCTTGGTGGCCTTCAAGTACACCAACTTTTTCCTCGACAATCTGCGTATGCTCACCGGCGATGCCCGCTTCCGTCCGCTCGACCTCGCGCTGCCCCTCGGCCTCTCCTTCTACACCTTCCGTACCATCAGCTATGTTGTCGATGTCTACCGCGGCCGCATCGCGCCCACGCGCTCCTTCCTCGACTACCTCTTCTTCCTCTCCTTCTTCCCCTGCCTCACCGCCGGCCCCATCGTGCGGGCCGACCGCTTTCTGCCCCAGCTCTCCCCCGAGGCGCTCCGCCGCCCCGTCGATGCGGCGCGCATCTATGGCGGCTTCTTCACGGTGTTGATCGGTGTCATGAAGAAGGCCGTCGTGGCCGACTACCTGGCGCAATACAGCAACATCATCTTCGGTAATCCTTCGGGTTACTCCGGGGTGGAGCTGCTCATGGGCGTTTTGGGTTATGGCCTACAGATCTATTGCGATTTCTCGGGTTATAGCGACATGGCCATCGGCCTCGGCGCCATCCTCGGCTTCGATCTCGGGATAAACTTCGACTTCCCCTATCGCTCGCGCAACGTCACCGAGTTTTGGCGCCGCTGGCACATCTCCCTCTCCCTCTGGCTGCGGGATTACCTCTACATCCCCCTTGGCGGCAACCGCCGCGGCGCTGTCCGTCAGTACGTCAACCTGATGGCGACCATGCTCCTCGGCGGACTCTGGCATGGCGCCGCATGGACCTTCATCGCTTGGGGCGCGGGTCATGGCGTCGCCCTCTGCCTGCACAAGCGTTGTAAACCCTGGCTCGATCGATTGCCGGACGGTGGCCTCATTGGGTTCCTCTCGTGGGCCCTCACGTTTGCATGGGTCATGTTCCTCTTCATCTTCTTCCGGGCCGATAGCTTCGAGACGGCTCGCGAAATGATTGTCGGCATCGCCACCCGCTTCGATCCGGGCTACTTCCACGAGTTCGCCAAGGTGCGCTACGTCTGGACGCTCCTCTTCCTCGCCATCTTCGCCCTCCACTTCGTCCCCACCCGCGCTTACGATCGCCTCCGCGACCTCTTCGTGCGTAGCCCGTGGGTCATCAAGCTGGCCGTCTTCGTTGCTGTCGTGCAACTCGTCATCAGCTTCGCTTCAGCCGATGTGCAACCCTTTATCTACACCCAATTCTAACTCATGGCAAAGAAGAAGCACGAGATCGGGCAGGAAGGCGAAGCCGTAGCCCGACAATATTTAGAGCAGCGCGGCTATCGCATCCGGCACATCAATTGGCATTACGGCCATTACGAGCTCGACATCGTGGCGCAACATGGCGACATGCTCGTCGTCGTCGAAGTCAAGACGCGCGACCAACGACGTATAGTCGAGCCCGAAGATGCCGTGGACAACGCCAAGATCCGCCGCATCGTAGCTGCTGCCGACGCCTATGTCCAAACTTTTGACCTCGACCTGCCCGTCCAATTCGACATTCTCAGCCTCATCAAACACAGTGACGGGAGCTACCACGTGGAGCACATCGAAGACGCCTTCTACGCTCCCGCAAGGTAATGGACACGGGTTCGGTGCACTTTCCTTAAATCTTTGTATGTATGTTTGCGCCGAATAAACGAAAACTGTTATCTCCTTTTGAGATGATGAGAGCCAGCCGGGACCTATCCGGTGTAGCTTTTTTATGAAAAGTGAATCATGAGAATAAACGCATTATCCGTTGCAAACTATTTCATTGAGCTTGCACATAAGGAAGAGGCCAACATCACCCAGCTCGGGCTGATGAAAAGGGTCTATGCGGCGCATGGTTTCTCCTTGGCGCTATTGAATAGATCGCTGCTCGACGAACGCTTCGACCGGGTAGAAGCGTGGCGCTACGGGCCCGTTATTCCGTCGGTGTATCATTCTTTCAAGTCCTACAAGGCCAACCCTATAACAGAAAAGACCGTGGTGATGGAATGGGACGAAGAGAAAGAGACCCCCAGATTTGTAACCCCGGAATTAAAGAACGAGGATGCAAGAATTATCGTGGAGATGGTGTGGAAGCGATACAGAAATTTCAGCGACGGCGAAATGGTCGACCTGATGCACAAAGAAGGCACACCATGGTATTGGTGTTATGCCGAAAATGAGAATCGCATCATTCCAGACAATTACACCAAACTCTACTATACGAAGCTCGTCAATAAAATCTTGAACAAATGAGGCGGAGAATAAGCGATGAATCATCCGCCGAGCTGCGCGATACGGTAGACATCATTCTCAGCGGAAGCAAGCCGATAGAGGTGCTGCAAGAGGAAGAGACATCAATAGACAAAAAAGAGGGCGAACGACTGCATCGAGAGGCACGAGAGACAGAGAACCGCCTGCAAAAAGAGAAGCTGAAAAGTCAGAGACAAGACCGTAAGCAGCGAAAGAAGTTCTCCTTTATGATCTTTTATTTTCTCTGCGCCTACTTGGTCACCGTCTTCTTGATCCTATTCCTCAGCGGTCTCGGCCGCCTCAGTTTTGAACTGGCCGACGGCGTCCTCATCACCCTACTCTCCACGACGACCGTCAATATGATCGGCATATTTATTCTGGTGGTAAAGTATCTGTTCCCGATAAAGGATTATCCTCCATACCTCCGCTAACCATATCACCCCGCCCCCTATTTAATAACTATGAATATTGAAGAAGTACGCAGCTATTGCCTGAAATTGAAGAACTCGACGGAATCGTTCCCGTTCGATGAAAATATACTCGTCTTCAAAGTCGAGGATAAGATGTACCTCGCCCTGTGGCTCGGCGATTCGGAGCCACGGATTGCCGTCAAGTGCGACCCTGACGAAGCCATCCTCCTGCGCGAACGCTACAAGGCCGTCGAGCCGGCATATCACTTCAACAAGAAACACTGGAACGACATTTACTTAGATCGCGACATGAACGACAACGAGGTCCGAAGATGGATCCGCCATTCGTACGAAGAAGTGATCCTGCAATTGCCCCTGCGCATCCGCAAGGCTTATGAGCTTCTTTAACGACCCAGCACCCCACATCATTCATTTACACGAGACCGAATCCACCAACCGCTATCTGCAAGAACGGCTGTCGGACGACACGCCGCCGACGGACGGCACGATCGTCGTGAGTGACTTCCAGACCGGTGGGCGTGGGCAAGTGGGCAACACGTGGGAGTCGGAGGCAGGGCGCAACCTCACCTTCAGCCTCCTCTACACACCCACTGACATGTTCGCCAACTGCTCCTTCCGCATTTCGCAGATCGCTGCTCTGAGCGTGAAGTACACCCTCGACCGGTATACGACGGGCATCACTGTGAAGTGGCCCAACGACGTCTACTGGCATGACCGCAAGATCTGCGGCATGCTCATCGAAAACATCCTCGAGGGGCGCTTCGTCAGTCGCTCCATCATCGGCATTGGCCTCAACCTAAACCAAATAACCTTCCGTAGCGACGCCCCCAACCCCATCTCATTGACCCAAATCACAGGCCAACACTACGATCCCTCAGACGTCCTTCAGCGCTGGTATGAAGCCTTCCTCCGCCTCCGCCTCTGGCTCGAATATGCCGCCGACAGCGAGGACGACATCCACAGCCGATACCTCCGCGCCCTCTATCGCCGCGACGGCTTCCACCCCTACGCCGATGCTGACGGCCCTTTCTCCGCCTCCATCGAGGACGTTGAACCTACCGGCCACCTCCGTCTCCGCCGCCCAGACGGCCGCGTCTCACGCTACGCCTTCAAAGAGGTGCGGTTCCTCCCCGAGACCCCTCCCACCCAACGTATAGAGGCAACAAACGCACACGCAAGAGCACCCCACTAAGGTTTACAGGAGGGATGACCCATCGGAAGGGCAGATGCGGAGCGTCTCCAGCCCATCCCCCCTACCGATCGGCTGATCGGTGGGCGACGCAACGCCTGCTTTGCGAGCGACACAACGCATGCTTTGTGAGTGACGCAACGCCTGCGTTGAGAGTGGTGCAACGCCCGCTTTGTGGGTGACACAAAAATGAAAGAGAGGTTTTCCCTCCTTACTTTTGTCAACAACTAACCAATCATTTTCAGGCATTATGAAGATAGGCATACTTTCAGCCGGAGGCGATTGCCCCGGCATCAATGCCGCCATCCGCGGCGTAGGGAAAACAGCCCTCCTGCAC
>CAUPYF010000126.1:0-4867 GCA_963515435.1 uncultured Tannerella sp. | reverse complement strand
AATATCGAGTGGGAAAGATGTGGGCGCTGACGCGGAGATGTTGTGCGATGGTCTTTAATTACATATTCACTGCTACTGCCTATTGACAGCAACTATGTAATTATAGATTTGCGATACGTACCCATTTGAAATAAAGCTTCGGTGAGAGGTTTATGATTCGTGACCTGATATGCCCGCACGATTGCTCGTTGTTGGTTGATCATAGCCCCTTGATCAACGGACTGTTGATCATTAATCCTTAGCCCTTCGATCACTTCATCCCCTCCGACACCTTAAACAGCGACCCCGTGGGGCAGACAAAACGGCAGTAAGGCCGCGGGATGAAGACGGACAACGCAACGAAGAGGCCGGCTGCAACGACGAGTGCCCCCGGGGCGGTGCGCACGAGGAAGGCGGGAAATAGCTCCCAGTCTACCCACGCGGCGGCCACATCGGCCCAGAGCAACACCATGAGTGCGACCCAGAGCACCAGCCGGAAGCGGTCTAAAAGGCGCACTGTGGCGCTACCGAGCCGCAACTTGCGCTTGCTCACGCGCCCGGCCAACTGCTGTAGCGATCCGAGGGGACAGACGTGGATACAGTAATACTGCGGGCGGCCGAAGAGGGGGTAGATGAAGGCGGTGATGAGCATGACGAGGGGCACGAACGCAAGCAGCAGCTGGGTGCCGTTCGCGAGGTAGCCCAGGAGGAGGGAGTAGGAAAGGAAGGAGCCGCTCCAGAAGCCCAGCACGCCGACGTTGAGCAGGAGTTGCAGGGTGTGGTACGTGCGGTTGCGGATGAAGAGCGGCAGCACGGCGGCCATGAGCACGACGAGGAGCGCGATGAGGGCCTTGGGGGAGAGATCGAGGGCGTCCCAGAGGGAGGGCGCGGCGGAATGGTCGGCAGCGTAGCGGGCGGCGAGGCGGACGTTGCCGATCAGCGCGCGCGAGGTGAAGGTAGCGCCTGAGACGACGTCGACTGCCATCGTGTCAGCCTCGCTCACCGTCCGCCCGATCCAGCGCGCCGGCAGTTCGTCAGTGACGGCCTCAAGGAAGGCGGGCGTTTCGCTGTTAGGCAGCACCTCGATCCGCTCGATGCGTCCGTCGCGGACAAAGACCTCTATGGGCACAGGGCCGCCGTAGCCGCTCAATTCGGCACCGAGGGTGGAGGTGTTGATCACCGTGGCGCCGTCGGGTGAGATGCGTGTGGCGGTGTCGGGCGAGGCTGGCGATGGCCGGGCAGTGGCCGTGAGGTCATGGCCGAAGAGTTTGCCGCCGCGTAGCACAGCGATTGACATCATCATCAAAAAGCAGGTCAAGAGGCAGACCGCCTGCGTCAGTTTTCTTCTGTTCATATAAGGGGATAAAAAGGGGGGGCATCCGGGCATTTCAATAATGAAGATGGTAGAATACAAAGCCCGCCAGACGTCCCCCCCAAACGATGAATATTGCATTTCTGTGATGGGGGCAAAGATAGATGCGGCTCGGACTTATCCCGATTCCCCGTTTAAGCGGAGATTCTACATTTGCGCCTGCTTTTTTAGTAAACCCATTAACAAACAGGATTAACGAACAATGATTACGATAGACCAACTGAAGGATATGTTGGAACGCGAGCAGGCGTTGAGGAGGTTTCTTTGACGTCGATGCGAAGACCGTTCAATTAGAAGAAGAAGAGCTGCGCACGCGCGACCCGGCCTTCTGGGAAGATGCCAAACGCGCCGAGGCGCAGATGAAGGTCGTCAAGGACCTCAAGAAATGGATCGAGTTATACAACGAGGTGCATAACGCACGTGAGGAGCTCAGCCTCGCCTTCGAGTATGCCAAAGAGGGCGTCACCACGGAGGCAGAGGTGGATGAGGCCTACGCGCACATGAAGGAGCTCATCGAGAACCTCGAGTTCCGCAACATGCTCCGCGGCGAGGCCGACGCCATGAACTGTGTGCTCAAGATCAACTCCGGCGCCGGCGGCACGGAGAGCCAAGACTGGGCCTCGATGCTTATGCGTATGTATATGCGTTGGGGCGAAGCCAATGGCTACAAAGTGACCATCAGCAACCTGCAGGAGGGCGACGAGGCCGGCATCAAGACGGTGACGATGAACATCGAGGGCGACTATGCCTACGGCTACCTCAAGGGCGAAAACGGCGTCCACCGCCTCGTCCGCGTCTCGCCCTACAACGCACAGGGCAAACGTATGACCTCCTTCGCCTCCGTCTTCGTCACCCCGCTGGTGGATGACACCATCGAGGTCAACGTCGAGCAAGCGCGCATCTCGTGGGACACCTTCCGATCTGGCGGCGCTGGCGGACAGAACGTCAATAAGGTGGAGTCTGGCGTGCGTCTGCGTTACCAATACAAAGACCCTTACACCGGCGCCGAGGAGGAGATCCTCATCGAAAACACCGAGACGCGCGACCAGCCGAAGAACCGCGAGAATGCGCTGCGCCAACTCCGCTCCATCCTCTACGACCGCGAGATGCAACACCGCATGGAGGAGCAAAACAAGATCGAGGCCGGGAAGAAGAAGATCGAATGGGGATCGCAAATCCGCAGCTATGTCTTCGACGATCGCCGCGTGAAGGATCACCGGACGAACTTCCAAACCTCGGACGTGGGCGGCGTGATGGATGGCAAGATCGATGGCTTCATTAAGGCTTATCTCATGGAGTTTGCCAGCGCTGAGTGAGACTTTTGGATCGCCCTTCCGCCCTCAGGTGCAGGGCTACTCCTCACTACCTCTGACTACCCTCAAACTACTTCTGACTACTTATTTGGTATGAATGAAGCCTTACGATTCATGTTCATCGTGCAGGGCGAGGGGCGCGGCCACCTGACGCAGGCGCTCTCACTGGCCGACATGCTGCGCCGCCACGGCCACACCGTCGTGGAGGTGCTCGTCGGCAAGAGCCACGGCCGCGAGGTGCCCACCTTCTTCCGTACGAAGATCAAGGCGCCGGTGCGCGCCTATGAAGCGCCCTCGCTCATCTACAAGAAGGATCGCAAACGACTTGACAAGCTCCGCACGGCCTTCTACAACGGCAACCCGCGCAAGCTGCGGCAGTACAGCCGAAGCATTGAGATGATCCACCGACGCATCCTGAAGCAACACCCCGACGTGGTGGTGAACTTCTATGAGATCCTGCCTGCGCTCACCCAGCTGCGCTTCCGCATGGACATCCCCTTCGTCAACATTGCTCACCAATACCTGCTGCGCCACCCCGACTATCGCCACGGCAAGGGTGACGCGCAAAGCATGATGATCCTCCGCCTACACACGCTCCTGACCGGCATCGGCGCCACGAAGCTGCTGGCCCTCTCCTTCTACCCCATCAAGGCCTGTCTGCGCGAGCGCATCGTCGTCGTGCCGCCGCTGCTCCGCCGCGAGGTGATGGAGCTGCAGCCCACGGAGAGCGATTACATCTTGGGTTATATGCTCAATCAAGGCTTCGAGAACGAGGTGCGCCGCTGGCACGACGCCCACCCGGACGTCCGCCTGCATTTCTTCTGGGACAAACGCGACGCACCCGCAGAGCTCCGTGTGGACGACACGCTCACCCTCCACCGCATCGACGACGAACGCTTCCTCCGCTACATGGCCTCCTGCCGCGGCTACATCACCACCGCCGGCTTCGAGTCCGTCTGCGAGGCGCTCTACCTCAATAAGCCCGTCATGCTCATCCCCGCACACCTTGAGCAGGAGATCAATGCCGCCGACGCCTCATCGATCCCCGGCGCCGCCACCGTCGGCCGCTCGTTCGACCTCACGCAGCTACAGGCCTTCATGCGTGAGCCCCGCACGTTCGATCACGACGCCTTCCGCCGCTGGATTCTCTCGGCCGAAGAGATGTTCATTCACGAGCTGACATCGGTGGTCTAATAAATACTGAAGCCCTCCGGCTTGATCACCATCCCCACCCGCAGCACACTCTTGAACCGGTCATAGTCGAGCAGGTTTTCGCCATAACCGTTGTAGTACTGCACAAAAAGGTACTGGTTGTCGTGGCGGCTGACCTTCAGGCTCAGTTCCCACTGCGTGTTGAGGCTGAAGGAGTGTGTCCGCCACGTGGCTAACATCCCCGCCTGCATGCGTCGGTTGTTGGTACGATAGAGTAGACCCGCCTGTGCCAGACCGGAGTAACGCAGGATATTGCGGTTGTTCTCCCCGTCCACGATCGGGATCCAGGCCTTGAGTTGCATCTCCATGTGGCGATTGAGCATGAGTGTGCCGCTGAGCGAAACTTTGTTCCAGCTGCGCGATGCAGGGCCGTCCTTCCCGTTCGATTCGTGCTCGAGCATGAGGATGGCGCGGCCGATGTATTTATTGTGGTAGACGATGAGGTGGCCCAGCCCGATGCCGGGATTGAAGTTCAGGTCGCGCATGAGGAGCGACTCCTCGGCCACGTTCCAGATCGTCTTCTGGGTGAACTGCAGGAAGAGGTAAGTGTCAAACGGCAGGCGGCTCTTGGTGAGGCGATGGATGATGCTGAGTTGAAACTTCACGTTGGCGTTGTCGCGGCGGATGGGTTCGCCGATGGGGATGCCGCCGATGAAGTAATTGTCGCGAAAGATGCCGAAGTAGGGGCCGCTTTCGATGACGGCGCGCACGCTGTCGGCGTTGTAGTCCGGGCGCGTCTCCTCGAAGCGGCGCATGAGTTCGGTGCGTAGGCTGTCGTGGCGCATGAGCTGCTTTTTGAAGGCTGACATTTCTTCTTGCGCATGTGCAGAGACGGTCAGCAGGAGCAGCACGGGTATGAGGTAGAGGATTTTCTTCATGTAAAAAGATGTTTTAACGTGAGTTCGATGTAAGAAATCCATTTCCCCGCACCGAGGGAAGCACCTTACCCGCCTCGGGGGAAACACCTTACCCAATGGCTTGCAGCCATCGT
>CAUPYF010000125.1:0-4918 GCA_963515435.1 uncultured Tannerella sp. | reverse complement strand
GCGAGAACCTCTTCTGGGCCTTCATCTATAACGTCGTCGGCATACCGTTAGCGGCAGGCCTATGGATCCCCGTGTTTGGTGTGGGCATGACGCCCATGTTCGGCGCCGCGGCCATGAGCCTCTCCAGCTTCTGCGTGGTGATGAATGCGCTTCGGCTGAACTGGGTCAAGTTGTATAAGTAACGGCAGGGCGGTCTGAAAAGACTCGTTGTAAGCTCCAAACACTCCGTTTTGGCATTTGCAGCGTTCGTGCAAACACCACGACTTCATCCTTTCCGTTCCACACTCCATCCTCTAATCTCTAATCCTTACGTTTGTCCGCACATGGAAAAGAGATACGCTTACTTCAAGCGAGACATCAGTTGGTTATCATTCAATTACCGCGTGCTGTTAGAGGCGCGCGATCCGGAGCTGCCCATCTATGAGCGGATCCGTTTCCTCTCCATCTATGCCTCCAACCTTGAGGAGTTTTACGAGATACGCGTGGCCGAGCAGCGCGGCTCCATTATGAAGAAGAATTACCGCGCCGACAACCCCGAGAAGGCAGAGGTGACACTTAACGAGATCACCGCCGAGGTGAACCGCCAGCAACAGGACTTCTACAGCATCTTCAACGACGGCATCCTGCCTGAGCTGCGCCGCCGGCACATCTACCTCTATCAAAACCACGATCCCCTGCCCTTCCACCGCGACTTTGTCCGCCGCTATTTCGACGAAGAGATCTTCCCCTACCTCTCGCCCGTCACGCTCCACGAGGGATTCCGCACCTTCATCCGCGACCGCCGGCTCTACCTCATCGCCCGTATCCTCAAGCGCGAGACGCGTGAACCGCTCTATGTGCTGATCAAAATACCGCACTCCAATGTGCCGCGCTTTATCGCCCTGCCCGAGCATGAGGGCATGCACTACTTCATGTTTGTCGACGACATGATCCGCTACAACCTGCCCGCCATCTTTCCCGGTTATGTGCCCGACGGATGCTACGGGATTAAGATCTCGCGCGATGCCGATATCTATGTCGACGAAGAGACGCCGCAGAGCATCCTCCAGTCTATCCGCACGAAGGTGGGCAAGCGGAAGATCGGCGCCCTGAGCCGCTTCATGTACGACCGCGAGATGCCGCCCGATGTGTTGGCCTTCGTCCGCCGGTCATTTCACATCGCGGCCGACGACTTAGTCGTGGGTGGCCGTTACATGAACCTGCAAGACATGATCCGCCTGCCCAATCCCGTCGGCCCTGAGTTGGAGCGCACCCCGCCCGCACCGCTGCATGTACCATACTTAGAGGAGATGGCGTCCATCTTCCGCGCCGTGGAGCGCGGCGATGTGCTGCTGCATTTCCCCTATCAGTCGTTCGACTACCTGCTGCGCTTCCTCATGGAGGCCTCCTTCGACCCAGACGTGGAGGAGATCAAGATCACGCAATACCGGGTGGCAGAAAACTCCTCCGTCATCCATTCCCTCATCGGCGCCGCACGCAATGGCAAACGCGTCACCGTCTTCGTCGAACTCAAGGCGCGCTTCGACGAGGAGAACAACATGAGCACGGCCGAAGAGATGCGTCAAGCAGGCATCAAGATCATCTACAGCATACCCGGGCTGAAGGTGCACGCCAAGGTGGCGCTCGTCTTGCGCCGCGGCGAGGCCACCGACTTCGCCTGCCTCAGCACGGGCAACTTCAACGAGAAGACAGCCAAGGCGTACTCCGACATGGCGCTCCTGACCTGCGATAAAGCGATCGTAAAGGACGTGGATCGTGTCTTCGATGTATTGGAAGGTCAACTGCAGGAGCCGCACTTCGACCGATTGCTTGTGGCGCGCTTCAACATGGTGCCTGAGCTCATCCGACTCATCCGCCGCGAGGCCGATTTGGCGCGCGCCGGCCGTGGCGGACGAATCATCCTCAAGATGAACGGCCTTCAGGACAAGCAGATGATCGACGAACTCTACGAGGCCGGGCAGGCGGGTGTGGAGATCGACCTGCTCGTGCGTGGCATCTGCTGCCTCACACCCAACCGTAGCTACAGCCCCCACATCCGCGTCACGCGCATCGTCGACATATTCCTTGAGCACACCCGCCTCTGGTATTTCCACAATGCCGGCGACGAAATCCTCTACCTCACCTCCTCTGACTGGATGCGCCGCAACCTGAACCGCCGCATCGAGGCCGCCGTCCCCATCCTCTCCCTCGACGTCCGCCGCGAGATCCTCGACATCCTCGACATCCAGCTGCGCGACAACATCAAAGCCTGCCGCATCGATGGCTCCCTGCGCAACATCTTCATCCGCGACGACGCCCCGCCCGTCCGCGCCCAACAAGCCATCTATGACTATATCAAACGAATAACGAACAATCAGTTACCTGGTTGTAGGGGCAAATAATCATTCATCCCTACGGCTCTCCAAAGCAATATTTCCCCACCGACTTCCGTTTCCATTCCACAAAACACCATTCACAAATACACACAAGCACCCACCCTTTGCCTATGAAAAAGAGGACTACCCCTTCCCACTCTGCCGAATGCCGGGACACCTATCCGAAACCTCACGCCTCCGAGCCCTTCGGCCCTCGCCGCGAGACCCTCGCACTGCTCAGCTGGTTTGCACGCATCTATACGCCGGAGGGTGTGCCGACTCCCACCCTACCCATCGCCAACTGAGCCCCGCCTATACCTTTATCTATAGGCTGCATCTACCCCCTAACTACTCCTAACTGCCGGGCGCCCACAAGGGGTGCCCCCTACTACCGCGCCATCCGGCGCATAATTCCCCTCTTATGAACCACTTCATAGCCCCTTCGCTCCTATCAGCCGACTTTATGCACCTCGGCCGCGACGTCGAAATGATCAACCGCAGCGAGGCCGACTGGCTCCACATCGACGTCATGGACGGCGTGTTCGTCCCCAACATCTCCTTCGGCTTCCCCGTCATGAACGCCCTCCGCGGCGTCTGCCGCAAGCCCACCGACGTACACCTGATGATCGTCGAGCCGCAGAAATTCATCCGCGAAGTGGCCGACTCCGGCGCCTACATGATGACCGTCCACTACGAAGCCTGCACCCACCTCCACCGCACCATCCACACCATCCGCGATGCCGGCATGAAGGCGGGCGTCGCCCTCAATCCCCACACACCCGTCATGCTCCTCGAGGACATCCTTGCCGACCTCGACATGGTGCTCCTCATGTCCGTCAACCCCGGCTTTGCCGCGCAAAGTTTCATCGGCCACTCCGTCGTTAAGACAGCCAAGCTACGCCGCATGATCTGCGAGCGTGAGCTCAGGACGCTCATCGAGGTGGACGGCGGCGTGAACACCGAGACGGCGCGCCTGCTGCTCTCGGCCGGTGCCGATGTGCTCGTGGCCGGCAGCTACGTCTTCCGCTCGCCCGACCCCGAGGCCACCATCCGCGAGCTGAAGGCGCTCTGAGCTCATCCCCCCTCCTTTATCCATCCCCCCCTCAAGCAACCAGTTCAACAGGTCGCTTGAGGGGGCTTTCTCCGTAATCCTTATCGGTCTACTTCGTCCCGAAGATCCGATCTCCCGCATCCCCCAAGCCCGGCAGGATGTACGCCTGCTTGTTCAGTGCGCGATCCAGCGAAGCCGTGTAGATGTCCACATCGGGGTGATTCTTCTGTACATATGCCACACCCTCCGGCGCCGCCACGAGGCACATCAGGCGGATATTCGTGCAACCCTTCTCCTTCAGCATGCGGATCGCGTCTGAGGCGCTGCCGCCTGTAGCCAGCATCGGGTCGGTGACGATCACCATGCGGCGATCGATGTCCTCCGGCAGCTTGCAGTAATAAAACACGGGGCGGTGCGTGTCATGATCGCGATACAACCCGATATGCCCCACCTTTGCCACCGGCAGCAGGCTCAGCAGCCCATCCACCATGCCTAACCCAGCGCGCAGGATGGGCACAATGGCCAGCTTCTTCCCCGATATTTCATACGCCACGGAGCGCTCCATCGGCGTTTCGATCTCCACCTCCGTTAGCGGCAGATCGCGCGTCACCTCATAGCCCATCAACATGGAGATTTCCCGAAGCAGCTCGCGAAAATCCTTGGCGCCTGTGTTCACATCCCGAATCCGCGTCAGCTTGTGGCAGATCATCGGGTGATTGATGATATGCAGTTCACTCATATTATTATAGGTGTTTCGTTTTTCAAACGGCACAAACGTACGCAAAAATGGTGCGTGCCTCTTTCCGACTAACCACGGTTCCAGGGCGGGATTTTCCCTCTCCGTTTACCCCGCCTTCATGCCTCCCCGCGGAAGACGAAAAACGTTTCTTCCTATAAAAAGGCTGATTCATCGTATATTTGCAGTCGAATTACGACGGGGGAACACAAACGTTCCCTTTCTTTTTGCAAAATAATGATCGAACGAAAAACAGTGGAGAATCTGGCTGAAGCCGCTCTGACCGACTCGGCCTGTTACCTCGTGGACGTCACCATCGGCGCTGACAACGCCATCGTTGTGGAGATAGACCATGACCAAGCCGTCAGCATCGACGATTGCGTGGCCCTAAGCCAATACATCGAGGATCATCTCGATCGCAATACCGAGGATTACGAGTTGGAAGTCACCTCCGCCGGCCTCGATCGCCCCTTCAAGATCGTCCGCCAGTACCGCAAAAACATCGGCAACGAAATCGAGCTTAAGCCCCACGACGACGCCCTCCGTACGGGCGTGCTCAAGGAAGCTGATGACGCCGGCATCGTTCTCACCGTAGCCAAGAAAATAAAGCCCGAAGGCACCCGCCGTAAAACCACCGTGTATGAAGACGAAACATACGAGTATGACGAGATAGCCTACGCAAAAAATAAAATCCGATTCAAATAGACAGAGTTAAGAGAGACAGAGAATATGGCCAAGAAACAGGAAACAGTCAGCATGATAGACAGCCTTCAGGAG
>CAUPYF010000124.1:0-4962 GCA_963515435.1 uncultured Tannerella sp. | reverse complement strand
AAGTTGGGCAAGCGCTGAAAAATTCGTTTTGACCTTTGCCCAAGTTGGGCAAGCACTAAAAAGTTCGATTTCTCATTTGCCCAAGTTGGGCAAGCGCCGGAAAGTTCGATTTCCCATTTGCCCAAGTTGGGCAAGCACTAAAAGATTCGTTTTCCCATTTGCCCAAGCCCAAGCAAGCGCCAAAAAGTCCATTTTCTCATTTGCTCAAGTTGAGCAAGCGTAGGAAAGTCCGATTTGACCTTTGCTTGGAGCCAAGCACGCCCCTTTCCTTTCTAATTAAGCCTCTCTCCGCCCTCCTTTCTTCTGAGCAGCGCCACATTTTCCACGTGATGCGTGTGGGGAAACATATCGACAGGCCGGATGCGCACCACCTCGTAGCGGTCGGCCATGCGGGCCATGTCGCGCGCCTGCGTGGCGGGGTTGCAGCTGACGTAGACGATGCGCTCGGGCGCGGCGCGGAGGATGGTGTCGGTCACGTCGTTGTGCATGCCTGTGCGCGGCGGGTCGGTGATGACCACGTCGGGACGGCCGTGCGTCGCGATAAACTCCTCGGTGAGCAAATCCTTCATGTCGCCTGCATAAAAATCAGCGTTGTCGATGGCGTTGAGTTGGGCGTTCACGCGGGCGTCGTCGATGGCCTCTGGCACATACTCGATGCCAATCACACGCCGTGCTCGACGCGCCACGAAGTTGGCTATCGTGCCCGTGCCCGTATAAAGGTCGTAGACCGTTTCTTCGCCGTTGAGGTCGGCAAATTCGCGCACCACGGAATACAGTCGGAAGGCCTGTTCGCTGTTGGTTTGGTAGAACGACTTCGGCCCGATCTTGAATTGCAAGTCCTCCATGCGTTCGATCAGGTGATCCTTGCCGCGATAGAGCCGGATGTCTTGGTCTGTCAATGTGTCATTGCATTTTTCGTTGATGACGTACATCAGCGAGGTGATCTCAGGCACCTCCTGCGCCACATGATCCAGCAGCGCCTCCCTTCGCGCGCGATCCTCATAATAGAATGCCACAACGACCATCACTCCGCCGGCCGATGAGGTGCGAATCATCAGCGTGCGGACAAATCCGGCATTGTTTTTCAAGTCGAAAAAGGGGTACCCCTCATGCGTCAGGCAATACTGCTTAATGGATAGCCGGATGCGGTTCGACACCTCGTCCTGCAGCCAGCAGCGGCGGATGTCGAGCACCTTGTCGAACATGCCCGGGATGTGAAACCCAAGGGCGTCCATGTCCGCATACTCCGCGTCAGCCTCCACCTCCTCGGCCGTCAACCAGCGGCGATTGGAGAATGTAAACTCTAACTTATTGCGGTAGTGCGTCGTCCGCTCCGAGCCAAGGATGGGCAGCACCTCGCCCGGTGTCACGTGTCCGATGCGTGTCAAGGCGTCGACCACCTGCTGCTGCTTGAAGCGCAACTGCTCATCGTAAGGCAAATGCTGCCACTTGCATCCGCCGCACACGCCGAAATGCTCGCAAAACGGCTCCACACGCAGCGGGCTCCGCTCGTGAAACGCTACAATGGTGCCTTCGGCATAATGACTTTTTCTTCTTGTGAGCCGCACGTCTACCACATCGCCCGGCGCCGCCCACGGGATAAATACCACTTTCTCGTCAACTCTTGCCACGGCCTTTCCTTCGGCCGCCACGTCCGTAATCGCCACCCCTTCGAGGATAGGAAACGATTTCTTCTTTCGTGTCAAAATTGCAATGTTTTGAATTTTCACCATGCAAATGTATGGATTAAGCCGTGAGCTGTCTGAAGCGCAATTCTGAAACATGTGATGTGAGTTTGACATAAGAAGCCTCCGATTTTCGTGGGGCCATTTCTGTTTGGGTATAAAATGAATACCCTCACCTGCAGACGGGATCGTTTGTCTCAGACAAACGGCTGCCACCGAAGCTGCTTCTTTTCGCACAGAGGATTTCCCGCTTTACGCCTCGCCAGGCTTCCCAATCGGGGGGATCATGCCGTTAAAGGCGTCCGGGCCGCCAGTCTCCCCCCTCTGCTGCATCTCGTCGTACTTACGCAAATTGTCATCCAAAGCGTGGAGCAGGCGCCGCGCATTGTCTGGCGTCATGATGATGCGGCTCTTCACCTTCGCCTTCTGCACGCCGGGCACGAGGCGGATAAAGTCGATGACGAACTCGGACGCTGAATGTGCAATAATTGCCAAATTGGCGTAGGTGCCTTGCGCCGTGTCGTCGGTCAATTCAATTTGGATCTCGTCGGGGGTATGATTCTCTTCCATAAACAGACTGCTGATTTTTGATTACGGGTGCCAAAAGTAGAGAAACAGAGAAACGTTGTGCTGGGTGAAAAATACGCATAGATTTGCGCACACTTTTTGTAATAAAAAACGAAGACGGTAATGAAAAACAGTATTTGGACGATCTGCCTCTTGCTCGCCATCGCATCCCCGGCCTTTTCACAAACGCGGGTGGAGAAAAAAATAGCGATGAAAAGCAACGGTTTCGGCGTCACCTACTCCCTCCCCAAAACCTCGTTAGTCGTCACGGCCGAAGTAACCGAAGTGACTTGCAAAGCGGGACCTTATTATAAGTATGCTGAAAAGCACTTGGGCGTCAAGGACGCCGTCATGTCCGACCATGTTTATTATGAGCTCAACAAGGTTTACCTGCAAAACAAAGGCATTCCGGACGAAGAAAATACCTACATCGTGGAATTCAAGCCCAAAACCGTGGCTCCCTTCGTCTACCTGACCGACGACGGACTGCTCTGCGCCATCAATGCCGACTATACGCCCACAGAATCCGTCGTGGCCGTGGCCAAACGCAGCGCGCAGGCCGCTGAAAAAGCGCTCGCACCCGCCGTGATGACGGAGGAGTTGCTGATGGCCGGTTCCGTCACGCGGCAAGCTGAAGTGGCCGCCAGACAGATCTACAAACTCCGAGAAAGCCGTATGGACATCCTCTCCGGCGAGGCCGACAATATGCCCCCCGATGGCGAGGCGATGAAGATCGTCCTGCAGCAACTCACAGATCAGGAACAGGCCCTGACGGCACTCTTCGTCGGTGAGAAACGTCGCAAGACAACCTTTCATGAAGCCCACATCGTTCCGCAACAAGACGACATCGATCGCGAAGTGCTTTTCCGCTTCTCCGAAAAGCTCGGTATCCTCGACGCCGACGATCTGGGCGGCACCCCCATCTGCCTGACGCTGCACGCCACCGATCGAGCGCCTGCCCTCGACCCCAAAGAGGCCGAGAAGAAAGAAAAATCGATGAAGGGCATTATATATAATGTGCCTGGCAAGGCTGACGCACGGATCGAAATGGGCGATGAACAGCTCTATCGCGGCGAAGTGCAAGTCGTGCAATTCGGCACACACGAGGCTCTCGCGCCCGTCATGTTTGAAGACAGAAAAGCACCCATCAAAATCCTTTTTTACCCCGAGACGGGCGCCATCAAGCAGATCATTCAATAACTACTTATCAATACTCCACTGACAAAAAATCGATTTCTTATGTTCAAAGATCATCCCAAGGGACTCATCCCAGCTGCCCTATCGAACATGGGCGAACGCTTCGGATACTACATCATGAATGCCGTATTGGTGCTCTTCCTCTGCTCCAAATTCGGTCTGAGCGACGAAGCCAGCTCCATCATTTACTCCGTTTTTTATTGCGGCATCTACGTCCTCAGCCTCGTGGGCGGCATCATCGCCGACCGCACCCAGAACTACAAAGCCGTCATCCGCTCCGGCCTCATCGTCATGGCCACCGGCTATATCATCCTCTCCTTCCCCATTCTCTCTACGCAGGGAAACATCGGCTGGCTCCTCCCGCTCACTTGCTTCGCCCTCCTGCTCATCGCCTTCGGCAACGGCCTATTCAAAGGCAACCTGCAAGCCATCGTCGGCCAGATGTACGACAACTTCGAGCGCGAGGCCCAAGAAAAAGGCCCCGAGGCCTATCGCCGTGTGCAGGGCAAACGCGACTCGGGATTTCAAATCTTCTACGTCTTCATCAACATCGGTGGGCTCATCGCTCCCTTCGTTGCCCCGCTGCTGCGCGAGTGGTGGCTGAAGACCCACGGTCTCATCTATAACGCCGGCCTGCCCGCCTATTGCCACCAATACATCAACGAAGGCTCCGCCATGGCCGAAAAGCCATTGGCCAATCTGATCGAGCTGATCGGCAAAGTCGGCGGCTCGGTCGACGCAGGTTCGGGCGAATCCATCCGTGCCTTCTGTGAAAGCTACCTCGACATCTTCAACACCGGCATCCACTACTCCTTCATCGCATCGGTGGCCGCCATGCTCATCTCGCTCATCATTTTCATGGTCAACCAAAAGACCTTCCCCACGCCCACCAAGAAAGAAAAGCAGGTCGTCGAGGACTATACCCCGGAGGAAAAGGCCGCGATGGCTGGCGAAATCAAGCGCCGCATGTATGCCCTCTTTGCCGTCCTTGGCATCGTGATTTTCTTCTGGCTTTCATTCCACCAAAACGGCCAGTCGCTCTCCCTCTTCGCCCGCGACTTTGTCAACACCGACAACCTCGCCCCTGAAATCTGGCAGGCCGTCAACCCCTTCTTCGTCATCACGCTTACCCCGATCGTCATGCTCATCTTCGGCTTGCTCAGCAAGCGCGGCCGTGAGATCTCCACCCCGCGCAAGATTGCCATCGGTATGGGCATCGCCGGCATGGCCTTCCTCTTCCTCGCCCTCTTCTCCTTCATGCAGGGCTACCCCTCGGGCCTCGAGTTCAAAGCGCTGCCCGACAATGTCTCCTCCGCAATGAAAGCAGGGCCGTGGGTGTTGATCGTGCTTTACTTCTTCCTTACCGTAGCCGAACTCTTCATCTCTCCACTCGGGCTCTCCTTCGTGTCGAAAGTTGCCCCGAAGCACCTCCAAGGCCTCTGCCAAGGCCTCTGGTTAGGCGCCACCGCCATCGGCAACCTCTTCCTCTGGATCGGTCCGCTGATGTATAACA
>CAUPYF010000123.1:0-4999 GCA_963515435.1 uncultured Tannerella sp. | reverse complement strand
ACAACGCCGCCCTGGCCCAGATCCTCACCAAGGACTACAGCAAGGCCTCGCAGACGCTCAACGCCGTGACCCGACCGGACGCTACGACGGACTACCTCAAGGCCATCGTCTCGGCCCGCACCAACGACGCGGCAGGCGTCATCAGCCACCTCAAGGCGGCCATCAGCAAGAAGAAATCCCTCGCCCGCGAGGCCGCTAACGACCTCGAGTTCGCCAAGTATGCCAAGGACGCAGCCTTCTCGAACCTCGTGCGATAATTGAAGCTCCGAACTTGGCCTCAGCCAAGTGCATTTTTTATATCTATAGAGGCGGCGCGCACCCGTGAGGGGCTCGGCCGCCTCGCTTTTTCTCACCCTCTTATTTTTCATGATTATGTATGGAAAACCTTCTCCCAAGCCGTTTCTCGGCGTGCTCTTTCTGGCTATATGCATAACGGCATGCGTCGGGCGGACACAGTCGGATCGGGCAGATCGGGCGGTGCGCGACGCTGCGCAGTGTTTCGCTGACTCGGCCGGATGGCTCACGCTCGAGCACCCCGATTGCCGTATCCGGTACCCGAAGGACTGGACGCTCCGACCCGAGGATGATGAGTCCGGTTTTTACCTGTATGCCCCGGCGGAAGGCGAGGCGGATCGCTTCCGTGAAAACGTATCGCTCGTGGTAGAGGTCTTGCCCAGTGGGCGATACGATGCCGATAGCTACGTCGGCGAGGCGATCAAGATGCTTCAAGGCAAGGTGACGGACAATCGAAGCGTCGTTTGGTCCGGTCGCGAAGGACGGAAGTTGGTCTACACGCAGTGCCCTGCATTGGACATTGTGACCACGAACGAGCTTTATGTGTGGGTCATCAACGGAAAGGCCTACCTGCTCGCGTTCAGTCGGGAGGCGGGGGAAGAAGGTCAGCAGGCGGAAGTGGGGAGGCGCATTATGGAGACGTTTGAATGGCGGTAGGGGCCTATGTGGCTGCCCATCGTAAGGGCGATCCTATGTGAGCCCCGGTGTAGATTTGCACCCACAAGCACACATCTCCCCCACACACATCAAACCAGTATTATTAAAGATGCAACTGCCTACACTTATCGTCGACTTGGTCGTCATCATCATTGCCGCAGGCCTGACCACCCTGCTCTTCAAATGGCTCAAGCAGCCCGTCGTCTTGGGCTACCTGCTGGCGGGCATGCTGGCGGGGCCGACCGTCAAAATGTTGCCCACGGTGCGCGAGGTGTCGAGCATCGACACCTGGGGCGAGATCGGCGTCATCTTCCTACTCTTCAACCTCGGGCTCGACTTCAGCATCAAGAAGCTCGCTAAGGTGGGAGGCACGGCCACGGTCGGCGCCGCCACGGTGCTCATCGGCATGATGTTCGTCGGCTACACGGTGGGCTCGGCCCTGGGGCTGAACCAGATGAACTGCATCTTCCTCGGCGCCATGCTGTCCATGTCGTCCACGACGATCATCTTCAAAGCCTTCGACGAGATGGGGCTGCGCAACCGACAGTTTACGGGCGTCGTCTTCGGGATCCTGATCGTGGAGGACATCTTCGCCGTGCTCATGCTCGTGTTGCTCTCCACGCTGGCCGTCAGCCGCTCGTTCGAGGGGCAAGAGCTGCTGATGAACATCGCCCGGCTGGTGCTCTTCCTTGTTGGCTGCTTCGTGTTTGGCATCTACTTCATCCCCTCCATGCTGAAGGCCGTGCGGAAATACCTCAACGACGAGATGCTGCTCATCGTCAGCATCGGGCTTTGCCTCGGGCTCGTTTACATCGCCAACGCGATGGGCTTCTCGTCAGCGCTCGGAGCGTTTATGATGGGCGCCATCCTGGCCGAGACGGTCGAGGCTGAGCACATCGAGACGTTGGTCAAACCCGTGAAAGACCTCTTCGGGGCCATCTTCTTCGTCTCCGTGGGCATGCTCATCGATGTGCAAGTGCTGTGGGAGTATAAATGGTATGTGGCCATACTGACGCTGGTCGTCATGATGGGGCAGTTAGTCTTTGGCACATGCGGCGTACTGCTCTCCGGTCGGCCGCTGAAGACAGCCATCCAGAGCGGCTTCTCACTGATGCAAATCGGCGAGTTCGCCTTCATTCTTGCCTCGCAAGGCATCGCCCTGAAGGTCATGGAGCCATACATGTATCCCGTCATCGTAGCCGTCTCCGTAGTCACCACCTTCTTCACGCCTTACATGATCCGTCTGGCCGATCCAGCCTACGCCCGCATCGAGCGGTGGCTGCCCGCGGGGTGGAAGCGCTTCTTAGATCGTTACACCTCGGGCTCGAACACCATCCGGCAGCAGAGCGAGTGGCGCCGCTTCCTGCACGCCATCAGTCGCATCGTAGGCATCTATCTGGCCGTTACGCTCGTGCTGCTTTTCGTCTGGTTACAATTCGTCTCACCCCTCATCTGTAGCCTACTTCCGGGGCTCAAGGGGCGCATCGTCTCGCTCGTAGCCCTGCTGCTGCTCATGGCGCCACTGCTGCGTGCCATTGTGATGAAGAAGAACCGTTCCGAAGCCTTCCAGCGGCTGTGGAACGACAACAAGTACAATCGCGGCCCGTTAGTCTCGCTCATCGCGCTACGCATACTCATCGCGCTGGCGTTAGCGGGTGTGCCCACAGCCATGCTGCTGCACGCCCCCCCCCTGTGGGAGGCCGCCATCACGGTAGCCGTCGTCATCGTCATGTTGTTTTCAAAGGGCGTCAAGGCGCGCTCGATCCTCATTGAGCAACACTTTGTAAGCAACCTCTCGGCCCGTGAAGAGGAGAGCGACCGCCGTTCCCCCGTGCGGCGCGAGTTTGCCAACCACCTCTTGGAGCGCGACCTGCACCTGGCTGATATTGAAGTACACGCCGACTCGCCCACCGTGGGGCTTACGCTGAAGGAGCTGGACTTTCGGCGGAAGTGCAACGTGAACATCGTGACCATTATCCGCGGAGGCCGACGGATCAACATCCCCGGTGGCGAGGAGCGGCTTTACCCGGCCGACAAGCTGGTGGTGGTCGGCTCCGACGCCGACATCCGGGGCTTCCTGCAATACATGACCGACCGCTACAACAAGGCCACAGAGGCGCGCCGCAAACAGAAACGGAAGGAGATGAACATCGAGCAGTTCATCGTCGTGGAAGGCTCACGTTTAGTGGGGCGTTCCATCCGCGAGTCGGGCATTCGTGACAAGTCGCAGTGCTTAGTGATCGGCATCGAGCGCGGCGAGACGTCGCTCAAGAATCCACCGCCCTCCACCGTCTTCGAGCCCGGCGACATCGTCTGGATCGTAGGCGAACATGAAAAAGCCCTCCGCCTAAGCGAAGGGCATACACTATAAATCTCCTCCCGGACGGGCAGGACTATTTATTATTCTCAACGATCCAATCGATCACTGTCCGGAGTACCTCGGGCGCTACGGTCTGACGGATGCGACTGTACTCATCGGGTGTGCAGGTTACACAGTGCTGGAATAGGTGATTGAGGCCGGGCAGCTCGAGGGTGCGGACGTGACGGTTGCCACCGGCCTCGAGTGCATGGCGGATGGCGGACAGGTTGGCCTCAGCGAGCACTTGCACGTCCTGCCTGCCGTTCACGGCCAGCACGGGGCATGTGACCCGGCGGAGCGTGGGCTGCGGTTCGTAACGCACGAATGCACGCATCCACGGCGATGTCAGCTGTGCCACATAACCAGCGATTGCTCCTTCGCGCTGCTCGGGAGGGATGTTGCCCAGGCCGGGGTGGCTCTCCATCGCGCTTCGGAAACAGGCGGCGAGGGTGGAGCGCAGACTGTCCGTATTGTCGTCGGCGCTCCTCAGCAGCGCATATACCTCTTCATCAATGCGAAGATTGACCTGTTGTACACTGTCCGGCACTCCCCGAGCAGCTCCAATGAGGGCCTCCCGTTGCATCATCAACAGGCTGTCTCCCCGCACACCCGGCGCGGCTAAGAGTACGACGAAGGCGACCGCCTCAGGCCTCCGCGCGGCCACCATCGGTGCGATAAGCCCGCCTTCGCTGTGGCCCATAAGGCCGATGCGGCGCGGGTCGATGTCCTTCGGGCGCGAACGGAGGTAGTCGAGTGCGGCCTCGGTGTCGCGAGAGAAGTCTACGGTGGTGGCCGTGCTGAAATCGCCGGTGGAGGCTCCCACGCCGCGGTCGTCGTAGCGAAGGACGGCGATGCCGCGCCGGGTCAGGGCGTCGGCCCAGATGAGGAAGGGCTTGTGATTCATCAGCGATTCGTCGCGATCCTGCGGCCCACTGCCGGTGATGAGCACGACGGCTGCGTGCGGACCGGGTGTGGCGGGGAGAGTCAGTGTGCCGGCCAGCGTGTCGCCGTCGGTGGGGTTCGAGAAGCGCACCTCCTCGGTGAGGTAGAGGTAGGGCTTGCGCGGCTCCTGCGGGCGCAGGGTGGTGCGGTCTTCCTCAGCGGCGGGCGTGAGCATGAGGGGGAAGGACATGCCGGACTGGGTGAAGGTGCCGCGGAGGGTGTCGCCACTGAGGATGGCTTCATAACGGGCGCCGATGGCGTTGAGGACGATCGTCAATTGCGGGTCGGCGAAGGTCACTGAGTCGCACGGAATGTCTTTTGCTCCCTGATCGGGGCTGTCGAGCAAGGCGGAGAACCGGCCCTCGAAGTCTGTTTGGATACGGAAGACGAGGGTCAGTTCGGCGCCGGGCACTTTGAGTGTGCCGACCCATCGGCCGGCCACGTCGCGCGCCGCTGCGGAGCAGGTGATCGCTGCGGCAACAAGGCATAAGCAGAACTGTTTCATCATAAATGAGCGAAAAACAATTATTACTAACCGGGCACACACCGTGGGATTGATCCTGCAGCATGTACCCGGCATAACCGTTCATTCTTAACCATTAAACATTGAAACTCATTCCTCCGGCAGGTGGATGTCGTCGTCGCCGTCGTCGCCAGGCTTGGGCTTCTTCGGATCCTTCGGCTTCTCGTCCGGTTTCTTCGGATCCTTCGGCTTCTCGTCCGGTTTCTTGGGATCCTCCGGTTGCT
>CAUPYF010000122.1:0-5001 GCA_963515435.1 uncultured Tannerella sp. | reverse complement strand
GGTACGTCTTGGGCAACTTTTCCGAAAGTAACCCGATCCGGGGTGCGTCTTGGGCGTCCCGTTCACTCCCCAGCGTCAGCCCGGATCACGCCAATCTCCCGAAACCAATCTTCGGCCCGATCCGGCCAACTGTTAACCATCACGCCCGTGTCGCGCAGGCCGTAGCCGTGTCGGCCGCGGCTGTAGAAGAAGAGCCATGCGCGCACGCCGGCCTCTTTCAGGGCTAAGTAGTAGGCCAAGCTGCCATCGATGAAGGATTTGTCATCCTCCGTTTGCACGATCATCGTCGGGGGCGTGCGCCGCGTGACGTGCAGCTCGGGGGCCGTCTGCATGCAGCTGTCGTGGTTGGTGTGGCCTAAGTGGGAAGGGTAAACGAGTAAGCAAAAGTTCGGTCGGCAAGAGGCCTTGTCTACTGCCTTCGTAGGATACGTGCGTCGATCGAACGACGTGGCGGCCATCGCGGCTAAGTGCCCCCCGGATGAGAAACCGAGTACGCCGATGCGATCTGGGTCGATGTTGAGCATCTCACGATTGGCGCGTACATAGCTGATGGCGCGCTGAAGATCCTGCAAAGGGGCCTCGTAGGGCGGCCGCCCCTCGCGCCTCGGTACACGATACTTCAGCAACACGGCCGTAATGCCCAAATCATTTAGCCAGAGACAGACCTCGTCACCCTCCAAGTCGTAGGCCAGCAGATCATAGCCTCCGCCCGGACAGACGATGACGGCCGATCCGGCAGCAAATTCCTGCGAGGGCTGATAGATCGTAATCGTCGGCTGGCTCACATGCGTGATGCGCAGCACCGTCTCCCCGGCCACTCGGTTGCCCTCCGTATTCTTCTTTTCCGCCAGCGTGTCAGTGCCCCCGGGCACACCTTCGGGAAAGAGCTTAATGGGTTTGTCCTGTGCCGCAGCCGTCTGCATATAACCCATGCAGACGCATAAGAGGATAAAGTTCTTCATCGCTTGATCGTTTGTTTAAGAGGGGAAGGAAGGGGAGAGAGGGGTAGTATTTGTGTTTAGGCGGCGGGATAGGAGCGAAGCGAGGCACGGCCTTTGCCTTTTCGGCCTCGCTCGTTGTGTCTTCTATTCTACTTCACGATCTCTTTTTCTTCTAACATATCCAGCTCGTTCCGATCCTGGTCGTAGAATTTATATTCCAAAAAGGCAAGGCTTTGGTCGGGCACCACCTTCAGTTGGTGTGTGTATTTCATCTTCCACTTCATAGCCAGCGAGAAGATCCCCTTGTTGATATACGCCGCCACGTAAGGGTGGACATGCAGCGTGAGCCGCTTCACATTGTGTCGGTTAACTAGGCAATCGATCTTACCCTCGAGGTTGTCAGTGAAGAGGATGGACGACTTCACCACACCCGTTCCGAAGCACGAAGGGCAACTCTCCGTCGTCTGCACGTCGAGGATGGGGCGCACCCGCTGGCGCGTGATCTGCATGAGGCAGAATTTGCTAAGGGGAAGGATGTTATGTTTGGCGCGATCATTAGCCATCGCCTTAGTCATGTGCTCGAAGAGTTGTTGGCGATTTGCAGGCTCGGTGAGGTCGATGAAGTCGATCACGATAATGCCGCCCATGTCGCGCAGTCGGAGCTGTCGGGCGATCTCCTGTGCGGCGGCGATGTTGACGTTGAAGGCTGTCTTTTCCTGTTCCGTGTTACCCTTCACGCGGTTTCCACTGTTGACGTCGATTACGTGCATCGCCTCTGTGTGCTCAATGATCAGGTAGGCTCCGCCCTTGTACGTGACGGTGCGCCCAAAAAGAGACTTGATCTGTTTCGTGACGCCGAAGTTGTCGAAGATGGGCAACTCGCCGGTGTAGAGTTTCACGATCTCCTTCTGCTCGGGCGCAATCAGGCTGACGTAGTCGTAGACACTCTCGAAGACGCGTTGATCGTTGACGTAAATGTTTTGGAACGAGGCGTTGAAGATATCGCGCAGCAGCGCCACAGTCCGGGCCGTTTCTTCGTAGATGACAAGTGGAGCTTTCGTCTTGCCGGCCACCTTGAGGATATTGTCCTCCCAACGTTTTTGTAGGATGCGCAGTTCACCGTCTAACTCGGCCACCCGCTTGCCCTCAGCCGATGTCCGCACAATGACGCTGAAGTTTTTCGGCTTTACACTCTGTATCAATTGGCGGAGGCGCGCCCGTTCCTCACTCGATTTGATTTTCGTCGAGACCGAGATCTTGTCTGCAAAGGGGATGAGTACGAGGAAGCGTCCGGCGAAGGAGATCTCGGCCGTCAGTCGCGGCCCCTTCGTTGAGATCGGCTCTTTGGCTATCTGCACCAAGATTTCATCACCTACAGCGAGCGCATCGCCTATGGTGCCGTCCTTATCGATGTCCGGTTGCAGCCCGACCTTTTGTACCGGCTGTCGCCGCTTAGGGTCGCCTCGCCACTGCTTGAGGAACTTCTGCTGCGTCTTGAACGTGGAGCCTAAGTCTTGATAGTGAAGGAAGGCCTCCTTCTTGTATCCCACGTCGACAAAGGCGGCATTGAGCCCTGGCAGTAGCTTCTTTATACGTGCCAGATAGATGTTGCCCACAGCGAAGGAGTCGCTCTGCGGTTCCTTTTGCAGCTCCACTAAGCTCCTGTCCTCGAGTACAGCGATGGATATCTCTTCACGCTTGACGTCTACAATTAATTCACTTACCACAATTAATCTGTTGCTTCTCGATTGGTTTCGTATATATGAAATGGAAGAACAAACTTAAAAGACGAGCTTAAGTTTGTTCTTCCAAAAATTCCCGTTAAGACTTACTTCTTCTTATGCCGATTCTTTTTCAGTCTCTTCTTACGCTTGTGCGTGGACATCTTGTGTCTCTTTCTTTTCTTTCCGCTAGGCATGATTAAAAAATTAATTGGTTATATAGTTCCTGTTTACTTGTTCGCCACTTTGTTCATGAAGATGCGAGCCGGCTTGAATGACGGGATATCATGTTCGGGGATGATCATCGTCGTGTTTTGTGAAATATTACGTGCTGTCTTTTGTGCGCGTCTCTTCACAACGAAACTGCCAAATCCGCGGAGGTATACATTCTCGCCTGCTGCCAGCGATTTCTTCACCTCCTCCATGAATGATTCCACACTCGTCAAGACCGTATTCTTATCTATTCCCGTGCTTCTTGCGATCTCGCTTACAATGTCTGCTTTGGTCATATCTCTGTTATATTATATATAAAGTATGTTCTAATATTTTGGACTGCAAATATATAGCATTTGCCTAATCTGGAAGGGGATTGATGAAAAAACAGTCTGGAGAGAGGGCTTGCAGGCTACGCTCTCCTCGCTATCGTGAGGGCTATTTCAAATCCTCCCACCGTACTCGTAGCCGAGGTCATCGAGGGCGGTACGCAGGCTGTCTTCAGATATGTTGCCCTCTACGATGACTATGCCCGCCGCGAGGTCGACCCGAACAGCCGTTACGCCATCCAAACCTGCCAACCCTTTCTCTACGCGATCCTTGCAATGAGCGCAACTCATTCCGTTCACTCTGATTCTCATTTCCATGATTGCTTATTCCTTTCTTAATGATTGACTGTCGGCATATTCCGGCAGAGCGGCACAAAAGTAGACCGAAAACGCAGAATCGAAAGCCGCAGATGGTAAACGAAATGCCTGCATCCTCCTCATGTGTTTCAATGCGCACGGTGTGTGGGCATCCTGCATGGGATACTACCTTTGCCACCCGTCGGCCGAATGACGGAATGACACGAATACATTATTTATAGCAACACGACAACATGAATCATTTAGAATGTGTGACGACGATGCGGAACCGGTGGTATTGGTATCTGCTCGTCTTTTTTTTGAGTTACATGGTGGCTAACACCATCGGCGTCATACCCTATGTGGCGGTCATCGCATGGAGCATCTTGCAGTCGGGGGATGTGCTGAGCATGCAAGGTCTTCTGTCTGGGGGCGACCTTGCCTCGCTGATCGAAGGGATTGACTCGAACTTGATGCTCTTCGCCATGCTCTGCGTTTTCGCGGTGATGTTAGTGGCGGGGGCTTACTTCATCCGGATGTTTCAGGGGCGGACGTGGACGCAGGTCGTCAATGGGAGGAGGCGTATGCGATGGGGACACTTCTTCGCCGGATTCGGCGTGTGGGGGATCATCACGGTGGTCACGTTTGTGATTGCTTATGTGACGGATCGGGAGAATTTCGAGTTCCGCTTCGATGCTGCACGGTTTATCCCTTTGGTGCTTATTGCTGTAACGATGATTCCCATCCAGTCGGCTGCGGAGGAGTTCTTCTTCCGGGGGTATTTGGCACAGGGGGTGGCCTCGTGGACGCACAGCCGGTGGTGGGTGCTCGTGGTGCCCTCGGTGCTGTTCGGACTGATGCATGTGGCGAATCCTGAGGTGGCTGAGTATGGCTTCTGGGTGATGATACCGCAATACATCTTCATGGGGGCGGCGTTTGGGTTGGCGGCGTTACTCGACGATGGCATTGAGGTGTCCATGGGGGCGCATGCGGCGAACAACCTCTGCGGCGCTGTGCTGACTACTTATCAGGGCGCGGCGCTACGGACGGATGCGTTGTTTACGATCCGTGAACTTGACCCTGCAAACGAGCTGCCGGGGATGATCGCTGCCGGGGCCATCTTCGTGGGGGTGTTGGCTTACCTATATAAATGGAAGTTTGGCGTGATGAATAGCAGGGTGTCGCCGCCCGTGCCCGTCGTGATGCTGGGGAGGGCGTGATGGCATACAGTTTTCGCACCTATCTGCCTTTCTATCGGCGTAACCTGAAAGTGGCGCTCCCGATCGTGTTTTCGCAGCTCGGGGGTGCCCTTGTGCAGTTAGTCGATACGCTCATGGTGGGTCGATTGGGCACCATACAGCTGGCGTCCGTGTCGTTCGCTACATCCGTCTTTATCATTGGCTTTGTCTTTTCCATTGGCATACTGATGGGCCTCACCCCGTTGGTGGGCATGGCCTACGTGCGCGGCGACCGGCACCGCGTGACGGACCTCTTCCAAAA
>CAUPYF010000121.1:0-5086 GCA_963515435.1 uncultured Tannerella sp. | reverse complement strand
AAACAAGATAGAAAATACGAAGCAATGTCTAAGAGTTGTCAGATTACGGGAAAGAGAGCGATGTCGGGAAATAATGTCGCTCATTCTAATGTGCGGACAAGGCGCAAATTCAACGTGAACCTGTTTGCGAAGAAGTTCTATTGGGTAGAGCAAGATTGCTGGGTTACACTCAACGTGTCGGCCGCAGGATTACGCCTGATCAACAAAATAGGGCTTGACGCAGCAATCAAAAACGCAGCAGCGCAAGGCTATTTGAGTTGAGTGCAAACGCATAATAAATAGGAGAAAACAATCGATGGCGAAAAAAGTAAAAGGTAACAGGATACAGGTCATACTGGAATGTACTGAGCATAAAGAGAGCGGTATGCCAGGTATGTCACGCTATATCACCACGAAGAATCGCAAAAACACTACACAGAGACTTGAGTTGAAGAAATACAACCCGATCCTGAAGAGAATGACCGTACATAAAGAGATAAAGTAATTATAAAGGAGATCATAAATCATGGCAAAAAAGACAGTCGCGACGTTTAAGTCTGGAGAAGGCGGACGCACTTACTCCAAAGTGATCAAGATGGTGAAGTCACCCAAAACTGGCGCTTACGTCTTTCAGGAGGAAATGATCCCGAATGATGACGTAAAAGAATATTTCAAGAAATAGTCTTTTTGAATAAGAAATACAAGTAGTAAAAACTCTTACTCAATATCTTATTGGGTGAGGGTTTTTTCTATTTATTGCCTATAAGGATCAGACGAATAGTTGCCATTTTATAGCTTCTCATTCTATCGCTATTCGCCCGCACAAAAAAAGATGACCAAAGAACTTAATCAGAAAACATAAACCTATATGAAATTCGATGTATCAAGCTCTGCATTATCATTTCACTTGCAGTCAATCAGCAAAGTAATTGCTTCAAAAAACACCGTACCTATCCTGGATTGTTTCCTCTTCCGTTTAGATAAGGAGGCGAGAAGGCTCTTTATCACCGCTTCCGATATGGAGACGCGCTTAGAGACTTCGATCGCTGCGCTGAATGTGGAGGGGAACGGAGTGTTTGCCGTATCTGCCAAGATCCTGTTGGACTTCTTGAAGGAGCTACCCGAGCAGCCGTTGATGTTTGATCTTAACGACGACAACCTTTCCACTGTCGTACGCTACGAGAACGGGAAGTATGAATTCGTCGGGCAACGGGGTGACACCTACCCGCAGCAGAAGGAAATGAAAAGTGACGCCGTCACACTAACGATGGAGGCGCCGGTGCTGCTCAACGGGATCAGTCGGACGCTCTTCGCTACGGCCGACGATGAATTGCGGCCGGTTATGAATGGCGTCTTCTTCGATATTCAGCCGGACCGCCTCATTTTCGTTGCCTCTGACGGGCATAAACTCGTGCAGATAAGTAGCCTCACTACACGCTCGAATACACGAGCATCATTCGTGCTGCCGAAGAAGTCGGCCAACCTGCTCAGGGCGTTGCTGGCGAGAGAGACTGGGGACATCGACATCCGTTTCGATGAGAACACAGCGACTATCCGGCTGTCAAACTTTGAGATGGTCTGTCGATTGGTGGAAGGGCGCTACCCGAACTATAGCAGCGTGATCCCCACGGACAACCCGAACCGGATGACTGTCGATCGGCTCTATCTGCTGAACGCCCTGAAGCGCGTCTCCATATCGTCCAATCCAGCCAGCGGATTAGTGCGGTTGCAGTTGACTGAGGATGAACTCACGATCTCTGCACAGGACATAGACTTTTCTACCTCAGCCGAGGAGATCGTCGAGTGTCAATATGCCGGAGCCGACATGAATATCGGTTTTAAGGGCACCTTCTTGATCGAGATGCTGAACAACATCAGTGCCTCGGAGATCACCCTGCAATTAGGCGATGCTTCGCGTGCCGGTGTCATCGTGCCGACTGAGAATGAGGCGGGCGAGGAGCAGCTTGCATTGCTGATGCCTATGATGCTGAACAATTAACGGGATCGAGACGACATGCAATTGAACTTAGCCAATCCGATCGTCTTCTTTGACTTGGAGACTACGGGTGTGAACATCAGCAAGGATCGGATCGTGGAGATTTCGATTCTGAAGATCACCCCCAATGGCAAAGAAGAGAGCAAAACCCGACGGATCAACCCCGGCATACCTATTCCCCCGGAGGCGACGGCCATCCACGGCATCGGCGACGAGGACGTGAGGGACTGTCCTTCCTTCAAGGAGATCGCTAAGTCGCTGGCGGCACAGATTGAGGGGTGTGACCTGGCTGGATTTAACTCCAACCGCTTCGACATCCCCGTCTTAGCTGAGGAATTCCTACGCGCGGACGTGAATATTGACCTCTCCAAGCGCAAGTTTGTCGACGTGCAGACCATCTTCCACAAGATGGAGCAGCGCACGCTGTCGGCCGCATACAAGTTCTACTGCGGAAAGGACTTGGACGACGCACACAGCGCTGCGGCCGATGCGAAGGCTACCTACGAGGTGCTCAAGGCGCAGTTGGATCGTTATCCCGACCTGAAGAACGACATCCGTTTCCTCTCCGAATATTCCAGCTTCACGAACAACGTGGACTTTGCCGGCCGGATGATCTATAACGATAGGGGCGAGGAGGTCATCAACTTCGGGAAATACAAGGGACGCCTTGTAACGGAAGTACTAAAGGCCGATCCGGGCTATTACGCGTGGATGATGAGCGGCGATTTTTCGCTCAACACGAAGCAGAAATTGACTGAGATACGCATGAGGATGAAGTAACGCCCTGCCTCCGCTTGAGGTAGGATGGGTACCCATAAACCAAGCATGATGGAGACTGAAAAGCAGAACCGGCGACTGCCGGGACGGAAGATTATCCTCGGGGTGACGGGAAGTATAGCGGCCTACAAGGCGGCTTACCTCATCCGCGCACTCATCCGCGAGGGCGCCGAGGTGCAGGTGGTCATGACTCCCGCCGCGAAGGAGTTCATCACGCCGCTCACCCTGGCCACACTGAGCCGGAAGCCCGTCGTCAGCGAGTTTTTTTCGCGGCGCGACGGCTCGTGGCACAGCCATGTAGACCTTGGGCTATGGGCCGACGCCATGCTCATCGCTCCGGCCACGGCAGCCACGATCGGCAAGATGGCCCGAGGCGTGGCCGACAATATGTTAGTCACGACCTACCTCTCGTGCAAGGCGCCCGTCTTCGTCGCCCCCGCGATGGATCTCGACATGTATGCCCACCCCGCCACACAGGAGAACATAGCCCGCCTACGGGCTTTCGGTAACCGAATCATCGAGCCGGCCGAGGGCGAGCTGGCCAGCACACTCGTGGGGAAGGGGCGCATGGAGGAACCGGACCACATCGTTGACGCGCTCGCGCGCTACTGGGCTGACGCGGATGACCTTGCCGGACGCACCGTACTGATCACCGCCGGGCCGACCTATGAGAAGATCGACCCCGTGCGCTTCATCGGCAACTATTCCTCCGGCAAGATGGGATTCGCACTGGCCGAGGCCTGCGCACGCCGCGGGGCGGAGGTAAAGCTCGTAGCTGGACCCGTCGCGCTCAGCACGTCGCACCCGCGCATTGCCCGCACCGACGTGGAGTCAGCCGATGAAATGTATGACGCCGCTACGGCGCTCTTCCCCGCGTGCGACGTCGCCATCTTGGCTGCCGCCGTGGCCGACTATCGGCCTGAAACACCTGCGGAAGAGAAGATCAAACGCGAGGAAACGGGTGACCTCCGCCTCTCACTCGTCCGCAACCGAGACATCGCGGCTGAGTTGGGCCGGCGGAAGCGCGCGGATCAGTGCCTCGTGGGCTTTGCCTTGGAGACGAACGACGCCGTGGCGCACGCCCGGGAAAAACTCCGCCGCAAGCGCCTCGACCTCATCGTCCTGAACTCCCTGCAAGACGCGGGCGCCGGATTTGGGTGTGACACAAACAAGATCACCGTGATCGACAGCCTCGGGCGCCCCCGCGATTTCCCCCTGAAAAGAAAGACCGAACTGGCCGACGACATTCTCGACTGCCTGCGGCCTTATTTATCCATCAAAAAAGAGTAAACAATGAAGAAGATGCTCAGAACAAGCCTTGCTGCGCTCCTCGTCTTGCTCCTTCTGGCCGAGACGGGGCGTGCGCAGATCTCCGAGCTGAACGCCCGCCTGACGATCAACAGCGACAAGGTGCAGGGCACGAACAAGGAGATCTTCAAGACCCTCCAAACGGCCCTCAACGAGTTCATCAACAACCGGAAATGGACCAACGCCAAATTCGCACTCAACGAGCGCATCGATTGCACCTTCACGATGATCGTCAACACGATGGAGGACGACCGCTTCAGCTGCGAACTACAGGTGCAGGCCAGGCGCCCGGTCTATAACTCGGCTTACTCCACCACGCTGCTCAACTTTCGCGACACGCGCCTCGACTTCACCTACACCGAGCACGAGCCGATTGAGTACAACGAAAGCACGCTGCAAAGCAACCTCACCGCCACGATCGTTTTTTACCTCTACACCATCCTTGGGCTCGACTTCGACAGCTTTTCGCCCAAGGGCGGAAGCCCCTTCCTCAGCCAGGCGCAGCAGATTGTCACCCTGGCGCAGTCCGAACCCTCATGGAACGGCTGGAAGGCCTTTGAAAACAACGCCAACCGCCACGCCCTCATCACGGCCCTGACCGAACCGCAGGGCGAGGGCTTCCGGCAGTTCTGGTATGACTATCACCGCAAGGGGCTCGACGAGATGGCCGCCAACCCTGACCGCGGACGCACCAACTTGATCGCAGCTCTGCCCGCGCTCTCCACGCTCAAGAGCGCACGGCCCACCTCCGTCCTCCTGCAACTCTTCATCGACACGAAGCTCGACGAGGTGGCGGCCATCTATTCCAAGGCCACCACGCAGGAGAAGCAGGCCGGCTACAAGCTCCTCTCCAACCTCTTCCCCGGATCGACCAACCGCTTTGAGGCGCTCCGGAATTGAGGGTGCGGGTGGATTGCGCACCGTCTTCGGCTGGTGAAATGCACCCATTTTCGGGCGCGCATGACGTCCGCCGGGGAAAATGAGGGTCATTTCGGGCGCGCATGGCGTGCGCCGGGAAAAAAGAGG
>CAUPYF010000120.1:0-5112 GCA_963515435.1 uncultured Tannerella sp. | reverse complement strand
ACTATCACCGCCTGGACCCGAACAATGTGGAGCGGATCGAGATCGTGCAGGGCGCCTCGTCGGCCCTCTACGGATCGCAGGCCATGGGCGGCGTGATCAACATTATCACCAAGCGACCCAAGGCCCCGTTCACCGTCTCGGCCTCCATCAAGGCGGCGCCGCTCTATGAACGCAACTACACGAAGGTGGACCCGGACGACGCCCAACGTTATTTCAAGCGCAGCGTAGACCGACCCAATCTCAACGCCGATGTGCGTATCGGTGGGCGCTGGAAGCACTGGACGGCGCAGACCTCCTACGCGCACAAGAGCGCCGATGCCTACCGCCTCTTTGACCGCGACAGCGTGGTGAAGTACTTCCCGGAGTACGACATCACCGTCCGTGAGCGCCGCGTGGAAACGCCCACGCAGGTCTCGGGTTACACCACGCATCAGGTGACCCAAATGCTGGGTTATACGCCCTCCGACCGTCTTACGATCGGCGCCAAAGGCACTTGGTACACGATGAACAAGCACGACCTCACGCCCGACAACGCCTATGAGCACAACACGGATCTCTCCGGTTCGCTCACCGCCGACTATCGCTTCAGCACCCGCGCGGCCCTCCAGGCCTCGGTCTATTCCGACACCTACAACCGCTTTACAGCCCTCGAGCAACTCGATCAACGCGACCTGATCTACCGCAATCGCATGACGCAGCCGCGCCTTATGTTCACCCTCGACCGCTGGCACCGCCAGACGATCAACATGGGCGCGGAGTTGCTCTACGAAAGCCTCTACACCGATAAGTTCGTCTCCGGCAGCTACGAGACGCGCAGCCAGCGCTCCTATTCGGTCTTTGCACAGGACGACTGGACCGTCACGCCGCACCTCTCGCTCGTGGCGGGTTTGCGCCTGGATTATCACAACGCCTATGGCGCCAACGTAGCGCCGAAGTTGGCCGCCGTCTGGCGCCTTTTCCCCCTCACGCTCCGCTTCAATTATGCCGCTGGCTATCGTTCGCCCACCCTCAAGGAGCTTTACATGAATTGGGATCACCTCGGCATGTTCATGATCTACGGCAACGAGAACCTGAAGCCCGAACGCAACCATTACCTCTCGCTCTCCGCCGAGTACGTTTCGGAGTATGTCTATGCGATGGCCACGGGCTACGTCAACTTCTTCTCCGATAAGATCGAGGGGCTCTGGACAAACAATCAGAAGGAGCTGCACTATCGCAACGTCTCCTCGGCCACGCTCGCCGGCGCCTATGCCAATGTGCGTATCAACCCCGGCGTGCGCAACCTTTTCCTGCATCTCTCGGCCAACTGCCTTTTCCCCTCGCGCACGGACGGTGTGCAGCTGACGGCTTACAGCAAGCTCTCGGGCAACGTCCGTGCGGAATACGCCTTCACCCTCGGGCGGCAGCATTTCACGCTGAACCTCGGCGGATCGCTCTTCGGCGGCAAGCGTTACGATGTGCTTGGGCGCGTCGAGGTGGGCGGCAAGGAAGTGGAAGCCTATTACGAGTCGCGTTCACCCGCGTACAGCCTTTGGAATGCTACGGCTGCGTGGCGCCCCATGCGGCAGCTCCGCGTCACCCTCGGCGTGGACAACCTCTTCGATTACCACGCAGGCATCATCAATTTCAATACCTACACAGGCCCCGGCCGAAGCGTGTTCGGGGCGCTGCATTTCTCGATTTAATCACCTCTTATTTATACATGCAATGAACAGTATCAAGAAACTTTCCGGCGGAGCCATCCTGGCCTTCTTTGCCATCTCCGCCACCCTGTCGAGCTGCGGCAGCGACAATCCCGAACCCAAGACCGGAGGCCTCGACGTGAAGCGTCACACACAGAGCCGAGCCACCTCCGTGGCGGGCGACTCTACGGACTGGGTCTACTTTTCCTTCGCTACCGGAGCCGAGGTGCAAGGCGTGACGGAGGCCAACCGCATGACGCGCTCCGACTGGGACATCGCCTTTAACCGTTTCAACATGCGTACCAACAGCGGCCGCTCGGGCAGTGGCAAAGGCGGCGCAGTGGAGACGAACAAGACGAGCTTCGCAGACGTGAACGAGGCGCCCGCCGATGGCTACGTGACGGACGTGGAGATCACGATCAGGGGATACAGTAATGGGGCTATGCGTGAGCTGAAAAGCACCGGCAATGTGGCCCTTGGCAAAGCCATTCGATTCTCCGGCCCACCTCCGACGTACACCCTCAACGATCACGTCTTCGTCGTCCGCACAGCCGATGGCAAGTATGCCAAGGTGATCTTCGAGAGCTTCCACAACGCCGAGAAGAAGAGCGGCTACATCACCTTCCGCTACGCCTACCAGCCCGACGGTAGCCGGGTGCTGAAGTCGAAGTAAGCCGGTAGCGATAATGACTTTTTCGAATCGCAAACGGACGCCGAGGCGCAAAGAGAAAGCGCGCACCTGGCGGCGCCTTCATAAGTGGGTGGGGCTTGTCCTCACCCTCTTTATTTTGGCCTTCGCCCTCTCGGGCATCTTCCTCAACCACCGCACGGCCATCACGCGTTGGGACTTGCCGCGCCGCTGGATGCCTCGGCAATACGTGTACGATAACTGGAACAACGGCGCCGTCGTGGGCACGCTGCGCATGGGGCTGGACAGCGTGATGTTCTACGGCAGCAACGGCGTCTGGATGGCCGACACCTTCTGCCGTGGCCTCAGCCCTTGCTCGGACGGCCTGCGCCCCGGCGCCGACAACCGGAACATCCGCGCCGTGACCGCCACCCCTGACGGCCGACTCTTCGCCATCTCCGCCCATACGCTCTACCGCTTCGATTGCACGGCGCGCCGATGGCACGACGCCGGCCATGCGTTGCCCGCGAACGAGGCACTGACTGACGTGCAGGCCGTGGGCGACACGCTCCTCGTCGTCACCCGCTCGCAGATCTACGCCGCCGCCACACCCTACGACCGCTTCACCACGCTGCCCCTGCCCGCCCCCGACGACTACGATCCGCGCGTCTCGCTCTTCAAGACAATCTGGGTGACGCACAGCGGCGACTTATTCGGCTTGCCCGGCCGGCTGCTGATCGATTTAGTGGGGCTCGTCGTCGTCGCGCTCTGCCTCACCGGCCTCATCGTGACGCTCTTCGACATCCCCATCCGCCTGCGCAAGCGCCGCGGCGACCCAGCCCTTCCGCTGCGCCGCGCATGGACCTTCTCCTTCCTTTGGCACAACCGGTTGGGCAGCCTCTTCATCGTCCTGTTGCTGCTCATCGTCATCACCGGCATGTTCCTCCGCCCGCCGCTGCTCATTCCCATCGCCCGCACGCAGGTGAAGCCCCTGCCCGGCAGTACGCTCCGGAGTGACAACCCCTGGCACGACCGCCTGCGCCGCCTGCGCTACGACATGGAGGGGCATCGCTGGCTGCTGGCTGCCTCGTCCGGCATCTATGCCTTCCCTACCTTCGGCGCGCAGCCGCGAAAGTTGGACAACACGCCCCCGGTGAGCGTCATGGGGCTCAACGTCTGGCAACAGACGGGCCCCGGACAGTGGGTCGTAGGATCCTTCAGCGGCATCTATGGTTGGAACATGGCCGACGGCAGTGTGACGGATTACAATACGGGCCTTCCGCTTGACGAGATGGGAAGCCACGGCCCGCGACGCAGTCGTGGGCGCGCTTCGTTTGGCAATCCTGTGAGCGGCTTCTCGGCCGACTTTGTACAAGGGCCCGTCGTCTTCGATTACGGTCGCGGCGCGCGCCTTACCTCCGACCCCGAGGCCGCCTTCGCCTCCATGCCCGACGTCTTCGCCCGCGATGGCCGCATATCGTTCTGGAACTTCTGCCTCGAGCTGCATGTGGGCCGGCTCTACCGCTCGTTCCTCTTCGCCTTCACCGACTTCTACATCTTCCTTGCCGGTCTGCTGATGCTGCTTGTGGTCATTTCGGGTTACATCGTTTACCGCCGCAAGTATCGCCGCAAGCGGAGGCCGCCGATCAGGAAGCATTGACCGGCGCCCCTGCCCGAATGTCTTTGAATCCTCTCGCCTTTCAGAAGGCTTAGGTGAAAATCAACGATTATCGGCTCCTTTTTTCGGTGGTGGCCATTTGATCGGATCAAACGGCTCCTTTTTTCGGTGGCTGCGATTTGTCTCAGACAATCGGAAATCGGATGACACTTTTTGTGGCACGCGTTTGTGCGCCGTTTTCTGAATTTCTTTCCGTTTATACTTTTGCCGCCGTTTTCGGTGATGCCAGGCAGTCCTGCTGACGGCATAAAAAGGGAATCCGGTCAAAATCCGGAACAGTGCCCGCTACTGTAACACCCATATTGACGAGGAGCCACCTCAAACCACTGTCGCTTACGCAAACGCGCGACGGGAAGGTACCCCGGCTCTCCCTCGGGGTGAAGTCAGGAAACCTGCCGAAAACAGAGATGCTGTTTGGATTTTATGTCGCGGAGGTTATGCGGAGATAGATCCGGATAAACCCGAAGAAATTCCATAAGAGCAGCTCTACAAGCAATGCCGCCCCTCGGGGCTAAGGGCCGGCGTTACGAATGGAATGTTTTACACATACGGGACAAATAAAAAATGCAGAGCGGCAGTCGCACAGCGACGCGTCGTGATGTTTCTTGCGGGCCTATTGGGCCTGTTTAATATCGCGGCGCAAAGCATTGTCGTGCGCGGCACTGTGCGCGACGTCGCCGGCCAACCTATCCCCGCGGCCACCGTGGCCTACAGCCCCTCGCGCGGAACCTACACCGACTACCTCGGCAGCTACTCCCTCGAGCTCCCCACCGGACGCACGACCCTCACCGTCTCCTGCCTCGGCTACAAGACGGTCTGCGTCACCATCGACCCCGCCCAAACCACCATCCGCGACTTCGTACTCGAGGAAGACGCCGTCACCCTCAACGTCGTCGAGGTCTACGGCAAGAGCCCCACGCAGCGCCTCCGCGAGAGCGCCTTTGCCGCCGCCGCACCCGACGTCAAGACACAACTCAACAGCCTGCACGACCTCAACGCCCTCGTCGGCCGCACCGCCGGCGTCAAGGTGCGCGAAGCGGGCGGCGTCGGCTCCGACTTCGAGCTCTCCATCAACGGCCTCTCGGGCAACTCCATCCGCTACTTCATGGACGGCCTGCCACTCG
>CAUPYF010000119.1:0-5167 GCA_963515435.1 uncultured Tannerella sp. | reverse complement strand
GACGGCCGGCAACCTGAGTGTGCAGTTGGAGAAGCTCTCGCAGGCGGGTTACATCACTATAGAGAAAGGTTTTAATGGCAAGATTCCCCGCACCACCTGTCGCATTACGCCTGAGGGTACGGAGGCTTTTCGCCAATACGTCGAGGCGCTGGATCATTACCTCAGGGGAGTGAAAAACGGAAAATGAGAAGTGGAAAGCGGCCGGTGTCTTGTTTCTCCGGTGTTTTTATAGTCACACGATTCATTACCGAGCCAAAATTTTGCCCCTACCACAAATACCTGTTTTGATTATGAAGAAACTGTTGTTCCCAATACTTATAAGCATGATCACAATGAATCATTCGTTAGCACAAACCCCTGACTTCCTGTTCCTGATCGAGCAGGCCGTCAAAGCTCCGTCGGGGCATAACACACAGCCGTGGCTGTTCCGAATCGGCAAGACGGAGATCGACATCTGCCCCGACTACAGCCGGGCATTGCCCGTAGTCGATCCGGACAATCGGGAGTTGTTCGTCAGCCTCGGTTGCGCGGCGGAAAACCTCTGCATAGCCGCCTCGCATAAGGGCTACCGCACGACGGTGACCGTTGCGGAAGACGGTACGATCTGCATCCGGCTTGATCGCCACGCCGACGTAACGCCGTCGCTGCTCTTCGCACAAATCGCCCTCCGGCAGACTAATCGCCGGGTGTACGATGGGCACACGATCCCCGCGGCAGACATCGACCGACTGCGGGCCATCGAAGTTGCGCCTTCGGTCAGCGTCCATTTCTACGAGCGCGGCACGCCCGCTTTCGATGCCATCGCCGAACTGATCTACCGCGGCAACAGCCTACAGATGCAGGACGACGCCTTCAAGACCGAACTGCGCAGCTGGATGCGTTATAACAAGAAGCACCGCGACGCTCAGCACGACGGACTGAGTTACGACGTCTTCGGCGCCCCTAATCTGCCGCGCTTCATCTCCGAAAACGTGATCGCCGGTGCACTCAACGAGCGATCGCAGAACCGCAGTGACCGCAAGAAGATCGCCTCGGCCTCTCATCTCATCTTACTCACCACCCGCGACAATACCATGGAGCAGTGGGTGGCTCTCGGCCGGACGCTCGAGTGCCTTCTGCTCACATCGACGGCGATGGGTATTGCTCATGCCTATCTTAATCCACCGAATGAGCTGCCAGAGCTGTCGCGCGCATTGTCTGACACGCTCGGCCTCCATGGCGAGCATCCGACGATCCTGCTGCGTATGGGGTATGGCAAACGGATGCCGTACTCAATGCGCATCCCGGCGGAGCAGCGGGTGCCGGAATCACACAAAGGCCTCTGACAGGAAAAATGAATCCATTCTTAACGTCAATTCGATATAAGAATAAAGCAGCCGGCAGAGTATCTACAGAAGCCCCCAGCAATGGCCAATACGTTTTTGGAATTGCTTGCAACGTTGTTGCAATCTCGTTTTCATTCGGAAGGCCGCATCTGCTGTAAAACGCGCATTTTGTATTCATTTCGGCATATTCTGGAACCATAATTTCATCTGCATCTATCTTTGTTCCCCAGAAAAACAGAAGAAATGAAGCACACATTTATCGTATGGATGGCCGTTGCCCTGCCCACCCTCGCCGCGGGGCAGGAGGCGCTCACACTGGAGCAGTGCCGCCAGCTGGCCATCGCTAACAACAAGGAGCTGAAGGTGGCCGAAGCGCAGGTGGATCGCGCCACGCAGGAGCGGCGAGCAGCCCGCACGAAGTACTTCCCACAGCTCTCCGCCACGGGCACCTACATGCACAACAGCAAGTCGCTCGAGCTCGTCGACTACAGCCGCCTCGACGCCATGACCGCCGCCCTGATGCCCAAGCTGCTGCCCCTGCTCATGAAGTATCCCAAGGTGGCCCAAGCCATCCCCCAGTTGATGGGCGAGCTGAAGGACCTTACCCATGTCGACATCCGCAACATCTGGATCGGCGACGTGTCGCTCGTGCAGCCCGTCTTCATGGGGGGTAAGATCATCTCCTACAACCAGATCACCGCCTACGCCCGCGAGCTGGCCGAGTCCATGCACGATGCGAAGCTGCAAGACGTGATCTGCCGCACGGACGAGACCTACTGGCAGGTCGTCTCCCTGGCCAACAAGAAGAAGCTGGCCGACGCCTACGTAGACCTGCTGCGCAAGATGGACACCGACATCGCCGCCATGATCACCGCCGGCGTGGCCACGAAGGCCGACGGGTTGTCCGTAAAAGTGAAGCTCAACGAAGCCGAGATGGCCCAGACGAAGGTGAACAACGGCCTGGCCCTCTCGCGCATGCTTCTGGCGCAACTCTGCGGGCTCGACATGGAGCAGCCCCCCATGCTGGCCGACGAGCGCATCGAGAACTTCGCCGTGCAACCCACCACCGCGCAGGCCGACGCCACCGAAGCCTTCGCCCACCGCCCCGAGCTGAAAAGTCTCGAGCTGGCCACGAAGATCTACCACAAGAAGGAGCAGATCGCACTGGCCGAGATGCTGCCCACCGTCGCCCTGACAGCCAACTACCTCATCTCAAACCCGAACGCCTACAACGGGTTCAAGAAAGACTTCGCGGGGATGTACAACATCGGCGTGCTGGTACGCGTCCCCCTCTCCGCCTGGTGGGAGGGCACCTACAAGCGCAACGCCGCCCGCGCCGAGACGGTGATCAAGAAGCTCGAGACGCAAGACGCGCGCGAAAAGGTGGAGCTGCAAGTCAACCAATCCGTCTACAAAGTCAATGAAGCCGGCAAGCAGCTCACCGCCTCCACCCGCAACATGGAACGCGCCGAGGAGAACCTGCGCTACGCCAACATCGGCTTCGAAGAAGGCGTCATCCCCGCCCTCAACCTCATGGAGGCACAGACCGCGTGGGTCTCCGCCCGCTCCCAACTCATCGACGCCCAGATCGAAGTCAAGCTCACCGAAGTCTACCTCAGCAAAGCCCTCGGGCGTCTGGGCAAGGAGTAGCGCCCCCGCCCTATACCTTTATATATATACACATCCTCCTCCCCTTTAACTACCCTCTAACTACCGCGGGCGGAAGCCCGCATAACAACCCTCTAACTATTCAACAACATGAGCGAAAAGAAATATTCGATCAACAACATGCTACTGGCCTTCATCGCCGTAGTCATCGTCATAGGTTTAGTGGCACTGGCAGGCTTCTTCCTCCTCTCCCCAGCTGACGACATCATCATGGGTCAAGCCGAAGCCACCCAGGTGCGCATCTCCGGCAAGGTGCCCGGGCGCATCGAGGCCTACCGCTTCGGCGAGGGCGACCATGTGCACGCCGGCGACACCCTCGTCTACCTCTACACCCCCGAGGTAGACGCCAAACTGAAACAAGCCGAAGCCGTACAATCGGCCGCCCAGGCACAGAACGCCAAGGCCATGGCCGGCGCCCGATCGCAGGAGGTGACCGGCGCCTATGAGCTCTGGCAAAAGGCCAAGGCCGGCCTCGACATCGCCAAGAAATCGTACGACCGCGTGCAAAGCCTCTTCGACCAAGGCGTCATGTCAGCCCAGAAGCGCGACGAGGCCGAGGCCAACTACCAAGCCATGGTAGCCACCGAGAAGGCCGCCCATTCGCAGTACGACATGGCCCGCGAAGGCGCCCGGCGCGAAGACAAAGCCGCAGCCTCGGCCCTCGTCCGTCAGGCCGGCGGCGTCGTCGACGAGGTGGAGGCCTACCTTGGCGAGCGTGTGCTCGTCTCCCCCATCGACGGCGAAGTCGTGGAGCGCTTCCCCGAAGTTGGCGAGCTCGTCGGCACCGGTGCACCCATCATGAACATCGCCGACCTGAACGACATGTGGGTCACCTTCAGCGTGCGCGAAGACCTGCTGCGCGACATTAAAGTCGGAGCCGAGATCCGCGGCTTCATCCCCGCCCTCGGCGACAAAGAGGTGGTGATGAAGGTCTACTTCATGAAAGACATGGGCACCTACGCCGCGTGGAAGGCCACGAAAGCCACCGGCCAGTATGACGCCAAGACGTTCGAGGTGCGCGCCCGTCCCACCTCGCCCGTGCCCGACCTGCGGCCCGGCATGTCCGTCATCATCAAACGCAAATAAGCGATGACCCTCAGCGAAGGCCTTCACGCCATCCTGCGTATTGCCTGGCGCGAGATGCACCGCCTGGCCACGAACCCGATCTACTTCTTCTGCATGATCGTGGCGCCCGTGGGCAGCCTCTTCTTCTTCACCACGCTCATGCGCAGCGGCCTGCCCACCGACCTGCCCGTAGCCGTCGTCGACCTCGACAACACGCCCACCTCGCGCCGCCTCGTCCGCCAGCTCGACGCCTTCGAGCAGACGGCCGTGCGCATGCAGTGCGCCTCCTTCGACGAGGCGCGCCGCGAGATGCAGCAGGGCCGTATCTACGGCGTCTTCCTCATCCCCAAGAACTTTCAGCAAGACGCCACCTCGGGCAAGCGCCCCCGCCTGTCGTTCTACACCAACGGATCGTTCCTCATCGCCGGCTCCCTCATGTTTCGCGACATGAAGACGCTCTCCGTCCTGGCCGGCGCCTCCGTCGGGCTACAGCAGGGGCAGGCTCGCGGCTACACCGATGCGCAGATCATGGGGCAGATCCAGCCCATCGTTGTCGACACGCACGCCATCGGCAACCCGTGGCTGAACTACTCCATCTACCTCAGCAACGCCATCGTGCCCGGCCTGCTGCAACTGCTCGTCTTCATCGTCACCGTCTTCAGCATTGGCACGGAGATCAAGCGGCGCACCTCCCGCGAGTGGCTCCGCATGGGGCACGATTCGCTGGCCGTCAGCCTGGCAGGCAAACTGCTGCCGCAGACGATCATCTTCACCATCGTCGGCCTCTTCGTCTGTGCGGTGCTTTACGGTTACAACGCCTTCCCCCTTCGCAGCGGTTGGTTGCCCATCATCACCGCCATGACGCTACTTGTCATCGCTTCGCAAGCCGTCGGCGTGTTTATGATCGGCGTGCTGCCCACCGTTCGGCTTGGTCTCAGCTTCGCCAGCCTCTTTGGCATGCTTGGCTTCTCCATCTGCGGACTGTCATACCCCGTGACGGCCATGTATCCCCCCTTCCACGCCATCTCGTACCTCTATCCCCTGCGTCATTATCTGTTGATCTACATCGATCAAGCCCTAAACGGCCGCGCGCTGGCTTACACCTGGGG
>CAUPYF010000118.1:0-5179 GCA_963515435.1 uncultured Tannerella sp. | reverse complement strand
GGTTCGTGCCGGATCGATAACCTCAAAAGTGGCGGTGGATTGATGTTGAGTTGTTGAGTTGTTGAATTGTTGTGCCGGGTACCTACCAACTTCCCCGCCCCACCACATGCACAAGACTACTTTATAAACCATTTATAGTATGAACACAAGAAGAATTCATTCGAGACTGCTCCTCGCCTTGCTGCTCCTTGCGGCGGGGCTTGCAGGAATCATGACGCCGCAAACGGCGGCAGCAGATGAGAACGGCCCCATCGGATCATCCGGGTTGAATTACAGTTACACCACCGCCGACAAGACCCTCACCATCACCGGGTCGGGCGATATGCCGGACTTTGGCTTCCTCGATCATCAGCCTTGGGATGCTTTCCAGACCCAGATCGAAACGGTAACGATCGGCGCCGGCGTGACCTCTGTCGGAGAGAATGCCTTTTTAGGTTGCACGGCGCTAAAAAGCGTCACGCTGCCCGCCGGCCTCCAAACCCTCGGAGAGTCTGCCTTTTCCGGTTGCGATGCACTGACCCGCATCGAGCTGCCCGCCTCTCTCGAAACGATCGGAGTGAATGCCCTTGACGGTGGCAGCTTAACCGAGATCAAGGTGCAGACCGGCAACACCCATTTTGAAGCCGAGGATGGTGTGCTCTATAACAAGGGGAAAACAGCGCTGCTCCACTATCCCTGCAAAAAGCCAGGCGCAACCTTTGCCGTTCCCGCCAGCGTAACCACGATCGAAGTGTACGCCTTCAGAGAATGCGCGGCGCTGGAAAACATCACCCTGCCCGACGCCCTCGAAACGATCGAGAATTTTGCCTTCTCCGAATGCACGGCACTGAAGAGCGTCACCATCCCGAAGAAAGTGGGAACGATCGGAGACTTTGCCTTTCAACTGTGCACGGGGCTGAAGGACGTGACCGTACTCTGGAATACGCCGCTCACCATCCCGCCGGGTGTCTTTGCAGCCATCACGCCGCCGACAGGCGTGACGCTGCATGTGCCCGGCGGCACGGGGGAGGCTTACCAAGGGAATGCGGTGTGGGGAGAGCTCACCATTGAGGAGCTGCCGTGGGGCGACTTCGACACCGGCCTGCACTGGGCGTACGACGACGCCACACACACCCTCACCATCACCAATCCCACCCCCGGATCGCCCAAGCCGATACCGGACTTTGCTGACCAGGACAAGCAGCCTTGGAAGGCGTACCGCGGCGATATCCAAAAGGTAACGATCGGCGCCGGCGTGACCTCTGTCGGACAGAATGCCTTTTTAGGCTGCACGGCGCTAAAAAGCGTCACGCTGCCCGCCGGCCTCAAAACCCTCGGAGAGTCTGCCTTTACCGATTGCGATGCACTGACCAGCATCGAGCTGCCCGCCTCCCTCGAAACGATCGGAACGGATGCCCTTTACGCTGGCGGCTTAACCGAGATCAAGGTGCAGACCGGCAACACCCATTTTGAAGCCGAGGATGGTGTGCTCTATAACAAGGGGCAAACAGCGCTGCTCCTCTATCCCCGCAAAAAGCCAGGCACAACCTTTGCCGTTCCCGCCAGCGTGACTACGATCGGGAAGTACGCCTTTACGAATTGCGCGAAGCTGGCTACCGTCACGCTGCCCGAGGGGCTCCAAACGATCGGGGAGAACGCCTTTGAGAAGTGCCGTGCGCTGACGCACGTCACGATCCCTAAGAGCGTAACCACGATCGGAAAGGGCGCCTTTGTTAATTGCGAGAAGCTGGCAAACGTCACGCTGCCCGCTGACGCGCAGCTCGGCACGATCGGAGAGAGCGCCTTTTCTGGGTGCAAGAGGCTGACAAGCATCAACCTGCCCGAGGGCCTCAAAACGATCGGAGAGGGCGCCTTTGCTGCTTGCTTTGAGCTCTCCGACCTCACGATCCCGAAAAGCGTGGAAACGATCGAAGAGGGCGTCTTTTATCAATGCCATGCGCTGACTAATGTTACGCTGCCCGATGACGGTAAGCTCACCACGATCGGAAAGAACGCCTTTTTTCGATGCAGGTCGCTGACTAACCTCACCATCCCGAAGAGTGTGAACACGATCGGAGAGCAGGCCTTCTCCGAATGCTCGGCGCTGAAGAGCATCACCATCCCGAACAGCGTCACCACGATCGGAAATGGCGCCTTTGCTAATTGCACGGCGCTGAAGAGCGTGACCGTACTCTGGAATACGCCGCTCACCATCCCGCCGGGTGTCTTTGATGGCATCACGCCGCCGACAGGCGTGACGCTGCATGTGCCCGGCGGCACGGGGGAGGCTTACCGAGGGAATGCGGTGTGGGGAAAGCTCACCATTGAGGAGCTGCCGTGGGGCGACCTCAGCACCGGCCTGCACTGGGCGTACGACGACGCCACCCGTACCCTCACCATCTCCAATCCCAACCCCGACTCGCCCCAGCCGATGCCGGACTTTGCCGACTTCAACGATCAGCCTTGGAAGGATCTTCGGGATAAGAAAATCAAAACCGTAGTGATCGAAACCGGCGTGACCGGCATCGGAAATGAGGCCTTTGCGAATTGCAATGTGCTGACAAGCGTCAAGCTCCCGGAGAGCGGCCTTAAAACAATCGGAGAGAAAGCTTTTATGGGTTGCGAGGAGCTGACAAGCATCACCATCCCGAAGAGCGTCACCACGATCAAAGAGCAGGCCTTTTACTCTTGCTATGCGCTGGGGGGTGTCACCGTGGGGTGGACGGAGGCCGGATCCATCCCCAACCTCCCCGCTTCGGCCTTTAGCTACCCCAATGGTAAAGTGCTGCACGTGCCCGCCGGTACCGCTGAGATTTACAAAGCGAAGGACGAGTGGAAAAAGTTCTTCATCATGGATGGAAAGACTGCAGGGGGCAACCTCAGCACGGGGCTGCACTGGGCGTACAACGACGAAACCAAGACGCTCTCCATCACCGGTGCGGGCGAGATACCGGACTATAACGACCCGAAAGAGCAGCCTTGGTGTGCTTTCGGGGGGATGGCGCAAACCCTAACCCTTGGAGAGGGCGTCACCAAGATCGGGAAGAAGGCCTTCACGAGTTTCCAGGTGCTGCCAAGCATCACCCTCCCGAAGAGCGTCGCCGAGATTGGAGAGATGGCTTTTACCTCTAGCAAGTCGCTGACGAACTTCACCGTAGCGTGGAAGGATGCCGGATCGATCCCCGACATCCAAGCGAATGTCTTTGACGACGTCACGCTGGGGTATGTGAAGCTGTACGTGCCCGAGGGCATGGTCGATACCTACAAAGCGAAGAACGTGTGGAAGGATTTCGATATTCAGGAGACGCCGCCCACACCCCCGACGCCACCGACGCCACCGACACCGCCCACGCCGCCCACACCTCCTACACCCGACCCGACGCCAAGACCCAGAAAACCGAGACCGGGCCCCGTGCCGACGCCACAGCTGCCCGAAAGACCATCTGCCGGCACGAAGATCGGCGGCCTCACCCTGAGCGCTACGAACTTCACGCTGAACGGCGAGCGGACGTTCCGCTTCACCATCACCATCACGCCGGCCCATGCAGCCGACAAGCGTCTCTCCGTCTCCAGCAGCGACGAGACCGTGGTGCGTGTGCGCATCCTGCCGACCGAGGAGACGCGTCGCGGTCTGCGTGCCGCCCCCGACCCGGCCGTAGTCACCATCGAGGGCACGGTCTGCGGCCTCGGTAAGGCCAAGATCCACGTCAAGTCGACCGACGGCAGCAACCTCACCGCCACCTGCCACGTCGACGTCCGCGCCCTGCCCACAGCCAACATCGAGGCCCCGGCCACGCGCCTCTACACCGCCGCCGGCCGCCTCCATCTCACGCTGCCCACGGCCACTGCGGTCAACGTCTACAACCTGACCGGCACGCTCGTCCGCACCTTCATCGCCCCCGCCGGCACATCGTCCATCGCCCTGTCCCAAGGCGTCTACGTGGTCCGCGCAGGCAACCGCGCGGAGAAGGTTGTCGTGGATTGATGTTGAGTTGTTGAGTTGTTAGCGCCTTTGGCGCGTTGAATTGTTGAGTTGTTATGCCGGGTGCATGTGGCGGCAAGCTGCATGTGCCCGGCATTTTTTGATTTTAGCAAGTGGTGGTTCAATGACTAATTGCTAATTATCAATTGTCAATTATTAATCATTATCAGTAACAGCAATGGGAAACTTAGTACACGGCTACACCCCGACCCATCCCGGGGAGGTGCTTAAAGATGAAATCGAATATCGCGGCATCACGCTTTCGCGGCTGGCGCGACAGATGGGCATATCCTATCATGCATTGAGCGATATACTCAACGAGCGTCGGTCGCTCACGGCACGGACGGCCATGCGGTTTGAGGCGGCTCTGAACGTGCCGGCCGACTCGCTGATGCGTCTGCAACTGAAATACAATCTGCACATGGCGCAGAGGGATAAGAAGCTCCGTGACAGCCTCGACAAAATCCGTAAGGCGGCAGCCATGCTGTGAGCAGCTTCTAATAACTCGAGACCTCTGCACGGCGATTGGTGTGTATTTTGTTCGTTAATTCATTGTGTAACAGGAAGTTGTTTTGCGTATTTGAACATTAAAAACAGCACAATATTCCTCTCATGGCATACCAATCCAAGAATACCGATCTGAGCATGTAACATTTGCAGACGCACTCCTTTCAAAGCGTTATCGCAAAGCACAAAACGACTTCCTCAATCAGGTTGACCGGCTTATCGATTGGCGTCCGATTAGGACGCTGATCAACAAGAAATACACGAAGCGACAAAATGCCATCGGCGCCCCGGCTTATGACGTGATACTCTTATTCAAGATGTTGCTTTTGGAGACATGGTACAACCTCAGTGATTGTGCTTTGGAGGAGCGTATCAATGATTCGATCACCTTTTCCCGATTCTTGGGGCTGAAGATGGAAGAGGTATCTCCCGACCACAGCACCATCAGTCGATTTCGTTCGGCACTGACACAGTTGGGTCTCATGGACAAACTGTTGGTGCAGTTTAATAAACAACTTTCCCGCCATCATATTTCAGTAAGGGAAGGGGTGCTCGTCGATGCAAGCCTTGTGGACACGCCACACAAATCCAACGGAACCATTACGATTGAAGTCGCAGACGACAGGGAAGACAATCGGAGCGAGGCGGAAAAAGAGGCAGAGGAGGATTATCAAAAACAGGTTGTCCGTCAGCGTAAAGGGACGGATGAAG
>CAUPYF010000117.1:0-5218 GCA_963515435.1 uncultured Tannerella sp. | reverse complement strand
CACATGGACGACGACATCAGCCGCCGCCGCGCCGTGGCCGACCGTTACGACGAGGCCCTGCACACGCTGCCCTGGCTGCGCCTGCCCGCCCGGTCGAAGTTCTCCACGCACGTCTTCCACCAGTACACGCTGCGCGTCTCCGACGGCCGCCGCGACACCCTCCGCGACGCCCTCCGCGCGCACGGCATCCCCACGATGGTCTATTACCCCCGCGCCATCCACGAGCAGCGGGCCTACAAGTGGGTCGCCCGCACCTGCGGCAGCATGGCCGAGTCCGTCCGCCTCGCGCGCGACGTCATCTCCCTGCCCATCCACGCAGATATGACCGACGAGGAAGTAGCCTTCATCATTGATCGCATCAAGGCGTTCTTCGCATGATCGTCAATTGATCACGGGCAGAATGGCCGATTCATCGGAAGCGGCCGACATCGTTCCACTCGCGGATGGCATCGCGGCGCTCCGTAGGCGAGCATTGAAAGTCGCGCTGGCAGGCATAAAAGAGGTTGGAGCCCGTCCCGACGCCGCTCTGTCGGGCCACCGCCTCGATCGGCAGGTCGGTGTATCGCAGTAGTTCATCGACGCGGCGCATCTGCCAGGCCAGCCGGAAGGTGGTGGCCTCCATGCCGGTCAGGGCCAGGACAAACCCGTTGAGGTCTGGGGGCGTGAGCCCGTACCGGCTGCCAAAAGATTTGAGGTTGGCAGTCTCCTGGCCGAGCTCCTCGCGCAGTGCATCGAGCAGCTCCACATGCGTAGGTGCGAGGCGGTTCGGTATGGGTTCGTACGTGTAGTCGCCGTCGCGGTCATAGACGCGCTGTTCGGTGAAGAGGGTGATGTAGATGTCTTCAAGTGGGAATTGCGGCCTGACGGTCAGGGTGCGGTTGCCCGGCCTGCGCCGATGCTTGATTGAGGGGGACTCTGCACGGTAGCGATCATAAGTGCGCTTGTAGGGTTTGTTTCTTGGCATGGTGTGAGGGGGGGGATTAATGATGGATAATGGGGGGACGATCTCGTGTTTACAGGGCAAACATAGGCTGTTTTTATCAGTCGGACGCATTTTTAGTTATTATCTCCCCATACTAATCGCAACTAACAAGCGCAGATAGTTGCTATACATATACCGTCATGGCAACTATTAAGCACAGATAGTTGATATACATATATTGTTGTGGCAACTATTAAGCACATATAGTTGATATACATATATTGCCATAGCAACTATTAAGCACAGATAGTTGCTATACATATATTGTCATGACAACTATTAAGCGCAGATAGTTGCTATACATATATTGTCATGACAACTATTAAGTGCAGATAGTTGATGTACATACACCGTCATGGCAGCTAATGAGCGTTGATGGTATGTCAAGTGATGGCAGCTAATGTGAGTATTCATAGTTAGCCGGGGACATGTTGGGGCCGATCCTCCCTGCTCCCGCCCGCTCATAGAGCCGATTTTTACTCAACTTTTGTAATTCAAACGGCGTGTTACCTTTGCCCGCCGAAAAACAAGAATCGCACAATAGATCTCATATACAATGATAAACAGGGTTTTAATCCGCATTAAGGTGCTCCAGATCTTGTTCGCCTATCAGCAAAACGGAAGCAACGACCTGAAGTTGGCAGAGAACGAGCTGCTCCTGAGCCTACGCCGATCGTACGACTTATACTATTACTTCTTACTCCTCATCGTGGAGGTCACGCACCTGCAAGAACGACGCCTCGACATGCGCCGCAACCGCTATCGCCCCGCCGAGGAGGATCTGCGCCCCAACACGCGCTTGGTCGACAATCGCTTCGCCCGGCAACTCGAGGCTAACCTCGCCCTGCAAGCTTACGCCAAAGAGCACGGCATCTCTTGGACCAATGAGACGGACTTCGTCAAGAGCACCCTCGACCTCATCCTCGCCTCCGAGCTCTACACCGCCTATCGCGACGCAAAGGACGACTCCTACGAGGCCGACCGCGAGTTCTGGCGCACCGCCTTCCGCCGACTCATCTGCGGCAACGAGGCCCTCGAGGACACCTTAGAAGACATCAGCATCTATTGGAACGACGACATCGAGATCATCGAAACCTTCGTCATCAAGACCATCAAGCGATTCACCGAGGACGACGGCCCTGACCATCCCCTCCTCCCCATGTTTAAGGACGAAGAAGACCGCGACTATGCCATCCGCCTGTTGCGCCTCACCATAGAGCACGGCGACGAATACCTCACGCGCATCAATCGCCACCTGAAGAATTGGGAATCTGACCGCGTGGCCAACATGGATCGCCTCATCATGCAAATGGCCTTAGCCGAGCTGATGAACTTCCCCAAGATCCCCATCAACGTGACCCTCAACGAATACATCGACGCCGCCAAGTATTACAGCACCCCCAAGAGCGGCACCTTCATCAACGGCATCCTCGACGCCGTCGTCCAAGAGCTCAAGGAGGAAAACAAGCTCGTCAAGGTGCCCCTCGCCGCCGCCAACGTCGATTAAGGCCCCCTCCGCTCTCTTCCTATAACTACTTATAACTACCCTCTAACTACTTATTGATATGAACTTATTCAGCGTAATCCTCCAGGCGTCCGGAGCGGCGCCCGCAGCAGGCGGCAAAGCCGGCTACATGAACATCCTCTTTATGGTCGCACTCGTGGCCATCTTTTACTTTATGATGCTGCGCCCCCAGCAGAAGCGACAGAAGGAAATCCGCAAGGCGCGCGAAGCCATGCAGCCCGGCGATAAGGTCGTCACCTCAGGCGGCATACACGGCAAGATCAAAGAAGTGGGCGAACAGACGATGCTCATCGAAGTGGCCGAAGGCGTACGCATCCGCATCGACAAGAGCGCCATCTTCGCCTCCGCCGGAGACGCTCAGCAACAGCAGAAGTAATCCCCCCGGCCGCCTCTGCGCACACTCCCCCTCCCCCCCCCGCATTCTTTTCTCATTCAAACCACACGGCGCGTATGTCATCACATGGGGCTTCTCACCTGTTCAAGTTGGAAACCCGCAGGGTCAAAGCCTTCTTTCGCCGCAAAGGCTGGCGCGAGACACTCATCTTCATGTGCTTCCTCCTCTGCTCGCTCAGCTTCTGGTACCTGCAAGCCTTGCAGGACGATTACGAAATCGAGATCGTCATCCCCGTGAAGTATAAAAACGTCCCCGCCGGCATCGCCCCCGACGACGGTAACCCCCAAGAGATCGTCGCCAAGGTGAGAGACCGTGGCACGACCCTCCTGAATTACTTATGGATGGGCTCCTTCTCACCGCTCGAGATCGACCTCCGCACGCTGCGCCAAGAGCCCGGCAAGGCGGAGCTGAACGTCTCCCGGCGCACCATCGAGGCCGGCATCATGAAGCATCTCGCCTCATCCACCCGGCTGCTGAGCTTCGATCCGTCCACCATCCGCGTAGTCTGCTCCGAGCAGAACAGCCGCGAGATCGCCGTAGAGGCAGACCTCAAAGTCGAGACTGAAGCAGGCTTCCAGCTCTCTGACAAGATCACCATCACGCCCGCCACGGTGCGCATCTACGGCCCCCGCGCCCTGCTCGACAGTCTGCGAACGATCAAGACCGTCCCCCTCCGGCTCACCGGCCTGAGCCGCACCAAAGCACTCAAGGTCCGTCTGGCCAAGATCGACAACATCACCTTCGAGCCGCAGGCAGTGAAGGTCATCGTCCCCGTCGAGGAGTTCACCGAGAAACGCCTCACGCTCCACATCCGTTGCGACAGTGTCCCTGAAGGCTACGTCCTGCGCATGTTTCCCAACATCGCCGAGGCCGTCTGCAACGTCCCCCTGTCGCACTTCAAAGATCTCTCCGACAACGACCTCGAGATCCTCCTCCCCTTCCGCGAGTTTGAAGCCCACCGTGAGGAGGGAAAGATCGCCCTCCACCTGACCAAGAGGCCGGATTGGCTCACGGACTACGACCTAAACCCAGACATGATCGAATTTATTCTGGAAGAACAATAATCGCCCTCCATCCTCTCGGAGGGGCGATATTCTCTCAAACGTACCCGGCAGCTCCCAACTACTTAAACTACGCCCTAACTACTGTTCAGATGATAACCATCGGCATCACCGGAGGTATCGGCAGCGGCAAGTCGATCGTCTCCGCCCTATTCGCCGTCTACGGTATCCCCGTCTACGATGCCGATCGTGAGAGCAAACGCCTCCTCGTCGCCTCACCCGCCATCCGCCGCAGCCTGACCGACCTCCTCGGCCCCGACATTTACAGCCCTGACGGCACCATCATCGACCGTGCCCGCATGGCCTCCCTCATCTTCTGCGACTCCTCGCTACTGGCACGCGTCAACTCCATCATCCACCCTGAGGTAGCCCGCGACTTTGACGCCTGGCGCACCCGCCTCTGCGCACCTGCCTGTGCGATGGAGTCGGCCATCCTCTTCGAGTCCGGCTTCGACCGCCGGATGGATCTCCGGCTCATGGTCTACGCTCCCCCCCCCGTCCGCCTACAGCGCGTCATGGCCCGTGACGGCGTCAACGAAGCTGGCGTCCGGCGCCGCATGGACAGCCAGTGGCCCGACGAACGCAAAGCTGAACTCAGCGACGTGGTGATCATGAACGACGGTGCGTCAGTTCTCATCCCACAGGTAGAAAACTTCATTGCCCGATACGTCCCCGGGGTCGCATCCACACGTTAAAGAGCGGCACGCTGCACCTGTAGGCCGATTCGGCGCTTACATTACTTTTGGCCCCATATTCACACAATAGATAAAGATTTATGCTGAAGAAAATTCTGGCAGTGTCGGGCAAACCCGGCTTATACAAATTAGTATCTCAGGGAAAAAGCTTGCTGATTGTCGAAGCGCTGACTGACGGCCGTCGGCAGCCCGTCTATGCCCGCGATAAGGTCACCTCACTCGGCGACATCGCCATCTATACCGACAGCGATGAGGTGCCCCTCTACAAGGTTCTCAACGGCGTGAAGGCTAAAGAGGAAGGCCGACAGGCTGCGATCGACACAGCTCACGCGACCCCCGACGAACTGCGCGCTTACATGGCTGAGGTGCTACCCTCTTACGATCGTGAACGCGTCTACCCGACTGACATCAAGCGGTTGCTAAGCTGGTATAACCTGCTGACGAAGGCGGGAATCACCGACTTCGATCCCCAAGAGCCCGACACCGATGCTGACGCCACCGACGAACCCACCTTAGCGGATGCCGCCGCATCCCCCAAGACCAAAGCGACCCCGCCACCAG
>CAUPYF010000116.1:0-5222 GCA_963515435.1 uncultured Tannerella sp. | reverse complement strand
CGTCCTCGAGGATCTTGTAGTACTCCGGGCGGTGGATGAAGCAGACCATGTCCGCATCCTGTTCGATGGCGCCCGACTCGCGCAGGTCGGCCAGTTGGGGGCGCTTCCCCTCGATGCCCTGCCGCGCCTCCACGCCGCGGTTCAGCTGCGAGAGGGCGATGATGGGGATGTTCAGCTCCTTGGCCAGCCCCTTGAGCGAACGCGAGATGGTGCTCACCTCCTGCTCACGGCTGCCGAAGGTCATGCCGCTGGCGTTCATCAGTTGCAGGTAGTCGATGAAGATGCATTGGATCTTATGCTCGCGCACTAAGCGTCGCGCCTTGGTGCGCAGCTCGAAGATGGAGAGGCTCGGCGTGTCGTCCACGTAGATGGGCGCGTCGTAGAGGTCTTTGATTTTATACTCCAACTGCTCCCACTCGTACTTCTCCAATCGGCCGCTCTTGATCTTCTCGCCTGGCAGCTCGCAGACGTTGATGATGAGGCGGTTCACGAGCTGCACGTTGCTCATCTCGAGCGAGAACATAGCCACGGGCACCTTGAAGGTGACGGCCATGTTGCGCGCCATGGAGAGCACGAAGGCCGTCTTGCCCATCGCCGGGCGGGCGGCGATGATGACGAGGTCGGAGTTCTGCCAGCCGGAGGTGATCTTGTCTAAGTCCGCAAAGCCGCTGGGCAGGCCGCTGAGGCCCTCTTTCCGGTTGGCGGCCCGCTCGAGCAAGTCGCGCGCCTCCTTGATCACGGGGTTGATCTGCACGGCCTCGTTGCGGATGTTCTGCTGTGAGATGCGAAAGAGCTCGCCTTCAGCCTCCTGCATGAGGTCTTTGACCTCGATCGTTTCGTCGTAGGCCTTACCTTGTATCTCGCCAGTGTAGCGGATCAGTTCGCGGGCTAAGTGTTTCTCAGCCACGATCTGTGCGTGTCGCTCTAAGTGGGCTGCGCCGCCCACGTTCTCGGTCAGCTGGGAGATGTAGAGCGGCCCGCCGATTTCCTCAAGGGTGCCGTTCTTCTTCAGCTGATCCACGACGGTCAACATGTCGATCGGTTGCTGGCGTGCGGCTAAGTCTACGATGGCCTGATAGATAAGCCGGTGAGCTTTCTCGTAGAAACTTTCCGGTTTAAGGGTTTCGTTGACCTTAAAGAAGGCGTCCTGCTCGAGCATGAGTGCACCGAGCACGGCCTCTTCCAAGTCGCGCGCCTGCGGTTGCAGCCGGCCAGTGTCCGACACTTGCACGACGACGGGTTTCTTGCGCGCTGCGCGGTTGGTGTTGTTATCTGCCATATTTATATATATAGTAGTTATGCGGCTTCGCCGCGGTAGTAACGGACTTCGGCCAGGTCGTTAGAAGGAGTAAGAAGTAGTTAGGAGGAATTGCTTTTTACTACCACAACTACCCGTCCGAAGGCCGTAACTACTTCTGACTATCTGTGTGGCTACAGGCCGTGTAGATCAGAAGTCGAAATGCATTGCGATGCGGACGCCGTGGCGCTGGATGTCGGGGTGATTGAGGTAGGTCAAGCGGCGGTAATAGCTGACTTCTAAAACGCGGAAGATGTTCTCGAGTCCGAGGCTGAACTCCATGTAGGGCGATGTGCCGAAGGGCCGCGAACCGTCGGGGAAGAGCATCAGGCCATCGGTCTTGTCCGGGTTGTTGCGGTCGCTGAGGCTGCCCCAGACGCCGCTGACGGAGGCCACCTCGCGCAGCCCCAGCAGGTTGATGAGCGGGATGCGGTTGAGGATCCAGCCCTTGAGATGATAGCGAGCGTCGAACGAGACGTAGCGGTCGGCCATGAACTCCATTGCGTTCATCAGGTGGAAGGCCTCGGGCTGGATGGTGATGGATTGGTTCGTGTTAGGCATGATGAGCAGGGGGAAGGGGACTTTGTCCCAGACGATGCCGCCGCGCAGGGAGGCGTCGATGTGGCCGAAGGAGGAGAGCCAGATGCGTTTGCTGGCGCTTGCCTCGGTGCGGTTGTAGCGGTAGTCGCCGCCAAGGATGCCGCGGAAGCCCACCTTGTGCGAGAGGCGGAAGATGGGGGCGTCTTTGCTGAGGTTGAAGACGGAGCTCTTGCCGAGTCGGCTGTTGTAGGCGCGTTCGCCGGGGGCAAAGCGCAGCTGGATGCCCCACTCGGTGGTGTTGTAGTCCTTCAGGCGCGTGTAGTCGTCGGGGCCGTTGCGGACGATGTAGCGGAGCGAGCCGGTGGCTTCGCTGTTCATGAGCTGCGCCCAGGTCTTGACGGAAAGACCGTTCAGCCACTCCCGCTCGTATTGCAGGCGCGTCTTCCGCAGGTAGTTCATGTTGTGGTTTGAGCTGCCCACCTTCCAGGCCACGAAGACGTTGTCTTTGCTCGTGAAGAGGAATTCCTGTCCGGGGGTGTAGAGGTCGTACTCGTGTTGCAGGGAGAGGTTGTTGACGGGCGATTCCTTTTCGTGATACTCCTTTTCGTTGAAGCTCCATGTGGCTGTGGCGCTGTATTTCCAGCGTCGGTCGTTGAGGCCGTAGGCTGCGTAGCCGCCGAGGAAGAGGTGTGGGTGGAGGTTGGCCGTGGTCATGGCGCCGGCGCGCAGGCGGAAGCCTTCGATGACGTTGGCGCTGAAGGTGGTGTTCATCGGGCCAAAGTCGAGTTTGTTCTTCTCGTGTACATCGTTGATGGGGATGTAACCGGAGATGAGGATCTCGGCCGTCTTGAGGAGGACCTTGAAGGCGGTGATCTCTTTGAGGCGTGCCAGCAGGCTCTCGATGCCGCTTTCGCGATCCTTGAGGGGCGTGTGGCGACGGCTGATCCAGAAGGAGTCGGGCTGGGTAAGGTAACGCGAGAGGGGCGTCTGGACGCGTCCGGTGAGGGCGAAGACGGAGTCGGCGTTGATTACGGGCGAGCGATAATCGGAGTAGCTACGCAGCTGGTGGGCGTACATCTGCTGGCCACCGTTGATGAGTTGGAAGAGCACGTAGGTGTTGTCCGTGTCGAGCTCCCAGAGTCCGTCCGCGGGCCTGCGGCGGAATTGTTGCTCTACGCGCAGCTCGCGGACGAAGTTGAGGTTGATGTGCCGGGGGACGTTGAGGAGTACCTTCTTGACGGAATAGGTACCGTCGGTGGTGACGTAGAGTCGTCCGATGAAGCCGTAGCTCTGCGGGTTGACGGGCACGAAGGCCAGATCGGTGCAGGGCTCGCCGCCCACGTCGACAGTGTCCATGATATAATAATGGTAGAAGGTGTTGGCCAAGACGGAGGAGAGGGGGCTGACGAAGCGGTTAAGGAGGAAGGTGATGTTGTTATCGAAGATGTCGACGCCTTGGAAGATCTCCTCGAGGTTGGCCGTGATGGTGCCGTATTCGTCGATGCTTTGGTCGATGCCTTGCTGGCGCGTGGCGCGGACGATGACCTTCTCTGAGCGGGGCTCGCGACGGTAGTAGATGTCGGAGATTTTCTCGCGTAGGGAGAGGGTGAGGATGGGGCGGCCGTCGAACTCGGAGGTGTCTAAGTAGTTCTTCAGGAACTTGAATCGCTTGAGCATTTTGCTCTTCTCGAGCTTGGTGTCGAACTTATCGAGGGAGAGGGTCATCTTCTCGTAGCACTCCGTGCTGTAATCGTCGAGCTGCGTGATGCGGTTGCTGTCCTTGCGGGCCACGACGCGCTTCATGAGCTCCACAGCGGGGTTGTTCTTGCGGCTGTACTTCTCGCGTTTGGGGCGGATGACAACCTCGGAGAGCTGGATGGTGGAGGGGGCGAGCAGGATGCGGATGCCCGTATTGGCGCGTCCGGCGGTGAGAGTGATGGTCTTCGTTTCGTAGCCCACGTAGGAGACTTGCAGGCGGGCGAGGCCGCGGTCGTTCCTCAGGTGGAAGTTGCCGTCGAGGTCAGTGACATCGCCGACGGTCGAACCCTCGAAGATGAGGGTGACGAAGGGGAGGGGTTCGCCGGTGATGGAGTCGACCACCATGCCGGTGACAGAGGTGGTGAGACTCTGTGCGTATGCTGCCTGCCGGGCGAGGCCGAGCAGCGCGAGCGAGACGAGGAGAAATCGGATAACCGCTTTGTTCATTCTATTAATAATTACGTATCAATTAAGCGGTGCCAAAGATAGTATGGAGCTCACAAAAGGAATTGAGCGCTCTGTGGGAGGAGGTGGACGGCGCGATGCACGCCTCCCTATTCAGGGGGATTGTCGGATTTATTCTGAGTACATTTCTTTGCACCCCGAATTGGAACGCGTTTAGAGCGTATTTCATCACAAAGAGACTGCGCATGTCCTGTAGTACTGAGAAAATAAGAAGACGATTGGCTGGTTGGCTGTTGATCCTTTTCATGGGATATACAGCCGCGACGTCGTTTTTCTACCATGCGCACTTCATCAACGGCCAATGGATCGTGCACTCGCACCCCTACAGCCAGGCGCCCGAGACGGGCCATCACACCCACACGCAGGCCGGCTTCGCTACACTGGCTTGCCTTACAGCCGCACTGATGGCCTCCATCACGCCCACCCTTTACACTCAACCCTTCACACATCTCTCAGCCGTCATCATCGAGGCGATCTGTACAGACCTCGTCTGTCGGGAGATCTTCTACCCATCGCTTCGCGGCCCGCCGGTGATGTGCCCATAAATGGCGAATTGCTGCGTTGCCATCGACTCTCAGGCTCGGACGCCTTGCACTTCACCCATTTATGAACACATCCCTGTAATCCACCTGTCAATTGATCATTGTCAATGGTCATAGGGCGAATGATTATTCGCCCCTACAGCCATAGGTGCGTTCGTCCGTCCCGGAAATACATTCCAGGCCGCTGCAGGCTTGCAGGGCTCCGTCGAACACTTCGACAGACCGTTGCAGGCTTGTAACGCATCGAAATACACTATTTCCGGTTCCGGAGCTTTCGCAAGTCTGCCTTCTTCTAATCGACAGGCACCTATTTTTTCAATCGAAGAATATAAAACATGTATCACATCATTATTTACACAAAATGAAAATGAGAACTATCTATTTTGCTTTGCTGATGCTTTGCGCATCGCTCATTCTGCCGGTTCAGGCCGGCGCTGCTGATCCCGCCCCCGGAGCGGGACAGATCAAACCCAAGACCGACGCCGTCGTCACCGGACACGTGGTTGACGCCAAGACGGGCGAACACTTGCCCTACATCAACATCGTGGTCAAAGGAACTACCGTGGGCGTGGCCACCGACGCCACGGGGCACTACATGCTCAAGGACCTGCCCGCGGGCG
>CAUPYF010000115.1:0-5272 GCA_963515435.1 uncultured Tannerella sp. | reverse complement strand
ATGAGCTGCGTAGTCTGCGAGCCAAAGTCGAGGATGATGATCTTTTCGTGCATATATGAGTAGTTATAAGTAGTCAGGAGGTAGGAGTGTATGGCATACGCCCTGTATGTAGCAGGGGTGATCTCAGATGTCCGCCCGATCGTGGGGCAGCCCCGTCTTTACGGACGGCAAAGATAGATGCGGGAGTAGGAGGCAAGCAATGTGTTTTGGCACGCATACTCGTAAAAACAAAAGAGCCGCCTGATCGTATGTAAATGATACATCAGGCAGCTCTCACATTCGTTTCTTCATCGGGGGGCTATTGGAGCCAGAAGTAGGTTTCGGAGTCTTTTTCGCCGGAGTCCAATTTCCCTTCTTTGGCTAACCATCCGATCGCGGCAAATAATTCTTTGTCGGTCCTCAGCTTTGTTTCTTTCTTGAGTTCTTTCACACTCATCCGTCCTGCCTTGTTCAAAGCTCTCCACACAAGGCCTGCATTTGTTCCAATCAGCTTAATCATATTTCATTGAAAATCTATGTTTAACGTGCCGCAAAGATAGAACGAAATGCACGGCGTTTTGGATGTCTGCACAGCGTGGAGTTGCTTTTAACATAGTTTGAACGCCTCTCCACACGCCTTCTTCCCCCCCTCCAATTTTGATCGAAAATCATAAGCAGAAGAGATATTAGTTATCAAACGAGCCTTTTTTAATAACCAGCATAAATGATTATTATTAAGCACATCTGTATTTAATAACCAGCATGTATTATAGTTATTAAATTGGGCAAGGAAGGGGCTTCGCGGCGGGCGGAGCATGCGCACACACAGGCCATAACCGGTAAGTCATAGTAATTTTGTCAGGCAAAACTGACAGAATCTACACCCCCATTATGATGAAAGAAGATACAATACAGCAAGTCAAGCAGCGCTTCGGGATCATCGGCAACGATCCGGCGCTTAGCCGCGCCATCGACGTGGCTATGCAGGTGGCACCGACGGATCTCTCCGTGCTGATCACGGGCGAGAGCGGCGTGGGAAAGGAGAATTTCCCGCAGATCATTCACCAAAACAGCCCGCGCAAACACGGGGCATACATCGCCGTGAACTGCGGCGCCATCCCCGAGGGCACGATCGATTCGGAACTGTTCGGACATGAGAAAGGCTCGTTTACAGGGGCGCTGGCTGACCGCAAGGGATATTTCGAGGTGGCCGATGGCGGGACGATCTTCCTCGACGAGGTCGGGGAGCTGCCCATCCCCACGCAAGCACGCCTGTTGCGGGTGCTCGAGAGTGGCGAGTTTATCAAGGTCGGCTCGTCGAAGGTGCTCAAGACGAACGTACGCATCGTGGCGGCCACGAATGTGAACCTCGTCGAGGCTGTGGCCCAACATCGCTTCCGCGAAGACCTCTATTACCGCCTCAACACCGTGCCTATCATCATCCCACCGCTGCGCGACCGCGGAGACGACATCCTGCTGCTCTTCCGCAAATTCGCCAGTGACGCGGCCGAGAAGTACCACATGCCGCCTATCCGCATCGAGGAAGATGCGCGCGAACTGCTCCTCTCCTACCGCTGGCCTGGCAACGTGCGCGAGCTGAAGAACGTCACCGAGCGCCTCTCCATCCTCGAGTCTGACCGCATCGTCAGCGCTGCCCGCCTCCGGACTTACCTGCCCAACGTCGACACCACACGCCTGCCCGTGCCCGTCAGCAGGCAGCAGGATGACGGCAAGCTCTTCACGAGCGAGCGCGAGATCCTCTATCAGGTGCTCTTCGACATGAAGAAGGACGTTACGGACCTGAAGAAGTTGGTGCATGACATCATGAGCGGCGCAATGCAGATCGCCGTGCCCGTGGATCCGGACCGGGCTGCACCTTACACCGCGCCCAAGCCGCACCCGCTGCACGAGGAGCCGATCCAAGAGGCCGAGACGGTGGAGGAACTGATGGCGCTTGACGAGGTGGAGCGGCAAATGATTCGTCGCGCGCTGGAGCGTCACGGCGGTCGGCGGAAGTATGCAGCGGCTGACCTGAAGATCTCCGAGCGGACACTTTATCGTAAGATCAAGGAATACGGATTGGAGTAAATCAACCGGGGAGCCCCATGTAGAGGAGAAAAATCTTTCGCCTCTACATGGGGGCTCCGAACGTTTCAACTTATGCACACATGTATATATAAGGTAATGGTGGCCGTCGCTGGGGGGCTTATGCTGCTCAGCGGCTGCTCCATTTCGTACCAATTCAGCGGCACATCGATCGACTATACGCAGGTGCGGTCGATTTCGATCAAAGACTTCCCCAACATGGCGCCCCTCGTCTACGGCCCGCTGGCGCAGCGCTTCACCGACGAGCTGAAGAACAAGTTCGTGCGGCAAACCAAGCTGCAAATGCTGCGCGAGAATGGCACACTAGATTTGGAGGGTGAGATCACGGGGTACGAACTCACACCGCAGGCCGTGCGCGACGGCGGCAACACGGCCCTCGCCGCCCTGACTCGCCTGACCGTCACCGTCCGCGTGCGCTACACCAATCGCGTGAATCCGGACAAGGATTTCGAACAGTCGTTTTCGTCGTATAAAGAATTCGAGAACTCGCGAACGATCGACCAAGTGCAGGATGAGCTCTGCCGTGAGATCATCGACGACCTCGTGAATCAGATCTACAACGCCACCGTAGCCGACTGGTAGCCTATTTTCAGTGACAAGTGATGAATTACGAGTGACAAGACCCCGACGCTCGTCACTTGTAACTCGTCACTTGTAACTACTCACCCTTCATGACCCGCAAAGATTTTTATCGGTACATCGACACGCCCACACTGCTCACGGCCGACACACTGCCCGAGCTGGCCCGCTTAGTGGAGGCCTTCCCCTGTTTCCACGCTGTGCGGATGCTCTACTTGAAGAACCTTGCTCGCGTGGGCGATCTCCGGCTCAAAGGCGAGCTGGAGCACATGGCCATCTGCGTGCCCGACCGTGCGCAGCTCTTCCTCCTGCTCAGCGACGAACGCTTCGCCTGCCCGCCCCACGCGGCCGATGCCCCCGCGCGCCGCCCGGAGACGGACGAGGTGCAAGGAGCCCGCGCGGAAGCCTTCGATCCGTCAGCCACAACCGACTATTTGCGTTGGCTCACCGACGACGAGCCGCCGTCGTCCACCGCAGAGAACAGAATGCGCCACCAAGACCTCATCGACACCTTCATCGCGCACGGTAGCGAGCAGTTAGACAAGCGACGCCTGATGCGCGCCGTCGCCGATTCGGAGGAGGACATTTCAACGACGCTGAAGGATGATGGAGCGGAGGACGACGATAAATGGCTGTCCGTGAGCTCCCCACCGAAGGCCGCGGACATGGCCGCGGATTCGTCGTACTTCACCGAGACGTTGGCCCACGTTTACATCCGCCAGAAGCGTTACGCCAAAGCGCTGGAAATCATCCGCAGCCTGAGCGAGAAACACCCGGAGAAGAACATCTATTTCGCCGATCAGATACGCTTCTTGGAGAAGCTGGTGGAGCATACGAAACCATAGGCGATGCGCCCGGAATAAGTATGTGACCGACCACTAAATGCCGCAGGCAATACCGCTATTCGCCATCTATGACACATCCCGGGCTTTGCGGAAGTGACATCGATACACTTATTTTGCCGCCCGAAAAAGAAAGACAGCTGATTATTCATTTCAAAAACATAGAAGAGCATGTATGTATTTTTATCTATCCTGATTTTCCTGGCATCGGTCTTCCTGATTCTGATCGTGCTGGTGCAAAACTCGAAAGGCGGAGGTTTGGCCTCTGGATTCTCCTCGTCGAACCAAATCATGGGCGTTCGCAAGACGACTGACTTCCTCGAGAAGGCGACATGGGGATTAGCCGGCACGGTGGCCGTGCTGAGTGTAGTCATCGCCTCGTTCATCCCCAGCAGTGGCGACACAAAAAACAACCAGCAGGAATCCGAGATCCAGCAGCAGGTGAACGATGCCGTTCCGGTGGATCCTAATGCCGTCGGCCCCGACTTCGGTTCGCAACAGCAACAGCCGGCACAGCAGGAAGCTCCCGCCCAATAAAAGGCTCCGGGGAAATCATTCATTAAGGGTTACGAAGGATCGGAAGCTCACTGATTACACGCTTCCGGTCCTTCGTCTTTTTTAGCAACACACATAATTCAATCAAACAACAAGAAAGACTGATATGAGAGTTTCAAAGAACAAATTCGTGACGGTGACATATGACCTTCACGTAGGAGAGAATGGAGAACGCGAACTGATGGAACGGGCCACCGATGAACAGCCCTTGAAGTTTATCTACGGCATCGGCGCCATGCTGGAAGATTTCGAGCATCACCTGAGTGGGCTCGAGACGGGCGACCGATTCGAGTTTACCCTCACGACCGAGCAGGCTTACGGCAAACGGGACGAGGAGAATGTGATCGATCTGCCGAAGAGTGTCTTCATGATGGACGGCGTGTTTGACAGCGAGCGCGTGAAGGAGGGCGAGACACTGCCCATGATGAGCGCCGAGGGGCAGCACATGAACGGCTCCGTACTGGAGGTGAAGGATGATGTCGTAGTGATGGACTTCAATCACCCACTGGCCGGCGAGACACTACACTTTACCGGTAAGGTGATCGATGTGCATGACCCGACGCCTGAGGAACTGGCCGAGATGGAGCAGATGATGCACGGTGGATGTGGCGGCGGATGCGATTGCTGTGGCGGACACGAGCATGGCCACGACTGCTGCTGACCTCCCACCGGACTGATCATTCGCAATGACATGAACACCTTCGGAAACATCTACCGCCTGACCACCTTCGGGGAGTCGCACGGAACGGCCATCGGCGGCGTGATCGATGGCTGCCCGGCGGGTATGGAGATGGACTTGGCCTTCGTGCAAAGCGAACTGGATCGCCGCCGGCCGGGGCAGTCGGCACTGACTACGGCACGCAACGAGCCGGACACGGTGGAGTTCCTCTCTGGGATCTACGAGGGCCGCACCACGGGCACACCGATCGCCTTCCTTGTCCGTAACCGCGACCAGCACTCGAAGGATTACGAGGCCATGCGCGACCTCTATCGCCCCTCGCATGCGGACTATACTTACCAGATGAAGTACGGCATCCGCGACCCAAGCGGCGGCGGACGCAGCTCGGCACGCACCACCCTGGCGCAATGCGTCGGCGGCGCGGTGGCCAAGCTCGCACTGCGACCTGCGGGCATCACCATCCGCGCCTTCACTTCGCAGGTGGGGCGCATCCGCTTAGACGGCTCGTATCTCGACTCTGATTTCACGCTCA
>CAUPYF010000114.1:0-5281 GCA_963515435.1 uncultured Tannerella sp. | reverse complement strand
TCCAGAAGCCCGGCCGAGCCTTCTTCTGCAAATTCCGTGTGTTCATTAATTAGAGAGTAGAGGGTAGAGAATAGAGAATAGAATAGAGGGCAGAGGGTTGACTGAAGCCCTTCCATTAAGAATGACAATTGACTTACACCAATAAATAGACACAGAGATGAAAGCAATCAAATGTTACGCTTGGGCGCTGATCATGGCGCTAACGACGGCCGTTTTCACGGCATGTAATGATGATCCGGAACCAACACCGAATCCGGGTCCTACGCAGAAAGCCCACTTCGACCTTTGGGTGGCCGTGGGCGAAGAGGGTGGCATGGGCTCGACCGCAGCGCTGCTGGTCAAGAGTACCCAGTCGCTCGACGCACAAACGCAGCTCGACTTCAAAGGCTCGGGCGTAGACGTGACGAAGAAGCTCTATCAAGAGACCATCATCCGCGGCAAGTATTACTACCAGATTCCGCAGGAGAAGGATCGCTTCGGCAAGTATCAGATTGTCGATGCCGGAGGGACGCACCAGATCGCCATCGTCAAGGAGGTTAGTTTCAAAAAGAACACGCTGAAGGACCGTCGCTACACGCACGCTTGGATCAACGACCACACTTTGGTGCTGATCGGATCGAATGGCAAGTCGGACAAGATCCTTTGGATTAAGATCGACACCGAGAACATGACCATCCTCGACGAAGGCGAACTCGACCTGCCCGCACCGCCCGACAAAGACAAGTTCAACACCTCCGGCATCGCCAACTATCGCGACGGCAAGATCCTCTACGCCTTCGTCTACAACAACGAACGCTCTTACTTCCAGCTGGCCTTCATCAACGCCGCGGACATGAAGACGGAGAAGGTGGTCAAGGAGACGCGCGCCGAGTTCATGGCCGGCACGGCTTACGGCGAACTGCTCCAGCACAAGAGCTTCTTCACCCCCAACGGCGACTATTATCTGGCTTGCAACAGTGTGAACGCCGGCGCCAAGAGCTCCACGCAACAGCACGGTGCCCTGCTCCGCATCAAGAAGGGAGCGACGGAGTTCGACAAGAGCTACCGCGGCTACAACCACCCCAAAGGCAAGATCGTTACCGCCGACTGTCTCTCTCCGACCAAGGCGCTGCTCTACATCCAAGATCCGGAGCACACCGGAGCCAAGGGCTGGGGCGCTGACTACAACTGCTACTACGCCATCCTCGACCTGACGACGGATCAGCTGACCGAGATCCAATACAACGGCACCAACCTGCCCTTCAGCAGCGGTACCTTCTCGCAGCGCTCACTCGTCCTCGGTAACAAGGCCTACATCGGTGTCAACCCGAAGGACGCACCTACGTGTATCTATATCTACGACATCCCGTCGGGCCAGGTGACCAAGGGCATGACCATCGCCAAGGGTTACCACTTCGAACGCATCGTGGGCATCGAGGAATAAACGGTATCAACGCTCTGAGAATTGATGAATAAGTGGCTGTTTCGGATCCACCGATGGGTGGGCGCAGTCGTCGGACTGTTCTTCCTCATGTGGTGCTTGTCGGGGTTGGTGCTCGTCTACCATCCCTTCCCCAACGTTGACGAGCGCGACCTGCAAGCGCGCATGGAGCCGCTGCCCGACTCCCTTCCCGCCGTCGACTCGGTAGCCCAACGGCTACCCGAGGGCGCGGCGGCGAAGGTGCGGACGGTCACGGTGCGGCGCTTCCAAGGCCAAACGCTCTTCGACTTTGAGACGAAGGACACGACCTACACCCTCTGCGCCGACAGTGCCGAGGTCCGGCGGCCCGTCACCGCGGAGACCATCCGCAACGTGGCCCGCCGCTGGGTCGACGCCCCCATCGCACGCATCGACACGCTCCACAGCCGTGATCAGTGGATCATGTACTCCCGCTACCTGGACGAGATGCCCATCGCCAAGTGCTACTTCGACGATGCCGCGGGCCACGAGCTCTACATCTCCCTCCGCACGGGCCAAGTGCTCCAGTTCACCGACCGCAGCGGCCGCCTTTGGGCCTACGTCGGCGCCATCCCGCACAAGTTCTACCTGCCCATCCTGCGCCGCGACAACGACGTCTGGATCCGCAGCCTGACCACCGGCGGTGTCGTGGCGCTCATCGCAGTGCTCACCGGCATCATCGTCGGCCTCATCATGCTCCGACGTAACCGGAAGGCCCGAGGTAAGCTCGGCAGCCCGTATAAGAAGGTTTGGCTACGGACACATCACGTCACCGGACTCGTGTTCGGGATCGTGCTCGTCGGCTTCGCCTTCAGCGGCGCAATGGCCCTGCAACGCATCCCCGAATGGGTCATCCGCACACACGGCGACTATCGCGTGTCGGACGCCAAGATGCGCGGCAAGTCGCTGCCCCTCTCGGCTTACGCGGACTATCGCGTCGTCCGGCGCATGCACCCCGAAGCGCGGCAGATCGTCTGGAATCACTTCCGCGACGTGCCCATCTATGACGTGACGACCGACACGTCTACCTTCAGCCTCGATGCCTCCACGCCTGCACTCCGGCCGCTCCAGCTCAGCCCCGCCACGGTAGAGCAGGCCATCGGCGCACTGCACAAGGGCGAGCGCCTCACAGTCTCGCGCATCGATCGTTACGAAGAGTACTACATCTCGCGCTGGACGGCGTTGCCCCTCCCGGCCTACAAGGTGATGGTGGACAACGCCGACCGGAGCCGCTACTACGTCGATCCGGCCACGGGCAACTTCCGCTACCTCAACCGCGCGCGCATGGCCAAGAAGTGGGTCTTCAGCGGCCTGCACTACTTCAACATCCGTTGGCTCGTGGAGCACCCCAGGCTTTGGACCATCGCCATCTGGACGGCGGCCCTCGGCGGCGCCTTCGTCTCCTTCTCCGGCGTCTGGATCAACCTCAAGCGCCTCCGCCGTAAACGCAAGAAGCGGAGAAGGTGAGGCCGTTTGACTACTCTGACTACTACTTATTGACGTGAAGCAATTCATCCCCCCGATATTAGAAGGACTCCCACACGACGGCTGCAAGCCATTGGGGAAGGGGTCTCCCTCGGTGCAGGGAGATGGATTGCCCCACATCGAACTCACAGTTATTACCCCTAACTACTTATTCAAAATGAAAACCTACTTCATCACCTTTCTACTGATGATTACCGCAATCAGCTACGCGCACGACGGAGCAAACTTCCAAGCCTCCGACATGCTCAAGTCCATGCAACCGGGCGACAAGGCAGCCATCGTCATGGTCTACTTCGGATCCACACACGACGACACGCGCGCCCTAACTATCGACGCGCTCACGAAGCAGATCCGCGACACCTTCTCCTCGCTCGAGGTGCGCGAGGCCTACACCTCACGCATCGTTCGCCGCCGCCTCCGCGATCGCGGCATCGAGACCGCCCCCCCGCTCGACGTCCTCAAGCAACTCAAAGCCGACGGCTTCACCCACCTCATCATCCAGTCCGCCAACATCATTGAAGGCGTAGAGATGGAGGCGTTACGTCGCGAAGTGGCCACCGTGTCCGCCGACTTCAAGGAGATCCGCATTGGCACCCCGTTGCTCTACATGCCCGAGGATTACGCCGCCGTGATCCGCGCCCTCGCCCCTGCCCCCGCTGCCGACGCCGCTGACGTTTGGGTCGGTCACGGCAGCTACGACCCCGCCACAGCGCAATACGCCATGCTCGGCTACATGCTCGCCGCCGAGGGTCACGCCCGCAACTTCGTGACTACCGTCGAAGGCTACCCCACGTTTGACGACCTCAAAGCGCGACTCAAGCAGAGCGGCGTGAAGAGCGTCACCCTGCGCCCCTTCATGTTCGTCGCCGGCGACCACGCCAAGAACGACATCGCCACCGACATGAAGCAGGCCCTCGAGAAGGAAGGCTACCGCGTCAACGTCCTCCTCGAAGGCCTCGGCCAGAGCGATGCCATCCGCGCCCTCTACCTCGCTCACATCCGCTTCACACTGAACCATCGCATGTTCGACATCCTCTCCAAAAAGAAACATTACGAGACGAACGACCGAGATTAAGAAGCTGTTTTGAATTTATACGTGCCGGGGACGCGCAGCGCGGACTCTTTTCCCTCTCTTTAGAATAACACTACACCACACGCTACACTCACCCGCCTCCGTCCCCGTGCACTTATGGAACGCATCGGATCTCTCCCCTGCCGTCGACTGAATCGACGGGGCCTTTTGAACTGAATAACGCCGTCGACTGAATCGACGGATCATCACACAATAATTATCACCAAAACATTACACAAAAATGAAAATCCTTATTACCCTTTCCCTCGGCCTTGCCCTCGCTCCCGCACTTTACGCGCAGGACGGCCAGCCCAAACGCGAGTACACCAACTTCCAGGACACCGTCTTCCAGCTGTCCGAAATCTCCATCACCGCCAAGCGCCCCAAGCAAGTGGAAGTGATGAAGCTGGGAGTCCCCGCGGCTTACCTCCCCGTCACCACCAACACCCTGCCCGCACGGATGCTCGCCAACCGTGGCATCATGAACATTCAAGACGCTGTCAAGTTTCTGCCCGGCGTGCGTGTGCAGACCAGCTACGGCGCTTTCCAGCAGATCTCCATCCGCGGCTTCGACCACTCCATCATCATGGTCGACGGCGTGCGTGACGAGCGTTCGTCCATCAACAACTCTTACCCCTTTATGGATCTGGCCTCGGTGGAGCGCATCGAGCTGCTCAAAGGCCCCGCGTCCGTGCTCTACGGACAATCAGCCGTGGGCGGCGTGCTCAACATCGTGCGTAAGGCGCCCACTGCGCAGCAACACATCAATGCGCGCGTGGCTTACGGCAGCTATCAAAACCTGCAAACGACGCTCGGCTTCGGCGGACACCTCTTCGGGCCGCTCAACTACGCGGCGAGCTTCAATTACCAGACGCAGGAGGGCTGGCGAGACAACGGCATGCGGCGCCTCTCCGGTTATCTCTCCCTTGGCGGCAGGCTCTCCGAGGCTGACGAGTTAGACATCCGCATCGGTGCCCTGCGTGACTACTACCCCACGGAGATCGGTCTGCCCGACGTTATGCCTGCTGACATCTATCGCACAGCTGACGACACGAAGGTCTTCAACCGTGGCGACATGCTGCCTGGGCTCGACAAGAAAGCGCGTTACAACAGCGAGTCCGACTTCATGTATAACCGCAACTTCAACGCCTCCATTATGTGGCGGCACACCTTCGGCGATGCGGCCCGGCTGACCGACAAGCTCTCGTATACTTACGACGACATCGACTATTTCGGCACCGAGGACTTGACCTACCTCACCAGCGATAAGCCCATCTATAAGCACT
>CAUPYF010000113.1:0-5424 GCA_963515435.1 uncultured Tannerella sp. | reverse complement strand
GCTTGTGCGCATGCTGACAAGGTGCTTGTGCGCATGCTGACAAGGCGCTTGTGCGTATGCTGACAAGGCGCTTGTGCGCATGCTGACAAGGTGCTTGCGCGCATGCTGACAAGGTGCTTGTGCGCATGCTGACAAGGCAGCTTGCAGGCATCGTGCAAGGGAGTCCATCCCTATATCGGTGAATGAATTGCTCCCGTCGAACTCACGTATTCTTACATCGAACTCACGTTTGATAGAGCACTCGGGCAGCCAAAAATGTTTTTGGAAATGCTTGCAACACTCCCGCAAATCGAAAAAAGAACCAATTGTCCGAGACAATCGGCTCCTTTTTTCGGTGGCAGCCATTTGATCCGATCAAACGGCTCCTTTTTTCGATTTGCGGGAGTGTTGCAAGCGTTTCCAAAGACGTTTTGACCGTTGGAGCACCCCTGCAAAGACAGGCTACAGGAATAAGCGAAGCTCTTTCTTACGTCGAACTCATATAGATTTAAGTTGTTAGAGCAATTTCTAAGTTTTTCCCTTCCCAAACAGCGCCTACTTTTGCCGCTCATTTTGGTAATTGTATGAGTAAGACGATTTTTCAATGCAGAGGAAGTCTCCATTTAGCAGCACACAAGGCTTTCTCTATACTTTTTATTCTGCTCGGGATCGGGTGGACGGGAGACGGGCTGCGGGCGCAGTATCAAGTGAGCGGCGGCGCCAAGTCGCCCATCCGTGTAGTGGAGAATACGGCTTACAAACTGGAGGTTTATTTAGTCTATGGCACCGAGGGCGTGACGATTAGTCACACCGCACCGGGTACGCATCGCTGGTATCGCTACCGCACGAAGGCGGCCGTGGAAGACGATTGGGAGGCTGTAGCATCAACACAAAGCGGCTCCACATCGACCGTTACCAACCCGGCCGAAGGCTACGGCTACTTCGTGGACGACGGCAGTCTCCGACATTATATCTGGTTGATCGATTACAGCCGCTACCCGGCGCGCCTCAACGGCCTCAGCGTAGCCGCTTCGTCCGACGCCTGTTCGTCGCTGCGACTGGCGGGCACGGCCGATCTGCCCGCACTCACTTACTACCTGCCTGACGGCAAGGCAGCCGAGGTGAAGCGCGAGTTTGAGGTGAGCTACCTGACGCAAGTGTGGAAGGAACAGCGCAAATCGTTTGCCAAGGAGTTAGTCGTGGACACGCTGCGAGGCAATCCTTTCGACGAAGCACTGCATCGCCCGCCGCTTGCAGACACGAAGATTGAGCTCACGGGCGATCTCTTCGCGCGAGCCTTCGGTGTGGAGCAGTCAGCGACCATCGATCGATATGAGGCAGTGGCCTTAGAGGTGCACGCGGACACAGCGATGACGTCAGAGAGCAAGACGAACCTCAAACGCAAAGAGGGCGAGTTGTCGGCGCCAGCCACGATCCGCTTCACGGCACACGCTAACACGCCCGTGGCAGCGCTCTTCGTTTGGCAGATCACGCGCCGCGAGACCACGGGCGACGCCGTGTTGGTACGCTTCACGGAGCCGGAGATGGAGTACACATTCGACCGCGCTGGCGAGTACCGCGTCACACTCGAGGTGAGCGACCGCTCGGGGCGCTGTACGAACAAGGAGCACAGATATAAAATCAACATCACGGAGACGGTATTAGAAGTGCCGAACGTGTTCTCACCGGAGAGTTCGCCGGGTGTGAACGACGTCTTCAAGGTAGCGCATAAGTCAGTCGTGCGCTTCAGCGCATGGATCTTCAATCGGCAGGGCAGTCAGCTCTATCACTGGACTGACCCGAACGGCGGTTGGGACGGGCGGTATCGCGGACAGTACGTGCCTGCGGGCGCCTATTACTACGTCATCGAATACACCGGAACGGATGGTAAAACGCACCACAAAAGCGGCGACATTAATGTGGTAAGATCAAGTACATATAACAGTAAGAAACAATGAGAGTGAAAAACTTTGCAGTGGGCTGCATGGCAGCCGGATTAATCAGCCTGACGGCGTGCTTCTCCGTCCAATCGCAAAACACGGAGCAGCCGCGGCAGGACGGCAGCGGTATGACGGTCTCGCCGGACGTCCCAGAGAAGGTCACATTTTGCGGCGAACAGATTGACCTGACCCGATACAATATGTACGAAGGTATGGACCGCGAACTGAGCAGCTTGGTCTATTTCCACTCCACAACGATGCTGACGATCAAGCGGGCCAACCGCTTCTTCCCGATCATCGAACCGATCCTGAAGGCCAACGGTGTGCCGGACGACTTCAAATACTTAGCCGTGGTGGAGAGCCACCTCGATCCGCGCGTGGCCTCACCGGCACGCGCCGCGGGTATGTGGCAGTTCTTGGAGTCAGCCGGGCGGGAGTACGGATTGACCATCACGCCAAGCGTAGACGAGCGCTACAACGTGGCACGCGCTACGGAGGCAGCCTGCCGCTACCTGAAGGATGCCTATGCCAAGTACGGCGATTGGGCCTCGGCCGCCGCATCGTACAATGCCGGCATGGGGCGCATCTCAGGCGCCTTCGCGTCGCAAAAAGAGGCATCCGTACTCAACCTCTGGCTCGTGGAAGAAACGGCGCACTACGTCTATCGCATCCTGGCCACGAAGCTCATCTTCGAGAATCCGCAGAAGTACGGCTTCGCCCTCCGTCCGTGCGACCTTTACACGCCGATTGCGTGCGACGAGGTGACGGTCACGTCCGGCATTCCTGATTTGGTGTCTTTCGCCCGCTCGCATGGCATCACCTACGCCGACCTCAAGCGCTTCAACCCTTGGCTGCGCGACTCGAAATTGGTGACGAACGGGCGCAGCTTCACGATTCTCATCCCCCGCAAAAAGGATCTGTATTACACCGAGCCGAACCGCACAGTGCACGACCGTCGTTGGGTTGTGAAGTGATTGCCTATGACAATAAAGAATAAGGAGACCACCACCGACGGCCGCATCGAACGGGAGGGCACCATCGGCGTGTGGGGCGCACGGGTGCATAACCTGAAGAACATTGACGTGGAGCTGCCCCGAAACCGCCTCACTGTCATCACCGGCATGAGCGGCAGCGGCAAGTCGTCCCTCGCCTTCGACACCATCTTTGCCGAGGGGCAACGCCGATACATCGACACCTTCTCGGCCTACGCCCGCAACTTCATGGGCAATGTGGAGCGGCCGGACGTGGACAAGATCACGGGCCTGAGCCCCGTCATATCCATTGAGCAAAAGACGACGAACCGCAACCCGCGATCCACCGTCGGCACCACTACGGAGGTCTACGACTTCCTGCGCCTACTCTACGCCCGCGCTGGCGAGGCCTACTCCTACCTCAGCGGAGAGAAAATGGTGAAGTACACCGAGGAGCAAATCCTGGAGCTCATCATGCGTGACTACAACGGCCGGAAGATGTACCTGCTGGCGCCGCTCGTGCGTAACCGGAAGGGACACTACAAGGAGCTCTTCGAGCAGATCCGCCGCAAGGGCTACCTGAACGTGCGCGTCGATGGTAAGCTGATGGAGATCAGCCGCGGCATGAAGCTGGATCGGTACAAGATGCACAGCATCGAGGTGGTTGTGGATAAACTCGTGGTCAGCGCCACCGACGAGACACGCCTCAAGGAGAGCCTCCGCACAGCCATGAAGCAGGGCGACGGCCTGATCTTGCTCCTTAACGCTGACACGAACGAGACGCGCTACTACAGCCGCCGCCTGATGTGCCCCGTGACTGGGCTGGCCTACAGTGAACCCGCACCGCACAACTTCTCCTTCAACTCGCCCCACGGCGCCTGCCCGCGCTGCAAAGGCCTCGGCGAGGTGAACGTGATCGATATGGAAAAGATCGTCCCCGACCCCTCGCTCAGCATCTATCAAGGCGGGATCGCGGCGCTGGGTAAATACAAGAACTCGCTCGTCTTTTGGCAGATCGAGGCGCTCTGCAAGAAACATGGCGCAACGATCAAGACGCCCATCAAAGACCTCCCCGCCGAGGCGATGGACGAGATCATGAACGGCACCGAAGAGCCCATCCGCCTCCGAAACATGTCGCTCGGTAGCACCCAATTCAACTACACCTACGAGGGCGTGGCCAAATACATCACCATGATGCAAGGCGACGACGAGGGCGCCGCCTCCGCCTCCGCACGCAAATGGGCCGGGCAATTCGTCAGCACCGCCATCTGCCCCGAGTGCCACGGCCAGCGCCTCAACAAAGAGGCCCTGCACTACTTCATCGACGGGAAGAACATCGCCGAGCCCGCATCGATGGACATCGCCGAGCTGTCGCGCTGGATCAACGGACTCGAAGAAAAACTCTCGCCCGCGCAGCGCACCATCGCCGTGGAGATCCTCAAAGAGATCCGCTCGCGCCTCGACTTCATCCTCGAGGTCGGCCTCGACTACCTCTCCCTCAACCGCGCCTCGGCCACCCTCTCCGGCGGCGAAAGCCAACGCATCCGCTTGGCTACACAGATCGGCAGCCGCCTCGTCAACGTGCTCTACATCCTCGACGAGCCCAGCATCGGCCTCCACCAGCGCGACAACATCCGCCTCATCAACTCCCTCAAAGAGCTGCGAGACACGGGCAACTCCGTCATCGTCGTGGAGCACGACAAAGACATGATGCTGAGCGCCGATTACGTCGTCGACATGGGCCCCAAAGCCGGACGCCTCGGCGGCGAAGTCGTCTTCGCCGGCACACCCAAGGAGATGATCCAGACCGACACCCTCACCTCGTCTTACCTCAACGGCCGGCGCCGCATCGAGGTGCCCACCACGCGTCGCCCCGGCAACGGCCACCAGTTGGTCTTAAAAGGCGCCACGGGCAACAACCTGAAGCAGGTCGACGTCCGTTTCCCGCTCGGCACCTTCACGTGCGTCACCGGCGTCTCCGGCAGCGGCAAGTCCACCCTCATCAACGCCACCCTGCAGCCCATCCTCAGCCAGCATTTCTATCGCTCCGCCCAGCCCCCCCTACCCTACCAATCCATCGAAGGCATCGAGCACATCGACAAAGTCGTCAACGTCGATCAGTCACCCATCGGCCGCACCCCGCGCAGCAATCCAGCCACCTACACAGGCGTCTTCACCGACATCCGCAACCTCTTCGTCGCCCTGCCCGAAGCCAAGATCCGCGGCTACAAACCCGGTCGCTTCTCCTTCAACGTCTCCGGCGGACGCTGCGAAACATGCAAAGGCAATGGCTACAAAACGATCGAAATGAACTTCCTGCCCGACGTCTACGTCCCCTGCGAAGACTGCCACGGACGGCGCTACAACCGCGAGACACTCGAGGTGCGCTACCGCGGCAAGTCCATCGCCGACGTCCTCGACATGACGATCAACATGGCCGTCGAGTTCTTTGAAAACATCCCCGCCATCCTCTCCAAGATCAAGGTACTGCAAGACGTCGGCCTCGGCTACATCAAGCTCGGCCAACCCTCCAC
>CAUPYF010000112.1:0-5513 GCA_963515435.1 uncultured Tannerella sp. | reverse complement strand
TGGTGATAATGTTGATCACGCCGCCCATGGCCTGCGATCCGTAGAGCGCGGACGAGGCGCCTTGCACGATCTCGATGCGCTCCACATTGTTCGGATCCAAGCGGTGGTAGTCCACATTGTTACCCATCTCGCCCGCCATGCGTTCGCCGTCGATCAGAAAGAGGATGTGCTTACCGCCAAGGCCTTGTAGGTTGATGCTCGTGCCAAAGCCGACTTCGTTGAAGGCCAGTCCAGGGATCTCCTGCGTAAGCAGGTTACGGATGTCGGTCAGGCCGCGATCCTCGATCTGCACCGCAGTGATGACTTGCGTAATGACGGGCGTCTGCATGAGTCGCTTCGGCGTGCGGGTGGCCGTGACGACTACCTCGTCTAAGTTGAACTTCTTCACCCCGGCTGCGGCGTGCGTGGCCACTTCATCGTCGGCCGTAGAGTCCGCCGGTAGGATCTGCGCCTGCACCCCGGCGATGGTCATACATAATATAAGGTATAGGAAGAACCACCTCCTGCGCTTTGGGCTATGGTTTATGGTCATCTAATGGATTGCTGTTTACGGGCGCCAAAAGTAGAGGGGCATGCCACCTGCGCCAATCCCCAAAATGTGGGAGGCTAAGGATCCTTTTCCCGAGATCTGGAAATGAGGCAAACATTCGAGCGAGGTCTTTTCCCCAATGGTGGAATCCCTCCTTCCTGCACCGGGGGAAGCCCCCCTTCCCTATGGCGCCACGTAGAGGCAGACCTGTGTGTCCGCCCCTACAGATAGCTGGTGGATTTGCGCAAGCACCTTGTGCAGTAGTGTGCACTACCTCGCACATTGTTCTTCTTACAGTCGATTGAACTCGCCAGCCCCCGCGCCCGTGCCCTTGTATTTGCTCTTGGCGGCATTGAACCGGTATCGCAGCGTAAGCTCGAACTCGCGTGTGTCGTATCGATTGGCTTGATAGAGCTCCATCCGTGGGAAGCGCAGCAGGTTGCCGTCCTTCCGTCCGCGGAAGATGTCCCAGCCTTTCAGCTCCACGCGCAGCCGGTCGTGGAAGAAGGATCGCGTCAGGCCCGCGTTGATGTAGAATGACTTTTCGGTCATGTGCACATTCTCGACATCGCCCGTGCCTTGATAGCGCAGGTCAAGCGTGAAGAGCAGTCCGGCCGGCAGGCGGAGCGAGTTGCTGAGCGAGGCTTGGAGCAGTGGCTTGTCGTATCGGATCGTTTCGTTGTCCACGTCCACCTCGGCCCACTGCTTGACGAGGCCCGCACTCAGCTGCGGTGTCCACGGCCCGAAGGTCGGCGTGACGGTGACGAAGGCCGTCAGCGCGGGCAGGCGGTCGAGGTTGCGGTAGGTGATCAGGGAGACCTTCGGGTCATGCTTGCTGCGCTCCGTCCAGTAGATCACCGCATCGCGGTTCACTTTGTAGCTGGCCATCAGTTGCACGATGCTCCAGGCGGCCGTGAGACTCACATCGTGCGTCACGGTGGGCTTCAGCAGCGGGTTGCCCGTTTGCAGCGAGAGGCGATTGGCGTAATACACATTGCTGCGCAGCTGGCGGTAAGTGGGGCGCTGCGTCTTGGCCGTGTAAGCCAGTTGCAGGTCGATGCCCTTCACCCGCGTGCCGAACGAGACGTTGGGGAACCATTGGTCGTAGCTGCGGTTCTGCCCTGCGAGCGGTCGGCCGTCGTTGAGGTAGTCGGAGCGGACATGCTCGTAGCGCAGCCCCGCGCCGAACTGCCCGATGGGCGTCATCCGCGCATACTCCGCAAAGACGCTGCTATTCCACTCGTCCACGGTCATGTCAGACGACGGGACGATGCGTTCGGGGTTGCTGTACGTATCCGTGCGATGCGTGCGGACATACTCGCCGCCGACGGACAGCTCGCCGCCAAGCACGGGGTACGACAGAATCAGTTTCGAGGCTGCGAGGCGATTCCGTACGCGATTCTCCGAGTTCACCACGCGATCTTCCTGCATGCGGCTCGTCTCCTCGGTGTGCGAGCGCGACGTGTTGCCGCTCGTGTAGAAGTCGGCATTGAAGTCAATCCCCAAGCTGCCCACTTTCCCATTATAATAGGCGTTGAGTCGGTGCGACGGATCGGATGTTTCGCGCCGCTCCCCGCGGTTCTTCCATTCGTCGTAAAAAGCATTGTTGGCGTGGACGATGCTGTTGAATGTCGGGTGAGCCGTCTCGGAAAGCATGCCGGGCGAAAGCGTGTAGCGCAGGCCGACATAATGCTTGGGAGAGATCTCCCAATTGGTTCCGGCCGTGATGCGCACCCATTGCTCCACACCCGTTCCGTAAAGTTGGTTCTCCTGCCGCCAGAGAGTGTCGAGGTGCGTCAGCTGCGTGATGCGGCTGTCTTGTATGTATTCGCCGCGGCCGTAGAGCACGGTGCCGAAGACATCCCAGCCATTCCGCCGCCAATTCACGTTCACCTGCTCGCGCAGGTCAGTTGTCTCACCCTCGTACCAGCTCGATCGCGCGTCGAACCCGAAGCCATCGCCGGCGCGCCGCACCGTATTGATGCGGATCACCGCCTTCACCGAGGCGTCGTAACGCGCGCCAGGATTGCGGACGATCTCCACATCACGGATGTCGGCCGAGTTCAGCTGATCTAACTCCGAGAGGTCGCGCACCTCGCGGCGGTTGATGTAGATCTTGGCCTCCCCCTTACCGAAGACAGAGATGTTGCCTTTGTGATCCGCCGTCAGTGAGGGCAACCGGTGCAGCACGTCGTTCGCCGTGCCCGCCTGACTCAGCACGGAACCTTGCACCGAGGCCACGAGTGCGTCGTTCTTCAGTCGGATAGCCGGCCGCTGAGCTTTCACGGTCACCTCGCCCAACTGTGTGGATTCGGGATTAAGCGTGACAGTCACGCCCGTCCGCGCCTCGACCGTCTGCGTCTCGTACCCCACGAAGGAGATCTTCAGGAAGGCTCGCTTTGCCGTGCTGCCTTCTAACGTGAAAGCCCCACGTGCGTCAGTGATCGTACCCGTCACAAGCGACGAGTCGGGCAGTGTATACAGCGCCACGTTGGCAAACTCAATAGGTTGGTTCTGCGCGTCCACCACGCGTCCGGTCAATTGTTGTGCGTAAGTGGCACATGCTGCGGCCAGCGTGCCGATCAGTAGGAAGTAAAATCGTCTCATGTCCATGTGTGTTTTAATGTTTTCTGCAAACAAGACGCAGGGAGGAACGGGACGTTACACTTTTCACTCATAAAAAGGAATTGCACGCAGACCAATCAAGTCAGCCGAAAGAGGACAAAAAAAGAGGCGACTCGTTGAAAAGTCACCTCTCTTATATGAAAGCCGCACTGTGGAATTGAACAAACTCCGAATGACAAGATTTGAGTGCCATTGACATCGTTGTAATCTGCTGTGCTGAAAAGCAGACCCGAAGGTTGCAGCCCGCCATTGGTGCCAAGAGCATGTCTCGGAATTCTAATATTTACGATGAGTTTCCCAATCGAACAAGTGCGGCTTAACTCTTTGTGATCGCTCTCTTGCGCTCTCGTGACGCAAATGTAAAACGAGTATGAAAACCGGCAAGCATTCGTAAAGAAAAAAAACGTCATGCCTCCTGATCCACCTTTTTCGGCAGAGCATAAACAGCCCGAGAATCCGACATAGACGCAGCCCGCACATACGTCTACCTTTGCCGTCCACCTGACATCATCACGTAAACATAAAAACACGATGAAGACCGAAAAACAAAGAACTAAAGCTCACCTATTCCCGGCCGTAGCCGCCCTCCTACTCCTTGCCAACGCCGCCGGAGCGCAAGACCTGAACTCCGACGCACGCATCCGTGCACGCATGGAGCGGGCTATGCAGCGCGACACCGTGGCCGAAGCCGCCACACAGGCCATCTATTACGCAAAAAAACCGTCCACCACCCTCTCCGACCACGCCCTCTACTGGTCGCGCCGCTGGGACAACTCCGCACAACGCTTCCCCCGCCACTTCACCTTCCGCGACACAATCATCGTCAACCCGCTCTTCATGCCCGTGCTCTTCAAAAAGAGGAACCTCGACAAGGCCCAGCGCATCGTCTTCTTCCACCCCACGAACCTCAACGAGCGCCCGTGGGAACAGCCCCTCTACAAGCCCGCACGCCTCTTTGAACAGGACGAAAACCGCATGATTGTCCGCGATTACGCCTACCGCTACGTCCGCCGCTACCACCCCGAATATTTCCGCTACAGCGCCGACGACCTGCCCGTGGAACGCACCCTCCGCATGTGCATAAGCGACAATGTGAAGGTACCCGTCTACCGCCCCGAGCGCGCCGCCGACGGCTACGACGCGCCCACGAAGTTCATCCCCGACCGCCGCTACTGGACGTCATCCCTCGAAAGCTCCCTCCGGTTCTCACAAAACTACGTCTCTCCCAACTGGTACAAGGAGGGCACGAGCAACCTAAACATCCTCACCAAGAACTTCTTCCAGTATGACTACGCCCGCGAACGCATCCAGCTCAAAAACCTCCTCCAGGTCGATGTCAGCGTCTACACCGCCTCCGACGACACGCTCCGCAACTACAAATTCGGCGACAACCTCCTCCGCTTCTACAGCAACTTCGGATACCGCGCCTTCAGCCGCTGGTTCTATACCCTCGACGGCGAGTTCAAAGCGCCCCTCTTCACCAACTACAAGAAAAACACCGAGATACGCCAAGTCGCTCTCCTCTCCCCCTTCATCGTCAACGTCGGCCTCGGTATGAAGTACGACTTAGAGAAAAAATTCCGCACCCGCAGCCGCTCCCTCAAGCTCGCCGTCAACATCGCGCCCATCTCCTACACCCACATGTACAGCCCCGACGCCACCGTCAACCGCAGCCCCCACGGCTTCCCCAAAGACGCCGCCGGCACCTACGCCCGCACCCTCCACAAGTTCGGCTCCACCGTCCGCATGGACATGACGCTCCGCCCCAACCGCAACGTCACCTGGAAATCGCGCCTCTATTACAACACCACCTACCGGAACGTCCTGGCCGAGTTTGAAAACTCCCTCGACATGGCCATCAGCCGCTTCTTTTCGACCATGATCAACGTCTACCTCCGCTTTGACGACAGCGTCACCAAGACGCCCGGCTACGATTCCTACGTCCAAACGAACGAGATCCTCAGCTTCGGCCTCAGCTACAAGTGGGATTAGCCTAAGCGGCAGAACAGCGGGCGTCCGTCGCCCGTCATCCGGCCCTATTATATAAGGTATAAGCAAAGGGAGCTCATCCGCGGGCTCCCTTTCTTGTTTCGTCCGCTCGCGTTATCTATGTGTCATCAAAGTTTGATCACGCGTCATCAAACTTTCATCACATGTCATCAAACTTTCATCACGCGTCATCAAACTTTCATCACACGTCATCAAACTTTTATCATACGTAATCAAACTTTAATCACGCATCATCAAACTTTCATCACGCGTCATCGAACTTTCATCACACGCGAACAATCCAAATTCAGGACTTACCTTTACGCCATCAATCATAACCCCTACTGCGATGAACAAGACGAAAAATCTG
>CAUPYF010000111.1:0-5530 GCA_963515435.1 uncultured Tannerella sp. | reverse complement strand
GCCCTCGCGCTGCGTGGCACACACAATCTCTATAACTCCCTCGCCGCGGCCACGGCAGCCCGTCTGGCTGGTGCAGACGACGCCTCTATCCGGCGCGGTCTGGCGACGTTCCGGGGCGTCGAGCACCGTTTGGAGCCAGTGGCGCGCGTGGCCGATGTGGAATACATCAATGATTCTAAAGCCACGAACATCGACTCCTGTCGCTATGCCCTGCAAAGCGTCGATACGCCGATTGTGCTCATCCTCGGCGGCACAGACAAGGGTAACGATTATGGGGAGATCGAGGCCATGGTGCGGGCGAAGGCCCGCGGGCTCGTCTTCCTTGGTGTGGACAACCGGAAGCTCCATGCGGCGTTCGATGGGAAGGTGCCCGCCACCTGCGATGCCCGTTCGATGCAAGAAGCCATCACTCACGCCGCGCGCTTAGCCCGCCCCGGCGACACGGTGCTGCTCTCGCCCTGCTGCGCCAGCTTCGACCTCTTCCGCAACTACGAAGACCGCGGCGAACAATTCAAACAATGCGTCCGCGCCCTCGCCGCACGCGAAACTCGTAACCCGTAACTACCCCATGACAAAAGAGTCCTTCGCCCGCAAAGTGTTCCAGGGCGACATCCCCATCTGGATCATCTTCATGCTCCTCTGCTGCTTCTCGCTCGTGGAGGTCTTCAGCGCCACCAGCACGCTGGCCTACAACGAGCCAAACATCTGGACCCCCATCGCACGTCATGCTTCCCACCTCACGATCGGCTTCCTCTTCGTGTTGGGCCTGACACGCATACCGAGCAAGTATTACCCCCTCGGCGGCTCCCTGCTCATGCTCGCCTCCATCATCCTGCTGGCGGCTGTGCCCTTCGTCGGCATCAGTGTCAACGATGCCTCGCGCTGGATCCGCCTCTTCGGCATCCAGTTCCAACCCTCGGAGATCGCGAAGCTGGCCTGCGTCGTTTACGTAGCCTTCGTGCTGAGCAAGATCGGCGTTCGCTCCACGGAGAAGTCGGCCTTCTACTGGATCCTCGGTGGCGTGGGCATCGTCTGTGCTCTCATTCTGCTTTACAACCTCTCCACCGCGCTGCTCTTGGGGCTCGTTTGCCTACTGATGATGTTTGTCGGGCATATCTCCCTCCTGCGTATCGGGCGGATGCTGTTGGCCCTGCTGCTGGCCCTCATCTTGCTGTTGGCCTTGGCCAAGGTGGCCCCGGAGGCAACGCATAAAGTCCTGCCGCGCTTGGAGACGTGGAGCAACCGTCTGACGGATCACATGGACGATCGCACCTCGGACAACGACATAATGAAAGACGACAATCTGTATGTCATCACCGATGATAACTACCAGATCACACACGCCAAGATCGCCATCGCCCGCGGCGGCCTCTTCGGCCGGATGCCCGGGCGCAGCGTGCAGCGCGACTTCCTGCCGCTGGCTTACTCCGACTTCATCTTCGCCATCATCATCGAGGAGTTGGGCCTGGTCGGGGGGACGGTTGTCCTTTTGCTTTACATCATGTTGCTCATCCGCGTGGGCATCATCGCGCGGCGCTGCGAACGACTCTTCCCGAAATACCTCGTCATCGGTTGCGGCCTGATGATCGTCATCCAAGCGCTCACGAACATGGCCGTAGCCGTCAACCTCCTGCCCGTCACTGGCCAGCCCCTGCCGCTCATCAGTCGTGGCGGAACATCCACCATCCTCACCTGCGTCTATTTCGGGCTTATCCTGAGCGTAAGTCGCTTCGGCGCCGGCATGGGCGAAGAGGAGGCGGAGGAGGAAGAGATAGAGGAAGACAAAGAGGAGGAAGAGGCGGCGGCCGAAGTCGTGTCCGTAGGATCATAGGGGCAAATGCTGTGGTCGCCTATGGTCTGTTGTAGGCGTGGCGCGCCCTTCCTTATTATTAGGATGGTCTCTTATAATAAAACAGAAATGGTTTGCAAAGGTGTACCCGGAGCGGCCTGAAGGGCCGCCGGACCATAGCCGGGGCTGCTTAGTGGCACCTCTTAAGCATGTGCGCAAGCATCGTGTACAAAAGACCTTCTTCCTCGGAGCGCGCAGTCGATCCGCTTCCGGCCGGTAGAAACACCTAAAATCCCGGGGTAGGCATCCGAAAAATCTATCTTCGCGGCCGAAACAACGACAAAATCAATGAGAAACGAGAGAGAATGAGTAGCTACAGGATCATCGTCAGTGGTGGCGGAACGGGCGGGCACATCTTCCCTGCCATAGCCATTGCCAATGCATTTCGGCGTCGCTTCCCCGACGCCGATATTTTATTTGTCGGCGCCGAAGGGCGTATGGAGATGGAGCGTGTCCCGGCCGCGGGTTATCGCATTGTGGGTCTTCCCGTCAGCGGCCTCGATCGCCGTCGCCCGTGGCGCAACATCGGTGTGTTGCGCCGGCTCCTTGTCAGCCTCTGCCGCGCCCGTGCCATCATCCGCGACTTCCGGCCCAACGTGGCCGTGGGTGTAGGTGGCTACGCCAGTGCCCCCTTGCTCCGTGCCGCAGCCGAGGCTGGTGTCCCCACACTCATTCAGGAGCAGAACTCCTACGCCGGTATCACCAATAAATGGCTCGCCAAACGCGCCGCGCGTATCTGCGTGGCCTACCCCGGCATGGAGCGCTTCTTCCCCGCAGAGAAGATTGTCCTCACAGGCAATCCGGTGCGGAAGGACTTAGAGGACGCGCTTCACCTCCACAACGAGGCGCTGGCCCACTTCGGTCTCGACCCCGCACGCAAGACGCTCCTTGTACTCGGTGGTAGCCTCGGTGCTCGCACCATCAACGAGGCCATAGAGGCCGCCCTCCCCACGTTGGCCGACATCGGCGTGCAGCTGATCTGGCAGACGGGCCGCAGCTATTACGACGCCATCTGCAGCCGCGTCTCCGACCTCGAGCCGGAGCCCAAGCGCTGGGTGGGGCCGTTCATCACACGAATGGATTACGCCTATGCCGCGACCGACCTTGTCGTGTCGCGCGCGGGAGCCAGCTCCATCTCCGAACTCACGCTGCTGGGCAAGGCCTCCATCCTTGTGCCCTCCCCCAACGTGGCGGAGGATCATCAGACGAAGAACGCCCGCTCCGTGGCTGATCGGGGTGGCGCCGTGATGATCGCTGACAGCGGCCTTCGTCAATCACTCCCCGACACCCTCCGTCGCCTCTTCTCCGCCCCCGAGCAATTGAACGCGCTGGGCATCCACAGCAGTCAACTGGCCGAGCGCAACAGCGATGAGCGCATCGTAGACGAGCTGGTGGCTTTAATTGAAAACAACAAGCGCCCCGGAGCGCCTCAAACGGAAAAGAAGAGATGATCGACATCGCACACATTCGTTCTGCCTACTTCATCGGTGCCGGTGGCATCGGTATGAGCGCCCTGATTCGTTGGTTTATGGCGCGTGATGTCCGCGTGGCCGGATACGATCGCACACCCTCACCTCTCACTGGTCACCTGATCGACGAAGGCGCCGCCATCCATTTCGACGATGACGTCCGCCTCATCCCCCCAGGTTTCTCAGATCCGCAAACGACGCTCGTGATCTACACCCCCGCCGTTCCGTCCGATCACACGGAGCTGAACCATTTCCTCCGCTACGGTTTCGAGGTGATGAAGCGTTCCGAAGTGCTCGGACTCATCACCTCGGCCAGCCGCGCCATCTGCGTAGCTGGCACACATGGCAAAACGACCGTCTCCTCCATGACGGCTCACCTCCTGAAGCAGTCGCATGTGGATTGCAACGCCTTCCTCGGCGGCATTCTGAAGGGCTACGCCAGCAACCTGATGCTCTCTGACCGCAGCGACCTGACCGTCGTTGAGGCCGACGAATACGATCGCTCCTTCCATCACCTCTACCCCACCACGGCCATCATTACCTCCGCCGACCCCGATCATCTCGACATCTATGGCACATCCGCTGCCTATCGCGAGGCCTTCGAGATCTTCACCTCACTCATCTGTCCCGGTGGCACGTTGATCATCAAGAAGGATGCCCCCATCACCCCATGCCTCCAGCCCGATATCCGTTGCTACACCTACTCCGCCACCGATACCTCGGCCGACTTTCACGCCGAGAACGTCCGTATTGGTGACGGTGAGGCTGTCTTCGATTGCGTTCTCTCGGACGGGACACGCATCGCCGACATCCATCTTGGCGTACCTGTCCGCATCAACGTCGAGAATGGTGTCGCAGCCATTGCTGCTGCCTGGCTCCACGGTGCTCGCCCCGATGAGATCCGATCGGCCATGGCCACCTTCTCTGGTGCCGAGCGTCGTTTTGATATTCGCCTCCGTAATGATCGCGTCGTCCTCATCGACGATTACGCCCATCACCCAGAGGAGCTCACCCGCAGCATCCTCTCCGTAAAGGAGCTTTACGCAGGCCGTCGCATCACGGGCATCTTCCAGCCCCACCTCTACTCTCGCACCCGCGACTTTGCCGACGAGTTCGCCCGTAGCCTCTCCTTACTCGACGAACTGATTCTGGTCGACATCTATCCGGCTCGTGAGGAACCCATCCCCGGTGTCACCTCAGAGATGATCCTCGAGCACGTCACCATCGCCGACAAGCGTTGCTGCACGAAAGCCGAACTGCCCGACATCATCGCTGCGGGTACGTTCGATGTCGTCCTCATTCTTGGTGCCGGTGACATTGATCGTCTTGTCGAGCCCATCCGCCAAATCCTCGCCCAACGATGAAAAAGCTGCTGCCTGTCATTGTCGCCGTCGTCTTCGTCTGCTACATCGTCTTCTCGATTCTTCTGGTGAACGAGAAGGGGATGGACGCTGTTTGCCGTGGCGTGACGGTGGAAATCAAGGACAGTGCCGACCGCAACTTCATCACCCGTCGCGACGTCATCCGCCTACTTCGCAGCTCCGATCTCTACCCCGTCGATACTCCTCTCCGTGCCATCAACACGGCACGCATCGAGCGTCGCATCTTAGAAAGTGGCCCTGTCGAGCGGACGAAAGTCTACAAGACGCCCTCGGGAATGGTTCACATAGAGATCATGCAGAAAACGCCCATCCTTCGAGTCTTTGCCGATGGCGGGAGTTATTACGTCGATGAACAGGGGCATGCCATGGCGGTCAGCTCTCGCTATGCGGCCTATTTGCCCGTAGCTTGTGGGAAAATCGAAAAAACCTTTGCCACAACAGACTTGTACAAGTTTGCCGTATTTTTGCACAAGCATGACTTCTGGAACAACCAAATCGAACAGATTTTTGTTTACCCCAATAAGGAGATAGAACTGATTCCACGGGTGGGCGACTTTCGGATATTCTTGGGCAGTTTAGATGGCTTTGAAGAGAAGATGGATCATCTGCAACTGTTCTACGAGCAAGCTATACCTAAGGTAGGATGGGATAAATACGAGATGATCAATTTGAAATACAAGAACCAGATTGTATGTACTAAAAAATGAATTTATGGTGACGGACTATATAGTAGCGATCTATTTGGGCACTTCTCATTTGGTGGGGATGGTCGGGAAAAAGAACAGTCGGGGCGCGCTCTCCATCGTAGCCGAAGAGGTGAAGGAGTCGAG